>JAPUDS010000012.1:11319-17148 GCA_027492975.1 Candidatus Saccharimonadota bacterium
TCGCCAGTGCACCTGGTACGGTGAGCCAGATTACGAACTCGGCCAATATCATCATCCGGGCAGCAAAGGCGACAAATACGGCGGTTGTACTCGTCGGGCATGTGACGAAGGAGGGAAGTATCGCCGGGCCGAAAGTACTAGAGCATCTGGTCGATGTTGTGTTACAGTTTGAGGGCGACCGCTACGGTGGTTTCAAACTCCTGCGCGCTGTCAAAAACCGCTATGGTTCGACAGCAGATATTGCGCTGTTTGAGATGATACATGACGGGCTGAAACACGTCGAAAATCCCTCTGCGCAACTGCTTGAGGAGCGCGGTCAGGAAGATGGTTCGGTTATCCTTGCGACTATGGAAGGAAATCGCCCGCTGCTGGTTGAGATCCAAGCACTTGTGACACCGTCACACTTTGGTTACCCGAAACGAACGGCTAGCGGGTTTGATCTAAATCGCCTCAACGTACTTATCGCTGTTTTGGAACGTCGAACAAAACTGAAGCTGAGTGAAAGCGATGTTTTCGTCAATGTTGTCGGCGGGCTGAAGCTGCAAGATCCGGCAGCTGATCTTGCGGTTTGTATGGCCATCGCTTCGGCGGCGGCTGAACGCAGGTTGGACGAGAAGCTTGTCGTTTTTGGCGAAGTCGGACTGGGCGGTGAAGTTCGAAGTAGCCGCATGAGCGCCCAGCGCACAAAAGAGGCAAAGAAATTAGGCTTTACAGGGGCGATTGCGCCTGTCGCCAGACCGGTTGATCCGTTTATACGACCGGTTGCCGATCTAAAATCAGCACTTATAACGTATCTAACAGGAAAAGGAAAATAATCAGTTATGGAACTAACAAATCTTATCGCTATCGTGACGGTTGGTATATTTGCCGAGACGAGCTATCTTGTTCTAAAGTCGGTGCAGCCAGCTAAGGTAAAAGACGGCATCTTACTCGACACGAGTGTTCTTATAGACGGCCGAATTGTCCCTATAGCCCGTTCCGGACTCATCAGCTCGAAGCTCATCGTGCCGCGCTGTGTTGTTCGCGAGTTGCAGTTCATGGCTGACCGGGCGGACCACGACAAACGCGAACGTGCTCGGTACGGACTCGATGTTATCGAACAACTGCAAGCTATCGAACAACTTAAAATAGAAGTTATCGACGACGGCATCACAAGCCAACAAGGTGTTGACGAACAACTCATAAATCTTGCGCTCAAATGGCAGGCGAGACTTTGTACTATCGACTACAACCTTAACAAATCAGCCAGAGTACAGGCGGTTCGTGTTATAAACATCAACGAACTTGCGCATGCCCTACGGGTGACGTATCTGCCCGGCGAGACGCTTGAAGTGAAGCTACAGCAGCCCGGCCAGGATAGTCATCAGGCGGTCGGCTATCTTGACGACGGCACGATGGTTGTTGTTGACAATGCACGGATATTCATCGGTCAGACACTGACTGTCGAGGCGACTCGTGTTTTACAAACAGCAGCCGGTAAGATGATGTTTGCGAAGCATCACGAAAAGATCAGCAAAGGGAAGACCAAAACGGCGCAACCGCCAGCTCAGGCAACCGCACAGACATCTCGCCGCACGGCGAACCAAAAACGTCGTCCGACGCACCGGAAACCAAAAACACCCGAAGACTCTCTCGTCGATCTTGCGAACCGCGCCTAGGTATATCTAGCGTCCTCGTCGTCGTGACGAGGACGACTCGCTTCAGTTAAAATTGTAGCTTTTGCTGACAGGTGGATCGCTCGTATAGAGTGCGCTGTCGGTAACGGTTGCATTGACCGTTTGTAGGCCGTTTGTGGTCGGCGTGTAGTTGAGACTGTATGAACCGCTGTTCGTCACGCTTATCGTGCCCGCTGAAGCACCACCGACATTGATATTGATCGTCTGTAATGCGTGCGTCCCTTGTGTTACGCTGACAGTGATCTTGTAGCTGCTACCATTTTTGGCGATATCGACGTTATTGACAAAAGGCTTGACGTCGCTGCACTGGTGGACAGTGTCTGTTGCGTTCGGATCGTAGCCTTCGGTGGTGAGATAGGTTTTTTGCTTTGTCGAAGGGTCTGTGAGTATCTGAACAGTCACTTCTAGCTTTGCGGCAGCTGGCGTGCATTCGGTGGCTTTTTTCTTTGAAACCGTGTCGAACACTATCTTTTCACCGACAGTCGCTTTCGCTTTGTTGTACCATGAAGGGAACCAGTCTGTTTTGCCGTTGACCGTTAACTTTTGCAAACCAGCCGGAACGCTAAACCAGTCGTTAGCTTTCCAGGTGCCGTCTTTTGCAAATATGTTGACATGCACGTCGCGCATAACGCCGGCATTCGTCGAACCAAGTACTGTCGAATACGCATTTGGTGCAGTTGCTTTCGAGTCGTGATTGCCTACCCAGATACCAAAAGCGACTTTCGGTGAATAGCTCATGAACCATAGGTCTTTAGGGTAGCCGGTTACGCCGTCATTTGACGTTCCGGTTTTGCCGGCGATACGCACGCCGTCTGGTTTATTCGGCAGGAATCCCGCAGTACCAGCCTGGCCAAATGCTGGAAGACGGGCCGCCTGGTCGCTCATGATATCAGCGAGCTGGTAGGCTACCTGCGGATCGAGCACCTGCTTCGATGAGTCTTCCCATTGTTTGATAATCTGTCCCTGTGCATTTTTAACTTCAAGGATAGATGCCGTTGGTTTGTACACGCCCATACGTGCGATAGTCGCGAACGAGTTGACGTGGTCAACCTGGTTTGTCGTACAACCGCCGATAGAGGATGACAGGCCGGCATTTACTTCTTGACCGTTCGTACAGTAGCCGGTATCGCCCATATCGCGGATAACTGACCACGTTTTGTCGATACCTACCCAGTTCATGGCTTTGATGGCTGGGATATTGCGGGAGCGAGCGAGCGCTTCTCGTAGAGTGATGTTGCCCTGGAATCTGTTGTCAAAGTTAGCAACAGACTGGCCATTGTCGGTTCTATAGATACTTTGCGGGATAGGGGTGTCTGGGATGATAGAACCAGCGCCGTAGTTGCCCTTGAGGAGCGCCGCATAGACTTCTGGTTTGATAGTTGAGCCTGGTTGCAGCCAACTGGTCGCACTGTTGTACGCGCCATAACCTGGATACGTGTAGCCGCGACTGCCAACAAGACCAAGGATCTGTCCGGTTTGGTTATCTATCATCGTAGCAGCTCCGTTATCGAACCTATTTGCTCGCGGCCAGCTACTTGCAAATAGTTTATCCATATACTCTTCGATAGTCGTTTGAACACGGGAATCCAGAGTTGTTTTAACTGTCAGTCCGCCGTCGCCGACGACCTTTGCGCCAAGTTCTTTTTGTAACTCTTGCTTCACCATGAGTACAAAGTGGGGAGCTTTGATGTCTTTATACTGATCGGATTCTGGCTTAACTTCGTCGAGCACGGCTACTTTTTTCGCAGTCTCCGCGTCAGCTTTCTTGATCATGCCTTGTTCGGCCATGTAGTCAAGGACGATATGTTGCCGTGCGAGTAGCGCGTCGTTTGCCCCGGTGATCTCGAGTGTTTGAGGATTGTAATACGTCGGATTTTGCGGGATAGCCGCGAGGAGTGCAGCTTCTGCAAGAGTCAGATCTTTCGCGCTTTTGCCGAAATACGTTTGTGCAGCTGACTCGACGCCGTTACGACGACCACCGTATGGCGATTCGTTAAGGTACATCGTCAGAATCTGATCTTTCGAGTACATACTCTCGACCTGGACAGATAGGATGACTTCCTTGATTTTCCTAGGAACGCCCGTTATGCCACGGTCGCCCGCCTCTGTTGCGAAAAAGACTTGTTTGACAAGTTGTTGGGTGAGTGTCGAACCACCTTGTGTATTGCCGCTACCGGATAAATTTGACCAGCCAGCTCGGACAATACCGCTCAAACTAAAGCCGCCATGTTGAAAAAAGTCTTTGTCCTCTATGGCGACTGTCGCATCTTTCATGTACTGTGATATTTCATCTGACTTTACGACAAGTTTATAGTCGCCGTCACCCTTGTCCTCCCAGAGAAGAACGCCGTTGCGGTCATAGTAGCGTGTTACGGTTGTCTGAACGCGCTGGGCGAGTTGGTCTGGATTTAAGGCAACAATTTCTTGACGGTAATATAAGACGAGGATCCCCATAAGTAGGACGATGATTCCAAACCCGATCCCAAACAGTTTGAGCGCCATAAATGCACCATCGCGGCTAAACCAGTATCCAAAAAATCGTTTCGGGTGCATACGGTAGAGAACACGTTTTACCGGATGTTTCGGTAGACTAGCAAGGTATTCTGCCTTGCGACGTGCTTTATACTCACGGTTTGATTTGCGGCGGTTCGACAAATTCGAATACAGACTGACGCGCCGTGATCCACGCTTACTCATAGATGGTGTAGTGTCTCCTTAGCCCACATTTGAACCCTATTATAGCATTATGGAAGGTCTGAACCTGAAAAATCTGATACAATTTTTGTGTATAACTATAACGAACGAGAGGTGCGAACAGCATGACATTATCAGAAGAGCTGACCTGGCGCGGATTTGTCAACCAGATGACATTTGCCGATATCAAAGAGCTAGACGAGACCCCTCGGACGTTTTATTGGGGCGTGGATCCGAGCGCTGACAGTATGCAAATAGGCAACTTGGCGGCGGCCATGATGGTTCGGCACTTTATAGACCACGGTTACAAACCTATCCTGCTCGTCGGTGGTGCGACAGGGATGATCGGTGATCCTGACGGTAAAAAACAGGAGCGCGACCTGCGCGATGCGGCCGTTGTGCAGAAAAATGTTGAGGGCCTCGCTGCGCAAATGCGAGCCATCTTTGGCGGCAAAGATTTCGAGATAGTGAACAACGCCGACTGGTTCAAAGATATCAACTACATATCGTTCCTGCACGATATCGGCAAACACGCCAGCATGACGCAAATGCTCGACCGCGAGTTTGTTCAAGCTCGTATCGGCGAGGGCGGCAGCGGTATCAGTTATGCCGAGTTCAGCTACTCACTTATCCAGGGCTATGATTTCCTGCATCTGTTCCGCGAACAGGGTGCGACCCTGCAAGTTGCCGGTGCTGACCAGTGGGGAAATAGCATCACCGGTGTTTCGTTGATCCGTAAACTCGAGGGCGCGGATGCACATGTATACACGGCGCCGCTGGTAGTTAACAAAGCAACCGGCGTCAAGTTTGGCAAGAGTGAAGACGGCGCTGTCTGGCTCGACCCGACAAAAACTAGCCCGTACAAGTTCTACCAGTTCTGGCTCAACGTTGACGATAAAACCGCAAAAGATCTGATAAAGATATACACACTACTCGACAAAGAAACAGTTGAAGGGTTGATCGCGAATCACGATGCGAATCCTGGTGAGCGGGCATTGCAAAAACGACTTGCTCACGAAGTGACTGTGCTAGTACATGGTGTCGAGACGACCGCTTCGGTTGAAAACGTGACACGTATCCTGTTTCAGGGGACGGGCATGGGCGACCTGATTGTCGACGAGGAGGGACTCAAGATCCTGTTTAAAGAAATACCATCAGTCGATGCCAGTACAGTTGTTGAAGCGCTTGTAAAAGGCGGGATAGCGGCGAGCAACGGTGAGGCCAGACGTCTAATAGCGGCCGGTGGCGTAACCTTTAACGGTGAAAAGCTGGGTAGCGATGTGGATGCTTCGCGGGGTGGTATCATCAAAAAGGGAAAAAACAGCTTTCTCGTCGTTTCGAATTTGCTGCAATAGGCCTATTGATCTAGCCTTAGGGAGTATTTTTCCTCCCCTTGACACCCCCTCCCTCCACCATCTATCATAAACTAACAATAAGCACAATGTGAGATGATGACCAT
>JAPUDS010000013.1 GCA_027492975.1 Candidatus Saccharimonadota bacterium
TCTCTCTTATTTGGCTTTTTGCAGGTGCAAAAAATGCGGAGTCGGGGGAGGTTCCTCGAGATTCGGGTGCCTGATCTTGACCGTATCTGTAAATTCATGTATTATAGTCACCGTGCCCGAAAACAGAACGAATCTTTTTAAGATCGATTCTGATGACGCGGGGTAGAGCAGCCTGGTAGCTCGTCTGGCTCATAACCAGAAGGTCAGTGGTTCAAATCCACTCCCCGCTACCAAAATGGATTCGTTAGAACTCCGGACCTTTGAAGATCCGGAGTTCTTTGTTTTTCGGAGTGGCGTTATCACTTGACCTTCGCACAGGCAACGCGAACCGCTTCGCTCCAGGTTGGAAATGCGTGGAGTGTATTTGCGACTTCAGCGGCCGTCAGCTCGTACTGGATAGCGAGTGCGAGTTCGTGGATAGTTTCACCAGCATGCGGCGCGACGATACTTGCGCCGAGCAACTGGCCTTTTTTGTCGGTAATAATTTTTACAAATCCGTTCGATAGGTTATCTATGGTTGCCCGGGCGATGATATTGAGCGGTGCGACAGCAGTGCGTACAGGAAGATCTCGTCGGAGACAGTCGGCCTCACTGAGGCCAACGCTTGCGACCTCAGTGGGCGCAAAAGTAACCCTGGGGACGGCAGTATAGTCGGGGGAGATGAGCTGTCTGGGGTGCAAGAGATTGTTTGCAACAACACGTCCTTCGTAGACGCCCGTATGCGTGTACATGAACCGGCCGAGTACGTTCCCCGCCGCATATATGTGCGAGACGTTCGTTGCCAGGTGTTCATCTGCTTTGATGCCATTTTTGGTGTGTTCAACACCGGCATTTTCGAGACCGATGTCGATCATGGGCTCCTGGCCGGCGGCAAGCAGTACATGATCGACCTTGACGGTGTGCTCATCGCTACCGACAAGGTAGGTGACGGCGGTCATGATGCCGGCTCGCGCTACCCGGATTACTTTTGCATGCGTGAGCGGCGTAACGCCGCGCTGACGGCGAAACGTGTGTTCAACTGCTTCGCTAACCTCTTGGTCTTCTTTTGGTAAAATCCGCGCGGCCTCGTCTGCTATGTACACTTTTGAACCAAATGCGCTGAACAGGTTAGCAAATTCACAACCAGTTGCACCCGCACCGATGATGAACAGCGTTTTTGGCGGCCGTATGACGTCTAGGGCAGTTCGCGGCGTTAGGTATGGTACTTTGTCGAGGCCCTGTACGTTGCCGGTTGCTGGCACGCTTCCAGTTGCGATAAGAAAATGTGCCGCGCTGATGTGCCGTCGTTCCAGCGTGATCTCGTGCGGGGTTATGAAGTGAGCGTG
Source organism: Candidatus Saccharimonadota bacterium (assembly GCA_027492975.1). GTDB lineage: Bacteria > Patescibacteriota > Saccharimonadia > Saccharimonadales > Saccharimonadaceae > JAPUDS01. The sequence goes on from JAPUDS010000013.1 coordinate 1,326, forward strand.
ACCTTTTAGCAGGGCTATACCTTTGCCTTTGTAGTATGCCTCGTAGCTTTTTGCACCGCTTTTACGAAGAACAGCATCTTTGTAGGCGCGAACCGACGGATAATTGTAACCGATCGCTCCCGAGCGAAGTCCTAGTGCCGGTCCCTGAACTTTTGCACTGTCGTAGACGTCGGCCGCTCGGAGAAGTGCTTTCGACGGTATGGAGCTCCAGTTTGCTGTTTCGCCGCCGAGAACCTCGTCCTCAACCATCGCGACACGCCGTCCGGCTGACGCAACGATGTCTGCGGCTACGCTGCCGCTTGCGCCGCTACCGATAACGATAAGGTCATAATCAAATTTTTGTTTTGCCATAGTTTTTCCTTTTTTATACCATCATTTCAAGGTTTTGATACATATACGCGGCTTCCGGATGATACGTTGCGAGGTGTTTCGCGGCGACGCGCCGGATATCACTACTCGTTACTTCGTCTTTCGGCGCCAGCCAGTCGATAACTTTTTTACATACTCGCTCGGCAGTTTCGTGTGCCTCGCCTTCGTGCGAACGCACACCCATGCAGGCCGACACGATACTTCGGTGCAGGATCAACGGATCAAACAGTCGTCCTTGTTTGGTATGGTCGAGGACATACGTTTGTTTCATGCTGACACTCCTAACTGCAAGACCGTCAGATACAACGTCAAGACGATGAGCGTTATGCCGCTTGTCCACTGAAGAAATGATTTATTGGTTTCGCGCCATTTTTGCGCCCGAGCGACACTGTGTCCGCTCGTGATATACATGGTAGTGACGAGGAGCGGAAGGGCAGCGACGAAACTGTACAACAAAGCCCAGCCGAACCAGCCGGCCGAGGGGGTTTGCGCCACAAGATACGTGACAAAAAGGAGCGGTCCGACCAGAAATGGCAGTTCGCCGATAACCGTCGCAGCACCGAGTAGGGTTGCTTCCAGGAATGAGCGAGTCTTTTTTGATCGCTGTAACAGATATTGCGCCACGGGACGAGGCAGCCAGAGCCTGGTTCCTTCACCTTGACGGTAATACCAGAGCACGGTTGCCAGCCCGATAAACGGCGCCAGCCCGACAACAACCGTCACGAGCAACTGCGAACCACCGTGAATACTTTGTGCTATCGAAGCAAGAGCGGTGATGATAAGCGCGGTCGTTACCACTACGCCCAAGCTGTAACTAAAGCCGAGGGTGAGTAGCCGTTTGTCAGATGTCTTTCGGCTAAGGCTATGGGAGCTAAAGTGGGTAAGAACACTGACACTCAGCTGGTAGCAGACATGCACGAACAGCGCGCCAGCGGCGATAAGCACGTAGGCGGGGTCACTCAGGACGGGGGGAACGAGCATAGCTGTTTATTTTCCTTTGTAGTTAGTACAAGTATAGTTATAGCACAAGCATCATCAAGGGGTCAAATGTTACGCGCCCGAATCCCAAAAACTCTCCCCGCTCCCCGCATTCGCCAAATCGCCAACTATGATATCTCTCTTATCTCAGCTTTTCGCAGGTCAAGAAAAATGCGGAGTCGGGAGGTCTTCGGGATTCAGGTGATGGTATTGTTGCGAAAAATAAATAAATGTAGTCTAAAGTATTGACAAAACGTAAGCTTTTTGCTATGATGAATATGTACATCACTAAAACGAAAAGGAAGCAACTATATGCCTACTCAAGAATCAGAGTCGGTTCTGGACGGTATTGTCCGCGAAAATAAAATTAGCTGGGGCGAAGATCGCGTCCGTAATCTTGGCGCGACCGTCGAAAGTCTCATGCAACGCCGTGGTTTTAGTCTACGGGAACTAGACGCCGAAGATATTGTCGAGGAACTTACCCGGGAAGACTTCGAGCTCGCTGCATAAAGCACTAAACTAGCGTTTTTCCCTGTTCTTTGCTACAATTTCTTGTGCCTCATCGCAGCTTTAGAAAGCTGGCGCTCGAAGTCGATTTCGACGAGGCACCGTAGCTCAGTTGGTTAGAGCGTAGGACTCATAAGCCTAAGGTCACAGGTTCGATCCCTGTCGGTGCTACCACGTGACAGCCCCACTTCTTGTGGGGCTTTTGCGTGCCGATACCATGATGACACTATGTCTTCAGGAAAAGTTCAGAAGGGGTTTATACTATAAAGAGTATGAAATTACTTATTGTTGAAGATGAGCGAAAGATCGCGAGGGCGCTGAAGCTTGGGTTTGAGCAGGAGCGCGCGGTGGTAGAGATGTATTATGACGGTCCTTCGGGACTGAGTGCGGCGCTGGGCGATGACTACGATGTTATCATACTTGACCGGATGTTACCGGGTGGTATGGACGGCGTTGCTATCTGTGAACAGTTGCGCACAAAAGGTAACCAAACACCGATAATCATGCTGACCGCTAAGGGGCAGATCCGCGACCGCGTGGCAGGGTTGAATGCTGGGGCGGATGACTACCTGACGAAACCATTTAGTTTTGAGGAGTTGCTGGCCCGCGTGCGAGCACTGATGCGCCGGCCGCAAGATGTTATACGAAACACGCTGAAGGTCGGTGATCTTGAGCTTGACACGGTAAGTTATGCGGTCAAACGGGGAGGTGCGGCTATAGAACTGACGCAGACCGAATTTGCCTTGCTCGAATATCTCATGCGGAACTACGGTCGAGTTCTCAGTAAAACAAATATCATCAACCACGTTTGGGATTTTGACGCTGATATTTTGCCGAACACGGTTGAGGCATATGTTGGCTATCTCAGAACTAAAATCGACAAACCGTTTCCGGACAAGCCAGCGCTTCTTCATACGGTGCGCGGGTTTGGGTACAAGATCGAGGCGACTAGATGAATGGAAGCGTTCGGCGTCTCAGCCTTTTTGAGTCGGCGACGCTTCGTTTGACGGCCTGGTATATGGGGTTGCTTATGCTCGTCAGCCTCTTATTTAGTTTTGTGCTGTACGAGGTGGCAACTCATGAATTTAATTATGCGTTTCGCTCGATACAAGGGAGTAGTATGCAGGCGTCGCTACGAGTTTTTGACACCCTCAACCGTGAGCAGCGTGTTCGCGAGAGTGCCGGGCGGCTCGTCGGGAGTTTAGTTGTGTTTAACCTGGCCGTGTTGGTTGGCGGGACAGCTCTTTGCTATCTGCTCGCGCGGCGCACATTGCAACCTATCCAGGAAGCGCATGATAGTCAGGCGCAATTTGCGTCCGATGCTGCCCACGAGTTACGTACGCCGCTCACGGTCATGCAAACTGAGATAGAAGTGGGGTTGCGCGACCCGGATGCAACGGCCGAACAGCACCATGAGACACTTGCGAGTACGCTTGAAGAGGTTGCTCGGCTCAGAACGCTCACCGAACGTTTGTTGTTGCTTGCATCGCAGCAAGACTTGCCGCGTAGCGATATAGATCTGGAAGCAGCGGCTGTCGAAGCGGTGACGCATGTAGTGACGCTTGCCCAGACGAAACGTATCGAGATCGATAACCAGGTAAGTACAAAAACTGCCAAGGGTCATTATGAAAGCGTCGTTGAGGTTCTGGAGATTTTGCTCGACAACGCTATAAAGTATTCGCCGAAGAAAAGTCGTGTAACGGTACAGGGAAAGATGACTGCTCATACTGTTGAAATTAGTATTGCGGACGAAGGGCCGGGGATTCCGCTGGCGGAACAGTCGAGGATTTTCGAGCGGTTTTATCGTGCGGACGTATCTCGGTCAAAAGAAAATGTCGAAGGGCACGGACTTGGACTGTCGCTCGCAAAACGACTCGTGGATCAGATGCACGGCCGTCTGACGGTCCAGAGTGATGGCGAAAAAGGTACGGTTTTTGTGCTCAGCTTGCCAAAATAAGCTGTATAATCGAAAGGCAACATGAAGTATATCGTAGCGGTATCTGGGGGGCTTGATAGTGTGGTTTTGCTTGATATGCTTGCAGCTCTTCATGATAAAACGCCAAAACTGATGCTCGTTGTGGCGCACGTTGACCATGGTATTCGGGAGGATAGTCATCTTGATGCGCAGCATGTTGAGTCTCTGGCTGCGCAGTACGGCTTACCCTACGAGACGACACGTTTAGAGCTTGGCGATGAAACGAGCGAGGAAGCAGCACGCGATGCACGGTATGCTTGGTTCGAGACCGTCCGCGCAAAACATCGTGCCGAAGGTGTTATAACTGCGCATCATCAGGATGATCTACTGGAAACGATCACGCTCAATTTTCAACGTGGAACAGGCTGGCGCGGGCTGGCATCACTCAGGACGGCTGATGAGCGCTATCGGCCGCTGCTTGGCGCATCAAAGGCAAATCTGGCACGTTATGCTATCGACAATAACCTGTCGTGGCGTGAAGATAGCACAAATGACGACGTGCGTTACACGCGCAACTATATCCGCCACGGCGTTTTGCCAAAACTTGACGGTAAAGTGCGCAAAAAACTGCTGGTTCTTGCCGAAAAACAGCGAAAATTACGCGAGGAGATCGAAGCGGAAGTCGTTAAAACTCTTGCTGGCGTAAAAGACGAAGTCGGACTGTCGCGTCACAAGCTTATCATGATGCCAGACGCGGTAGCTCTTGAAGTACTCCGGGCCGCAACGGGTGGAAAACACGAGCCTTTTCATCTTAGGCGGCTCCTGCATTTTGCGAAGACCGGACGTCAAGGATCGATTCTTAATTTGAGCAAAGGCAAAAATGCACTCCTGACACGTCAGCGGCTGATCGTCTAGGATATGGTAAGATAGAAGCACTAAGAATTTTTTGTACAAGGAAGAAAAGAAGTAAAATCGTATGGCAAAAGCACAGTCTCAACCACCGCGCCGTCCTGTTTCGCAGTACTTGCGAACCGGGCTGTTTCTCGCGATAATCATTTTATTTGCGCTGACACTCTGGGCGATATTCTCGCCAAGTACCGAACTGAAAACAACCCCGATATCTGAGATAATCAAACGCGCTAACAACGGCGAGATCGTAAAAATTGCCGGTTCGGGCGACGATCTGCTCATCACTGTCAAGGGCAAGGACGAACCGAGCGAACGGTCGTATATCCAGGGGGGTATCAGTACGCTTCTTAAAGATGGGTCAGTTGACGCGTCGAAGGTGACGCTCGATGACTCAGCGCCGTCAAATACTGACTCAGCGCTCATAAATATTGCTGGAATTGTCATACCGACACTCATCATCGGCGGGATTCTTTTCTTCATGTTCCGTCAAGCGCAGGGGCAGAACAACCAGGCGATGGGTTTTGGCAAAAGCAAGGCACGGCTCTACGGAAACGAAAAAAGCAAGGTGCTTTTCAAAGATATCGCCGGTAATGATGAAGCCAAACAGGATCTTGTCGAAGTTGTTGATTTTCTAAAACACCCGAAGAAGTTCCAAGATGTTGGAGCAAAGATCCCGAAGGGCGTGCTGCTTGTCGGCCCTCCCGGAACGGGGAAGACGATGCTTGCCCGCGCAGTTGCTGGGGAAGCGGAAGTACCGTTTTTCAGCATCTCTGGGTCAGAGTTTGTTGAAATGTTCGTCGGTGTCGGCGCTAGCCGTGTGCGTGACTTGTTCGAGAAAGCAAAAAAGAATGCTCCGTGTATCATCTTTATCGACGAGATTGACGCTGTCGGTCGACGCCGCGGGTCAGGCATGGGGGGCGGCCATGACGAGCGGGAACAGACGCTCAACCAAATCCTAGTTGAGATGGATGGGTTCGAAACTGGTACAAATGTTATCGTGCTTGCGGCGACGAATCGCGCCGATGTGCTCGACCCGGCGTTGCTGCGTCCAGGACGGTTTGACCGCCGTGTTGGTATTTCGTTGCCTGAGCGTAAGGATCGGGAGGCGATTTTGAAAGTTCATTTTAAAGACAAACCGGTCGATGATTCTGTCGATGTCGATGCACTCGCTGCAAAAACCGCCGGCAGCTCTGGGGCTGACCTTGCGAATATTGCGAACGAAGCAGCGATTATCGCAGCTCGTGCCAACCGTAAAGTTATCAACAACAAAGATGTGACGGAAGCGTTTGAAAAAGTCGCGATCGGTCCTGAGCGCAAGACAAAGGTTATGAGCGACCGCGAAAAAGAGATGACGGCGTATCATGAGGCTGGCCATGCGCTGGTTGGCCACGTGCTTCCGGATAGCGACCCGGTCCATAAAGTGACGATCATCCCGCGTGGCGGCACTGGTGGAGTGACATGGTTTATTCCGCCGGAAGACAAAAATTACACGAGTATCGTCGAGTTCAAAGATATACTGGCGCGTGCCCTCGGTGGTCGTATCGCCGAAGAAGTCGTGTACGGTAAGTACAAAGTAACAACCGGTGCCGGCAGTGACCTCAGAAAAGCAACTGAAATTGCCCGCGATATGGTTATCGAACAGGGTATGAGCGACAAGTTGCGCGACCAGGTATTTCACGAAGATAGCGGCGGCCTCATGTTTGACAAGATGACACGGGATCGTCCTTATAGCGATGAGACAGCGGCGATTATCGATACGGAAGTCGCAAAACTTATGCACGAGGCGGCTGATCGCGCACGCGTCGTTATCAAAGCAAACCGCGACTATTTGAAAGCGCTTGCCGAACGTCTTTTGAAAGACGAAACGGTCGACGAAAAGGTTGTTGAGGAAGTACTAAAAGGCGCTAGTTTGCCCGACACTGCAAAATTGTACTAGAACTGCTGTCACTACGCTGTTTGTAAGGGTATAATATAAGGCATGGGTCGCGTCCAAGCGTTTATGGCCAGGGCGAACGCGCGCATCAGCGTGCAGCTCGCGGCCGTCCTGCTCGCAAGCTCGAGTTTACTCTCGAGCTTATTAGGGCTGCTTCGGGACCGTCTGTTGAACGCGTACTATTATGACACGTTGCCTCGGTATGCTGATGCATACACAGCGGCGTTTATCATCCCAGACTTTATGTTTTTCGTGCTTGTTTCTGGTGCGCTCAGCGTAACGTTTATCCCGGTGTTCAATGACCGTTTGCACGCTGGCAATAAAAAATCGGCCTGGGAACTTTCAACCAGCCTGTTAAATCTGCTTGCTATCGTCACGATGGTGGCAAGTATTCTTATCATCATTTTCGCCGATCCGTTAGTGCGGTATGTTGTTGGTCCGGGGCTCGATGAGGTTGGACGTGGTCTCGCTGTCAGTATGATGCGCGTTATCGCTATCAATCCGTTCCTGTTTGCTATCGCGAGCGTGATAGCGAGTATTCAGCAGGCTATCGGTCGGTTTACGTTCTTTGCGCTGTCGCCAGTTGTTTATAACATCGGTATTATCATCGGGCTTTTGTTCTTCACAAACGGCATCAGTATCTTTGGAATTCAGGTTTTTGCCGGGGGTATTATGGGAGTGGCTCTTGGGGTTGTGCTCGGGAGCATCTTGCAGCTTCTTGTCAGCTCCATCGGGCTTATCGGTCTTGGGTTTGACTATGACTTTAAAATTTACTGGAAAAACAGAGGTTTTCATCAGGTGCTGAAGAACCTGCCGGCGCGGTCTCTCGACCAGGGGATTGACTACTTTAACACTATCGTTGAGACGAATTTGGCGTCGCGCATGGTGCAGGGTACGGTTCGGGCATATAACGGAGCGATGACACTTAGTATGGCGCCGGTGACGCTAGTTGGTGTGGCGATTTCGACGGCCGCTTTTCCGCAGATGACAGAACGACTTAGCCAGGGACGGCCAGATCTCTTTCGCAGCGAGCTCCAAGCGATCATTCGGGTGATCTTTTGGCTCTCACTACCGATCGCCACCGTTGCTTACTTTACCCAGGACTTTATAGCCAGCTTTCTTTTTACAAAAGGTGCACCGGTGGTAGCGACGACACTCGGTATTTTGTGTATCGCCATCGTGTTCCGGTCGATTTATCAGATTGCTTCACGGAGTTTTTATGCGCAAAAAGACACAAAAACACCGCTGTATATCTCTATCTTTACTATCTCGCTCAATGTCGCGCTGGCGATCCTGTTCAGCCAACGGCTCAATATGGGTATCTACGGTCTTGCGCTCGCGCAGTCGCTTGTTGCTGTCGTTGAAGTTTGCATACTCTTTGCTATCATCGGACGGCGTATACCGAAGTTGTTTGACCGTAAATTCGTCGGCGGAGTTGTGCGCACGCTTCTTTCGGCCGCCGCTATGTCTTTTGTGACGGTTATCGCACTTCTTATCACTGGTCCGGCAGTAGCTGACCAGGGATTTGGCGTACTTTTCCCGAAGTTCGTATTTATCGCGCTTGTCAGCTTTGCGGCGTACACGTACATCGGTCGTTTGCTCAAACTTGAAGAAGCCGCCGGGGTTATCGAGCAAGTGAAAACAATCGTGAAAAAGATAGCATTTGGCCAGGTTCGGTCGCAGCCGAAGGATATGTGAGCGTATGGCGCATCTCGATCATATCCGTAATTTTTGCATTATCGCCCATATTGACCACGGGAAGAGCACGCTTGCAGATAGAATGCTGGAGCTGACCAGTACAGTTGAACGTCGTGACATGAAAAGCCAACTGCTTGACAGTATGGATCTTGAGCGGGAAAAGGGTATTACGATCAAGCTGACACCGGTGCGGATGAACTATGAGGGATATGACCTGAATCTGATAGATACGCCAGGACATGTTGATTTTAGTTACGAAGTGTCTCGAAGCCTGCAGGCGTGCGAGGGAGCGATTTTGGTCGTCGACGCCAGTCAAGGGATACAGGCTCAAACACTTGCCAATGTTTATCTTGCTATAGAGCAAGATCTGACGATCATCCCAGTGCTTAACAAAGTCGATTTACCGGCGGCTGATGTACCGCGTGTGAGTAAAGAAGTTATCAATTTACTCGGTTGCGACGAGTCGGACATTATCAAGATCAGTGCTAAAACCGGTGAAAATGTCGACCAGGTGCTTGCGGCAGTCGTCGAACGTATCCCTGCCCCGCGCGGTGAAGTCGATGCGCCAACTCGTGCACTGATATTTGACAGTTACTATGACGACTACCGCGGGGTGATTTTGTATGTGCGTATCGTTGATGGCGAGCTCAAAAAAAGCGACCAGATATACATGATGGCAACGAAAGCTCACGGTATAGCCCTGGAAATCGGCAAACTTGCTCCGGGTATGATACCCGAACCTGTCATGCAAACCGGCGAAATCGGCTATATCGTTACCAATCTCAAGACTACCAGAGATGCAAAGGTGGGTGATACGGTGACTTTGGCGAAAGTCGTCGAGCCGCTTCCGGGCTACAAAGACGTCAAGCCGTTTGTCTACGCCGGGTTTTTTCCGGTGTCAAACGAAGATTACAATGACCTCAAAGATGCTATCGAGAAACTGAGCCTTAGCGATTCGGCCTTGCAGTTTGAACCAGAAAACTCGCCAGTACTTGGCTTTGGTGTGCGGATTGGTTTCTTGGGTTTGCTACACATGGACATTATCCGAGAACGGTTGGAGCGCGAATACGGTCTTGATCTTATCGTCACAAACCCATCAACTGACTATATAGTAAAATTAACAACAGGTGATGAACTAGATATAAAAAGCGCTGCTAGCCTACCTGACGTTAGTAAAGTAGAAACTATCGCTGAGCCATGGGTGAACGGCGAAATTATCGTTCCGAAATCGTATCTTGGACCAGTTTTGCAGTTGATTGTCGGTAAGCGAGGTAGACAAAAAAACCTCAGCTATATAGATGAGCGTGCGCTCGTTAGTTTTGAGGCGCCGCTCGCCAACCTACTGACAGATTTTTACGACCAGCTCAAAAGTGTGACGAGCGGGTACGGTAGCTTTAACTACGAACTGGCCGGCTACCGCGAAGAAGATCTCGTGCGGGTTGATTTCTATGTCGCTGGTGATATGGTCGATGCGCTATCAGTTGTGGTACATCGCACTGAAGCTGAACGGCTTGGTCGTGAAACGGTCAAAAAACTGAAAGAAGTGATCCCTCGTCAGAACTTTCAGGTAGCTTTACAGGCGGCTATCGGCGGGCGTTTTATCGCCCGAGAAGATCTCAGTGCGTACCGCAAAGACGTTACGACAGGGTTATATGGTGGTGATGTGAGTCGTAAGAAAAAAGTGCTCGCAAAGCAGGCAAAAGGCAAAAAGCGTATGAAGCGGTTTGGCAAAGTCGACATCCCGTCAGATGCCTTTACGGTTATGCTAAAACGCGACTAAGATTATTTCTTCTTGCGGTTTCGGAGAATGAGGACGACCGCGAGGACGATGAGGACGACGCCAACCCCGATGCCTATCATGACATCGGTTCCGGTTGCCGAGAGTCCACCAGCTGCTTCGGCGACGCATTCGCCGGCTGAGTTGTAAGCACCGCTTCCGTAGGTGTTACAGTCGTAGGTAGCTGCAAATTGTCTAGCGAGGAGTAAGTAGCTCATAGAATGTTTCTCTTTTCCTTTGACATTTTATCCATTACCATTATAGTATTGTATTAGTAACGAATAATCAAGGGAGACATACAAATGCCAAATATCGGTGCACCTGAGCTTATCATCATTCTAGTTATTTTACTCCTGCTCTTCGGGGCGAAGAAGCTTCCTGAGCTTGCCCGTAGTGTTGGTTCGTCTGCGAAAGAGTTGCGTAACAGCATGAAGGACGAAAAACCAAGTGAAAAGAAACAGGGCGAAAACAAGTCCTAAAACGCCATCTGACGTAGCCGAGCCGACCTTGCCAACCTTTATGGATCATGTCCGCGAGTTGCAGGGTCGTCTTTTTGCCATAGGCGGCGTATTTATCGTGGCTGCTGCCGCGGCTTATCCGTTTTTTGACAAGATTATCAACGTACTTCTCGCACCACTCGGCGACGACCACCAGCTTGTGTACCTCACTCCGGGAGGGGCCTTTAGCTTTATCATCCAGGTCTGTATGTTTGTTGGGTTGGTGGGCGCGCTACCGGCTATTATTTACAATGTTTATCGCTTTTTTATGCCTGCTATGAAACAACGGACACTGAAAAAGGCAATTATTTTCACGATATCGTCGCTCGTCCTTGCACTTGCTGGTATGGTGTTTGCGTATGTCGTTAGCCTGCCGGCCGCTCTCTACTTCTTAACAGGCTTCGACTTATACCATATAGACCCCATGCTGACGATAGATTCGTATTTCTCATTTGTCATGACGTATTTACTTGCCGGGGCGTTACTGTTCCAGATACCGCTTATCATGCTGCTGATCAACGGGGCGACGCCGCTGCAGCCGAAGAAATTGATGCGGTTTCAGGACAAAATCATCCTTGGTTCATTTATCGTTGCGGCGATCATATCACCGACACCAGATGCACTCAACCAGACGCTCCTTGCGTCACCAATGATCGTTATGTACCAAGCGGGTATCGTACTCGTTTTGTTGCGAAATCGGCGAAAGACAAAGACAGCGACAAGTTCAGCGCCGATCGTCGTTACGCCTACGCTTGAAAAACAAATCATTGCGTCGCCTTCGCCGCTCACGACTCTCCCTGGGGTGCAGTTAGAGCAAGAGAGGAAGAATCCTTTGCCCGCAGCAGTTCCTTTGCAGCCTACGCTGGTCCGAGCACGCCGCAGTATTGACGGATTTGCGCCGCGGGGTCAAGCTGCCCAGCGAGTAGTTGTGCCACAGCAGCGTCCGCTACCAGTTATGCAGCGGCAGTTACAACGGTCAAATACCAGCCAACGACCTCAGGTGCGCCGGACTATCGACGGTTTTATAGCTCCAGCTCGCGCATAAAAAATTGTTATTAAAATGCTCTTGCTTTTTTAACAGGAGCGGTATACACTGTGATTATTACCATATAAAACAAAAAAGTGAGTTAAAAATATGAAAGTACCGACAGCTCTCAACGAATTATTACAAAAACCTATGGACCGCAAGGAATTTCTAAAACACACGGCGGCCGCAACGCTCTTTGTGGCTGGCGGCGGCGTGCTCGTCCAGTCTCTGCTCAAAGGCGTGAAACTCGGTCAAACGACCAGTTCTGTTGCGGGTGGTTATGGCGCAAGCACCTATGGCGGGGCAGTTGCTGCCACAAGAAAATAACACTTAACGAGGCATTACACAGGAATTTAGCACTCATTGACTCTGAGTGCTAAATTTTGCTATACTATCGTGTATGACAGAGCGACAGCTGAAAATTCTTGAGGCGATCGTTGAACAGTATGCTGAAATTGCTGCTCCAGTCGGAAGCGTCACGCTTGCGAAGCTGTTTGGCGTGAGCAGCGCGACGATCCGCAGTGAAATGGCCGCGCTTGAGGATATGGGATACATCACCCAGCCGCATACCAGTGCCGGCCGGATACCGACCGACAGAGGGTATCGTCTGTATGTGAACAACATCACCGAGTCGACTGACGGCATACCACAGCTAGCCGATCGGAGTGCAAAAGCTATCGATGCTCGCGTTGCGACGTATTCCGACCGAGCCGACCGAGCCATCCGTAGCGCGGTCGATAGTCTCGCTGAAGTAACCCGAAATCTCGGTCTTGCAACTATCGGCGATCAACTCTATATGAGCGGTATGAGCAACCTGTTTTCGCAACCAGAATTTATGACAAATCCGGGTAACGTCCAACAGATCGCAAGTTTGCTCGACAACCTTGAGCCATGGCTTCGCGAAGCGGCACCGAACGAGCCGTTGAATGTTTTTATAGGCGCGGAAAACCCCGTCGGCAAAACGTCTCAGGCGAGTCTCATCATCAGCCGTTTTTGCTCGCCGTATAGCGACCGCAGTTACATCGGAGTTTTAGGGCCGACCCGCCAGGAATACGCCCGCGTCATGCGGCTTGTTCGACATACCGGGGCTATGTTAGAGGAAGTACTGTAAACAGAAGGCAGAAGGATGAAAGAAGAAGGAAAAAAAGCACAGAAAAAGAAGGAAGATTACGAGCAGAAGATAGGGGAGTTAACGCTTGATCTACAGCGGACGCGGGCAGATTTTGAGAACTACCGCAAGCGTGTAGAGTCAGAAAAAGCCATGGCGCGTGCTGACGGCAAGATTGCGGCTATCTCACAGTTGCTGCCAATCGTCGATACTATTGAGCGTGCAATTACGCACACCCCTGAAGAGCTCAAAGACAATGCGTGGGCTGCGGGTATCGCTGGACTTCTGAAAAAACTCGACAAAATGCTCGCTGATCTGGGTGTGCGACGGATTGATGCGGCTGTTGGTGCGCCGTTTAACCCCGAACTTCATGACGCGGTACAGCTCGATGAGTCGGAGGGTGAACACGAAGTGATCGCTGAAGAACTCCAGGCTGGCTACATGCTCGGCGACGATGTCCTTCGCCACAGCATGGTCAAAGTAACGCGCCAGTAAAACTACTTTACGCCAACATTGACATTCTCACCGCTGCTCACGTAGAATAAACCATAACCATATAAAAGGGATTTTGGGGCAGATCTAAAGAGGGTAGCAGATATAATGATGTATACATTACAACATAAAATTCAGAGAGAGAGAGAGAGAGTAAAAGTCTTGTAGCTCATATCTTTTTATACCAGCGACCGTTTTACTGTGTCGCTTTGTCAGGGAGTGTTCTCATATGACCCGCCTACCCACCCCAGGAAGTGACTCTGGTCAATGGGGCCAAATCCTCAACGACTATCTCTCTACTACTCATAAACAAGATGGTAGTCTGAAAGACAATGTCGTAGGTACTGCTCAACTTCAGGATAATAGTATTAGTGCTAGTCAACTCCAAGATAACTCAGTTGGTTCCTCACAACTCCAAGATAGTGCCATAACAACTACTCAACTAGCAGATG
>JAPUDS010000014.1 GCA_027492975.1 Candidatus Saccharimonadota bacterium
CACATTTAGACACGCGGCCGAGTGGAAGTTTCGGTGCACTTGCGAGTGCAAATGGAGCGATGGCGATAGGTCGCAATACTACGGCATCAGGTACTAGCTCAAGAGCGATAGGAAGCGAGGCGACTGCGTCTGGAAACTACTCTACCGCCATAGGGAGAAGTGTTCAGGCATTGGCAGACGACGCGGTGAGTATAGGTAACATAACGACGGCAAGCGGTGATGATGATGGTGGTAGCCCGGTTGCTATAGGCTATGTTGCAAGTGCCACCGCAGGGAGTGCGGTTGCAATCGGCAAAGTAGTTAACGCGACTCAGCCAGGTACGGTTGCCGTAGGGTTCACTGCTTCTGCTAACGGGGCAAGCTCAGTGAGTATTGGCAACGGTGGCGTACGAGCCTCTGGTAACGGGTCGGTTGCTGTTGGTGGAGGAGGTATAGAAGCAGTCGGGGTCACTTCATCCGTTTTTGGTTTAGGTGGCACGCGAGCAGAAGGCGATTGTGCAACCGCTATCGGTTACGGCACTGTCAAGGCGAGTGGTACGGGTTCTTTTGCGGCCGGATACGGCGGTGTAACAGCTTCAGGAGAACAATCGGTTGCAATTGGCCAGAATAGTGCGACCGCATCGGGACAGTATTCTATCGCTCTTGGGTACGGCGGTGTAACTGCTTCAGCTCCGCGAACTATTGCACTTGGCCCGCACGCTCAGTCAACAGTTCGAGAACGCGGGACTATTGCTGTTAGAGACCTTGAAGTTAAGCGTACGTCAAACGCTATTAGCAGCGACAATGCTCAGTCAACCCCAACCTACGGCTCCTCACCGCAAACCGGTATCATCCTGACAGACGAAGCTGGCAACCGCTGGCGGCTTGTAGTAACGTCGGGGGGAGCGCTGAGTATTTCAGCTGCGACGTAAAAGACCTAGGTTTGTTTTTTCAGGAAGGGGGGTTCAAAAAGAAGATTTTTACAGAGAGGATTTCGTGTAATATAGAAAAACGTTCTTTTATATTTTGTATACTTATTTTAACCGATCGGTTATTGTAAGTATACAATTTCTAAGAAGATTTACAGGGGTGGATTAGCCTTGCCTTGCCTTTTCTTACCTCGCGGATGAATTGGATGAGGTTTACTACTTACTTTTCTTCTCTTCTTGCCGGAAACTGAACATGATGGGCGTACCAGCGAAGTCGAAGGCTTCGCGCATGTTACGTTCAAGGTAGCGCTTGTAACTCCAGTGGAGGAGCTTGAGGTTGCCACCGAAGATAACGAACCAGGGCGGGCTCTGGTCGGTTTGAACCATATAGCGGAGTTTTGGGAAGGTATTTTTAAGGCCGGCTGGCGGATGTTTGGCAACGCAGGTTTGCAGGATTTTGTTGAGTTCGACAGTTTTTATGAGTTGCTGGCGTCTAGTTTGGATATCTCGCGCCAGGTCGAAGAGTTTGGTGACATTTTGCCCTGTAACAGCGCTCGTAAAGATAAGCGGTGCCCAGGGGACGAATGCGAACTCGTGCGAGATGCGCGGCGCGAGGTCGTCGCGGGTGTAGGCGTCTTTCTCCTCGGCGATATCCCACTTTGTGACGACAAGAACAAGCCCCTTACCCGCTTCTTTTATGAGTCCGGCAAGTTTTTGGTCGACGTGGGCGTTGAGTTCATTTACATCCATGAGTAGTAAGCAAACGTCAGCTTCGTCGATAGCGGCGAGGGTACGTAGGACGCTAAATTTTTCAATCCCCTGCTCTTGTTTGCCACTACGGCGCACACCGGCAGTGTCGAGGAGCTCGACGGTTTGCCCTTTGTATTTCACGCTAACGCGGTTAACATCGCGTGTCGTACCGGCAATATTTGCGACGATTGCTTGTTGTTTGCCGGCGAGAGTGTTGAACAGGCTGCTTTTACCGACGTTCGGTCGGCCGATCAGGGCGATTTTAAGATCCGAGATCTGAGATCTGAGATCTGAGACTGGCTCGGGCGGCAGGAATCTAATAATTTTTTCGGCTAACTTGCCGATACCTCTGTTATGTTCGGCGCTGGTGAGGACAATGTCTTTGATGCCGAGGCGTCGGAACTCATCAATAGGCAGCGAACCTTTGAGGTCTGTTTTGTTAACGACTAGGATGACTGGCTTTTTGCTTTTCAGAGCAGTTTTTGCGATGCGGCGGTCTTCGTCGCTCGGGTACAATGTTCCGTCAACGACGACAAGGATAACATCGGCCAGCTCCGTTGCCTCTACGATCTGTTCCTGGATAGTCGCTTCGAACTCGTCTTCGGCGGGCTTCAGGCCAGCGGTGTCAACAAGCCAGAAGCTTGAGGAGGGGCTTACCTCTCCGCTCGCTTTGGAAATGAATTCCGGAGCATCACCTCTCCCCCTAAAGCTCGTCTGACGACTCGTGCTCGGTGCCTTGCGTCCATAAGGGTCGCCGATCGTCACTTTACGAACGACGTTGTCGCGGGTCGTTCCTGCCTCGCGCGCAACGATCGCCTCTTGAGAACCGTAGAGGCGGTTAAACAGCGAACTTTTGCCAACATTTGTTTGGCCGACGATAGCGACGTAGGGTAATTTTGCCATGATGATAATAGTATAACAGAGGTGGTTATGTTTTACAATTGCCATTTATTTGTGATAGTATCAAATGCATTATGTTGAATGAATACCTGCGTCGTACTGCCATAGTCTCACACGCCGCGACCTCACTAAACAGTAGCCCGGGAGTGAACGGTCTTGAGTATACTTTTGGGCGTTATGGTATTGATTATGATAGCGGCGCTGAGCTAGATGGTATGACGGATGATGTTGAGGCGATGATGTTGCTTTATTTCCCATCTGGTACGATTGCCAGTGAGGCTGTTTTAGGACAGATGCGGCTGGCATATGGAAGGCCTTTGTCGCAGGCTATTGTCCAGGCGGCCCTCTTTGACGCGTATGATCGACAAGTTGTTATAGATAGTTTCTCTCGCGGTCCAGAAGTGCCAAGAGTGGTGGAATTTGTGCGCGGAGCATTCCGTGCGGGGGTTAGGTTAGAAGAACAGCGTGCTATGGTTTTACGAAAGTACCAAGCGCCGCTCGCTGCTGTTACTATCTCCGCCTCTAGTAATGCTATCAATACCGATGTTGCGACGCCTAGTTTTGTGTGGCCGTGGGCAGCTTTTGAAGAGATGCAAACGTTTATAAAAGGTCAGTAAAATATATCATCTAGAGGATATCGACCGGTGTGTACTTGCCGCTTTTTATATCACCCAGCGAATAATTGCCGAAATTTGTGCGATGAAGCTTCGTAACGGTATAACCAAGGGCGGTAAATGTGCGGCGAATCTGCCGGTTGCGTCCTTCGGACATCGTCACCTCGTAGGCCGTAGCTCTGAGATCGTCTACCGAGTCTAGCTTCTTGACCGTAAACTGGCTTCTTCCATCCGTAAGCTGAATCCCTATGTCACTCACTATTTGCTGGTGTAGCGGCTCGAGCGGTTTATCGAGTTCAACTTCGTAGACTTTGACTTTATGAAAACTCGGGTGAGTCATCCGATGTGCGAAGTCGCCGTCGTCGGTAAGCAAAATCAGGCCGGAGCTGTCTTTGTCGAGTCGACCAACGGGTTTTAGCAACCGGTACTGTTGCGGCAAAAGTTCGAAGATGGTCGGAACACCGCCCTGTGAGCGCCTGGAACAGAGATAGCCAACCGGTTTGTTGAGTAAAATACAGAGCTGCAGGGCCCGACCCTGTACGGGTTTGTTGTCAAGCTCGATAGTATCGGCTTCGTCAATTTGGGCTCCAAGGGACACCTTGTTGCTATTTACCGTTACTCGTCCAGCAGAAATAAGGTTATCGGCCTCGCGTCGGCTCACGCCGGTAGCGTGAGCTAAAAATTTATTAAGTCGCATATACGACTATTATATACACTTACGTGCTCTGAGTATCAGAAACGGTCGGAACTTCCGGAAGTTGTGAGAGGTCGACGACTGGCTCGGATGCGGGCACAGGGGCGACGGCAGGTTGTGGCGTTGTCTGTGGGGCTGCTGGTGCCGCTGCTGTTGATACGGGAGCTGAGGGTACTGCTACTGGCGCGACCGGGACCTGTTGTGCGACCGGACTTTGGGGTACGGGTACTGTCGGTGCGGGAGCAGGAACAGGAGGCTGGGCGGGAGCGACCGGTGTCGGAATACTAACAGCTGGTGCGGTCTGCGGGGCTGTTGGTGCCGCCGTTACGGGTTGAGCTGGGGTCGGAATATTAGAATCGGTGTTACCCACTCCTGGCGTTGGAAGCAAGGATGGGCTGGCGGGCGCCGCGGGAGTTGGCTGAGTAACTGCCGGAGCTTCAACAGGAGTTGGCTCAGGCGGAATAAATGACTTTAACTGCTCCTCTATGGCTGCTTTCTCTTGGTCGACTGTTGCGACAACAGGGATTTCCCCGTCGGTGAGACCGGCTTCTTTCGCAAGCTCCTTGTCGAGTAGGTCATTGATATTGACCGGGGCTATCGACGGATCATTGAGGGGTTGGATGACTCGAGTTTTGAGTGAAGCTGGTTTTGGTGGATTACTGATGGGTGGTCTTGCGGCCCCTGGTGCGACAGGTACAGCGGTAGAGCCAGGTAATGGTGCTGGCGGCATGGAGGGGGTTGCAAGGACGGGTGTCTCTGGTTTTGGTGTGACTACTGGCACTGGAGGCGTGGTAGGCGCGGCTACCGGTGCGGCCTGGGGTACTGCAGGGGTTGGCGGGGCGTTAACGACGACGGGCTCGGCAGTCGGTGCGGGTACTGGGGTGTCTTCTAACACTTCGTGGACCACTCTAACCACATCTTCTATACCGACCTGTGATTTGACGAGGTAGCGGTCGGCACCGAGTGATTCGGCGCGCATACGCTGTTCTTCGGAACTCAGTGCTGTCATCATGATAACGCGGATGCCTTTTGTCTCTGTTGTAGAGCGGAGGATATCCAACATGTCGTAGCCACTTACTTTTGGCATCATGACATCGCTAATGATAAGTTGAGGGCGTTCTTTGATAGCCATGGCGAGCGCTTCTTCGCCGTCTCCCGCTGATACGATGTCGTATCCTTCGGCAAGTAAACGGACGCCGTAGATTTCTCGGAGGCTTTTGTCATCTTCGACAAGCATTACTTTGGTCATATTATCCTCTACTATACTGCTTATGTTTTAAAAAATCTACCGCTTAGGCCTGAGTTGCTCCAAATTGGTTCTCGCGGCGTTCGACTTCATCGGCACTAACACGGCCGAATTCGACGAAAAATGTACTGCCTTTACCAGCCTCACTCTCAACCCATAGACGTCCGTTCATAGACTCAACCAGTCGCCGACAGAGGTAGAGTCCGAGTCCGGTGCCGCCGATTTCACGGGTATCGCTGTTGTCGATACGGTAGAACTTCTGGAACAGATGCGGAATATCTTCCTGAGCGATACCGATACCCGTGTCAGCGATACTGACAACAACACGCGTCTCATCACCGGTGGCGTTTACCGTCACAGTGCCCTCTTTG
Source organism: Candidatus Saccharimonadota bacterium (assembly GCA_027492975.1). Classification (GTDB taxonomy): domain Bacteria; phylum Patescibacteriota; class Saccharimonadia; order Saccharimonadales; family Saccharimonadaceae; genus JAPUDS01. Next base: position 5,484 of record JAPUDS010000014.1, read on the forward strand.
GTGTATTTTATGGCATTCTCGACGAGATTTGACATAGTTTCGCGTAAATGATCAGGGTCGACTTCGACGTAAAATACCGGAGTTATGGAATTGTTTGCGTTTTCGGTGACGTCGGGTTGAAAGACGAGCGACAAACCTTTTTCCTGCGCTTTTGTTGTGAGTATGTTGACTGATTCACGGACAAAATCGACAAGCTCGATAACTTTCGGGTCGTTTTTTAGTCGACCGTCTTCAGCTTTAGAGACATCCAACAGATCCTGAAATAGCCGTCCGAGGTGTTGAGCTGACTCATGCGCTTTTGTCAGGTATGCTCGGGCTTTGTCATCGATTTGAGCGGTAGCTGGGTTAAGCGCGAGCCCTAAGTAGCCTTCGATCGCCGCGACAGGCGTGCGCATCTCGTGGCTGGCGGTGCTGATAAACTCGGTTCGTTGTTTGTTCTCTGAAACTTCACTGGTGATATCGCGAAAAACGATAATCGCACCGTTACCAAAGTTACCGACTGGTGAGACGAGTAGTGACACGTTGATTTTTTTGCCGGAATTTGTTGCGAGTAACAGATCATTCCTGGTTATCGATGGGTTGCCGTGTAGCACTTGCTGGACTGGTCCGGCGTCTGGCGGCAGGTCATTTCCTTTGTCGTCTGTCAGGCGAAGCACCGAACGATAGTCGAGGTCTATCGCGTCTTGTTTTCCCCAGCCTATGATAAGCTGCGCCGCGGGGTTGATAAGCTGGATAATCCCGTTACTGTCGGTTGCGATAACACCGTCACCGATGGCGTTGATAACGATTTCCGACTTGTTAGCCACCTGCGAAAGTTCCTGTGCGAGCGCATGGTAGGCTTCTGCTCGCCCGTCGGCGCTTTTGTGTTGACGATGAAGACCAACCAGCGACACGATCACGATAGTCGCAAATCCGGCAAGTGCTACTTCAAAACTGCCAAAGGGCAACATAGCCGTAAGATCAGATACGAAGATAGAAAGCACAAAAAACGCCACCATAAGCGACGCAAAAACTACTATCGTGACGAGTGAACGGCGCGACCACGGTGAAAAAGGCGGTATAGGATTTGTCATACCTGTCACTAGTATACAAGACGCTTATGTATGACTCAATGTTTTTGTTGTGGGGCACTTAACCTGGAACCCCGAAACACTCCCCACTCCCCGTATTTGCCAAATCGCCAACTGGTTGTATAACAATAACCCCGAGGGGGATCGGGGTTATGCTGACGTCGAGTATATCAGAGCAACTCTGAGAATACTCTGAAAATAACCGAATTTACCCGACGGTAGTTCCGAACAGAACACCGACACCGTAGGTTGCGGCCATGGCGAGTAAACCACCGAAGAGAACGCGCAGCATGGCGCGTCGCCGACTGGCACCGCCGACCGTAGCGCTCAGGTAACCGACCACGATAAGTGCGACGACAACAGCGGCCGTTGTTGCCCAGATATGAATACTTTTGGGACTGAGAATCATCGCAAGGAATGGGATTGCTCCACCGAGAGTAAATGCGACAAGTGACGAGATAGCGGCTTGCATCGGGTTGTTTATGTCATTTTCATCGATGTTTGAGTGGATACGTAAGTGGGCTTTTAGCGCGTCCTTTGCTGTCAGCTCTTTCGCAACAGTACGTGCAGTTGCTCTGGTAACTCCGAGCTCGACGTATGCATCGGCAAGCTGTTCGAGCTCGCCGGCTGGATTTTGCCGCAGTAGCTGCTTCTCACGCCGGATAAAGGCTTTTTCGGCATCTGACTGACTGCTGACGGAGACGTATTCGCCAACCGCCATAGACAGAGCGCCAGCAACGAGTGCGGCGAGACCGGCTATAAAGATGGCATGTTGTTCTGCGCCGGCACCAGCGACGCCCATGACAACGCTCGAGACCGACACGACGCCATCATTTGCGCCGAGTACGGCAGCCCGGAGTTTGTTGAGTGTTTCGTTCGTTACTATTTCTTTATGGTTGATTTCTGTCATACGATAGATTAAGTATAGCAGACTTGACAGAATAAATAGTTCTGTGCTATAATGAAAAGATAGTGGAAACATCCACGAGGATGGATACTTGAAAAACCCGTTTTCTCGCTGTTCATCGTAACTGTAAAGAAAAGGGTTTATTTTTATGCAAAATGTTACTTCACGCCGCCAACATACGCGGCGATATGCTCCTGCGGGCGGACGCGGTCCGTCGCGTAACCACAGCAGAAACAACAAAGGTAAAAAACAGAGTACGATACCGACGCACCGGTTTGTGAACAGTGCTGCTCAAAAAGCACCAGAACCGGCATATGTACCGACGCACGCCTTTCGTGACTTCAAGTTGAATGAAAGGACGCAGGCGACGCTGGCATTTCTCGGGTTCGAAGAGCCGACTGCTATACAGGATCAGGCGATTCCGCCGGCGCTTGACGGGCGCGATATCATCGGTCTTGCAAATACCGGCACGGGTAAAACTGCCGCGTTTCTGCTGCCTATCATCGAAAAGCTTTCGTACGAACCGACGCGCAACTCTGTGCTTATCCTCACGCCGACGCGTGAACTAGCGCAGCAGATAGATGCCGAATTTCAACGATTTGCTGCCGGTCAGCGGCTGTATTCGGCAGTTTGTGTCGGCGGCCTGCCTATAGGACGGCAGATTCGGGAATTATCGCGAAATCCGCATGTTATCATCGCGACACCGGGACGGTTCAAGGACCTGATAGAACGGCGCGCAGTTGTGCTTGGCGCGGTAAATACATTCGTACTCGATGAGGCGGATCGTATGCTCGACATGGGATTTGTCGGTGATATTCGCCGTATCGCCTCCTTGCTTTCGACGTATCGGCAGACGCTTTGCTTTAGCGCAACGATGACTGCAGAGGTCAAAAACATCATGCACGAGTTTGTGAAAGACCCCGTGCTGGTTTCGGTGGTGCGTGGCGAAACAGCTGACCATATAGAGCAAGATGTCGTCCATGCGGTTGATAAAGCGGACAAGATCGAAAAGCTAACTTCCCTGCTCCGTGCTGACGAGCTAGAAAAAACGATCATTTTTTGCGAAACCAAATTTGGCGCGCAACGTCTCAGCGAGCGGCTGACAAAAGACGGTTTGCCGGCGGTTGCTATACACGGCAACAAGTCACAGAGCCAGCGCGAGCGAGCACTCAAAGATTTTAAGACGCACGAAGTAGATATACTTGTTGCGACCGATGTTGCTGCCCGCGGTCTCGATATCCCGAACGTGACGCATGTTATAAATTTTGACCAGCCGAAAGCCTATGAAGATTACGTTCACCGCATCGGCCGAACGGGCCGTGCGGGAAAAACTGGCAAGGCTCTAACGTTTGTTGCGTCTACGAGATAGCTTGTTTTTTCCTATACATACGACGGGCATTGGCGCTGCCCTTGTTGAAAAAGCGTCGGCCGACCCATTTGTGCAGCTCTATGACGAGTATCGGCGTTAGGAATGAGACGATAGTAACGAACACGAGGTCGCGCATAGAAACGATCGTCAGATGCAAAAAGCCGTGGGCGAACTCTGACATGGCGACGATCTGCATAGTGATCGCTGCTGCTAGTCCGATGTAAAATGCCGGGCTGAGGCGGCGGATTCGTGTCAGGAGTGATTCGTAGTCGCTGCGGCTGTTGAAGGCGCTTGCCCACTGCATCACTACGAGTGCGTGAAATGCTATGGTGCGGGCGTAGGCGACGCCTTCCGAGGAAAGATACGACAGATAGAGGATGAGTGTCAATGTCGCCATAGTGACTGCGGTAAGCGCGATGCGGGTCAGGAAAAACTTGCTAAAAAGAGGCGCGTTAGCTGGTTTCGGCGGAGTGAGCATATTGCGCCGCTCGCCTGGCTCGAGACCGATGGGGATGACCATGCAAGTGTCGGTCACGAGGTTGATCCAGAGGATCTGCACTGGAACGATAGGCACTGGGATACCCGCAACGAGCGAACCAAGAGCGACGAGTACCTCGCCGGCGTTGGTTGACAGCAGGTACGCGACCATGCGTTTGATGTTCGCATAGACGGTCCTACCCTCGTGAACTGCTTCGACTATGGAGCGGAAATTATTGTCGAGTAGGATGATATCGCCGGCATCTTTTGCGATACTCGTACCGCTCCCCATAGCGAGTCCGACATGCGAATTTGCGAGTGCCGGAACGTCGTTGACACCGTCGCCTGTCATGGCGGTGATTTGATTTTTGTTCATGATAGTGAGCAGACGATGTTTGTTTTCTGGTATGACGCGCGCAAAGACTCGCGTTCCTTCTATAATGCTTGCGAGCTTCTCGTCACTCATGCCGTGCATGCGGCGACTATCGAATACCTCGTCCGGATGTTCGACGATCCCGAGTTCGCGCGCTATGTGGAAAGCAGTTTCAAAATGATCGCCCGTGACCATATAGACGCGCACGCCAGCTTCCCTCGCCTTTCGTATCGCTGCCGGTGCTTCCGGGCGCAGTATATCGGCAACTGCTACCAGCCCATCGAAAGTGAGCGTGGTGTTTTTTGGCATGTCGGCAAGTGCCTCAAACGGTTTCGCGAGCGTTGTGTGGGCGAGCGCTATGACCCGAAAGCCATTGCCTGCAAAACTGCGCAACTCGGAATTTACCTGCTCCTCCGTTTTTTTGTTTAGTTTGCACCGTTCGATGATATGTTCCGGTGCCCCTTTGACGTAGAGTTCATAAGTGTTGCCGGCGTGGTATATGTTGCCGCTCATAGCAAGAATTTGTTCAAACGGCAGGATGATGAGCGGGAGCGGTTTTTTACCGCTGCGTTTGCTGTTCAGATACCGTTCCATAGCTTCGTCCAGCGGGTCTTGTGCTTTTGAGATACGCGCATTTACAGCATGTGCTAGCGCGTGAGTGAGTGCGTTTATATCGTCACTCGCACTCCAAAGTTTCTGAACCGTCAGTTGATTTTTTGTGAGCGTTCCTGTTTTGTCGCTTGCTATAACCGTCAAAGTACCTACTGTTTCTATGGCGCTTGTATTTTTGACAAGCGCTTTTTTCTTCGCCATACGGCGCATCCCAAGTACAAGTACGACAGTGATAGCAACCGGCAGGCTTTCCGGCACGGCGCTAACAGAGAGCGCGAGAACATAGCGTACGGCTTCGGTGATGTCCATGCCGCGGTAGAGAGATAGCAGAAAAGCAACGGCAGCGATCCCTGCGATACTGCGGATAAGTACAGCGATCAGTTTGTCGATCCGTTTTTGGACCGGGCTGGTTTCATCTGTTGCAACGGATAGTGCTGCGAGTTTGCCAAATTCCGTGTCATTGCCCGTTGCGACGACGAGTGCTTTGGCGTGTCCGCCAACAACGAACGACCCCTGATAGACCATATTTGAGCGCTCGTATAGTTCCGAATCCTTTCCTACCGGGTCGACCTGTTTTTCGACAGGGAGCGACTCGCCGGTGAGTTGTGATTCGTCAACGCGGAGTGATGCTGTTTCGAGGAGACGGCAGTCTGCCGGGACTTTCTCGCCTTCGTCAAGCAGTATACAGTCGCCGGGTACAAGCTGGGAGGCGTCTATGCGGACCGTCTTTCCGTCGCGTAGCACATCGACGAGTAGCCGATCGTGTTTTTGCAGTGCACGAAGGATCCGTTCGGTCGAAAATCGCTGTGCGTAGTAGATCCCGGCATTTGCGAGCATGATCCCGACGATGATTGATCCATCGATCACTTCGTGATGCCAAAAACTAACAGCGGCCGCAACGAACAAAACGACCATAAATATATTTGCGAACGGCTCGACTAGCTTTTTCCAGAGTGGTTCGCCGCGTAGTTTCAAAATGTTCGGGCCGTATTCGCTGAGTCGTTCGGCTACTTCGCTACCCGACAAGCCATGCTCTGTCGCACGCAGCTCTGCAAGTGATTCCGCCACTGTTTTTGTGTGATATAGCATTACCATAACCAGTATACCATTCGTTACTATTTGTTGTCGCGGTGATGCCGAGGTGTAGTATAGTGGAGGAAAGATATAACGAGTGAGGGTGGTATGACCGACAACAAAGAGATCATAAGCTGTCAAAAGTTAACAAAAACATTTGGTTCGGTGAAGGCGCTTGACGAGTTCGACATGACGGTTCGAGCTGGCGAGGTGCACGGTTTTCTGGGACCGAACGGCGCCGGGAAATCAACGACTATACGAGTACTTCTCGGGCTGCTAAAAAAGACGCGCGGGACAGCGACCCTGTTCGGTAAGGATCCGTGGAAAGATGCGGTCGAGCTGCATAAAAAGCTGGCGTATGTGCCGGGCGATGTTAACTTTTGGCCGAACCTGACGGGCGGTGAGATTATAGACATCCTCGGACGTCTGCGTGGCGGGCTGGATGAAAAACGACGGACTCATCTACTTGAATGTTTTGAGCTTGACCCGACGAAAAAATTCCGCACCTACTCGAAAGGTAACCGCCAAAAAGTCGCGTTGGTTGCAGCGCTCAGCAGTGACGTACCGCTCTATATCCTGGACGAGCCGACGAGCGGGCTTGATCCGCTGATGGAGCAAGTGTTTCAAACAGAGATACAGAAGCTAAAGGGAGCTGGCAAAACTGTTTTGCTCTCCAGCCATATTTTGAGCGAAGTCGAGGCGCTGTGTGACCGGGTAACTATCATCCGCGACGGAAAAACCGTGGCTGACTACACGCTCGCAGAGCTACAAAAGGAGCACGAAAGCTTGGAAGCATTGTTCCTCAGTAAATACGAGGAGAAGTAGCATGGCGGGTGTCGGAACATTTATACGCCTGATACTACGGCGCGATCGTGTCAAACTACCGGTTTGGTTGCTTGTTACGGTGTTGTCGCTAGTCGCTATGGTGCCGCTGCTGAAAGAAACATACGGCGATTCCGCGACGCTTCACACACTCTACCAGACATTTGCACTCAACCCGGCCGGGCTATTTTTGACCGGTCCTATGGACGCGCCGAGTTTTGGCGCGCTGATGACGATAGAGACGACACTGTGGTGGGGTCTTTTGATCGCGTTTATGAACACGCTATTTGTCGTTCGACATACTCGCCAAAATGAAGAGACCGGTGCACAAGAGCTGCTGCTTTCCGGGCGGGCACATCGTGCAAGCGGTCTCGTCGCAGCGTTAGTAGTTGCGTTTGGTGTCGATGTGCTCTTAGCACTTGGGATCGGTGCCGGTCTACACATGGTCGGTGCACCCGAGCTATGGAGCGTCGAGAGTGCATGGCTGCACGGTATAACGCTCGGACTGTTCGGTTTTGTATGGGCGGCGATTGCTGCTCTGGTAGTGCAGTTGGTCGAGAGTGCGCGTTCGGCCAATGGACTGCTCGCCGGGCTGATCGGTACGGCGTTTGTCGTTCGTGGTATCGGCGACTTTATGGGCAGTACCAGTGCGAATGGCTTACACGAACCAACCGTTGTTAGTTGGCTCAGTCCGTTTGGCTGGCTACAGGCGGCTCGTTCGCTGACAGCGCCCGAATGGTGGCCGCTGCTCGTGTCGCTCGGGTTCGTGGCGGTTGCCGTGCCACTCGCCTTTTGGCTGCTTGGCGCACGTGATGTTGGCGCCGGACTGTTGCCAGCACGTATCGGACGCGCCAGGGCGAAACAGTGGCTCGCGACACCGCTTGGTCTGACCTGGAAGTTACAGAAAAATATCTTCATCGGCTGGTGCGCGGGAGTCGTTGCGATGGCAGTGATCGTTGGTATGCTGGTGCCGGAAATGAGTCGGGTGTTTGAGAGCTCAGAAAGCGCCAAAGCGATGATTATGACCATGGGTGGCAACGGCGCACTTATCCCGACGTTTCTGTCGGCTATGCTCATGATAACCGTCCTCATGGTTGTCGCCTACACTGTTCAGGGTATCACTCGGCTGCGCGCTGAGGAGTCGAGCGGGCGGGCTGAAAATTTGCTCGCGACGCGTCTGTCGCGGTTCAAATGGCTGGGGCTACATGCGGCAGTGGTACTTGCTGGCGGCGCGGTTATGCTGGCGCTTTGTGGTTTTGTGCTCGGGTCCCTGGTTGCTGTCACGTCAGATATATCGGTAAATGTCGTGGAGTACACGCTGGCTGGCCTTTCCTACTTTCCTGTGTTAGCGCTGTTTGTTGGCCTATACGTGCTCTTTTTCGGCCTTCTACCCCGTGCAGCCGGCCTGGTTGTCTGGGCGTATTTCGGCCTAGTTGTCTTTATGTCGTGGATAGCGCCTCTGCTGCAGCTCGACCAGTGGATGATGAATCTTTCGCCGCTCGCGCATGTTGCCTCTGCTCCGTCTGAGGCCATCAGGCTCGAGCCGCTGCTAGTACTCGGTGCACTGTCGCTCGTGAGCGTCGCAACCGGCACGGTAGCCTGGCGTAACCGGAACCTACAAAGTTAGTGATTGCATATTTTGCCCTTGTTAATAATTAGGATTTGTCTCTTCTAACGACCCCAACTGTAACAACTCACACCACACCCGCCGTGCAGGTGGTGCAGCACTCGGAGTTATAATAACTTGTCCTGTTGAGTTTCCCGTTACTGTCCACGTTATAGCAGAAGTTCCATAGGTAGTTGACGCTGTTCCGACACTAGCGAGGATAGAAACTGTTCCTGTTGATCTAGTAGCATACGCAGTGGCATTGTTGTTAGCTGAGAACGTTATATCCCAGCGTATAGTTCCGTCTCCAGTGAGTACAGTAATCTTACCACTTGTTATGCCTCCATGGATGGGGACGGTGATGATACCGGCTGCAACGTAGGTAACACCCGTTTGGTTAGCGGTGCTGAAAGTGGCCGGGATGCACGCCTGTTGAACATAACCGCCGCAACCTCGAGT
>JAPUDS010000015.1 GCA_027492975.1 Candidatus Saccharimonadota bacterium
GGCAGACTACCAGACCTATGAAGTCGCTAAGCTAGTAGACGGTAACTGTTGGATGTTGGAGAATCTGAAGCTCGGAAGCACGACAGGTACCACCACCCTCACGCCACAAGACACCGATATAGCTACTGACTTCATTCTTCCGCAAGTTGTTGCCACTGGCGATCCAAGTTATGACGACCCTGGTGCCTATGGACCGATACCTGGCGATACTGGAGAAGGTGCTACTAACTACGGCTACCTGTATAACTGGAGTGCTGCAACAGCAGGGGAGTCTCGTGCTAGCCATGATGAAACAGCTGGTGATGCACCGTATAGCATTTGTGCTACGGGGTGGCGGTTGCCGAGTCGCGGTGCTGATGACCAATGGAACGCAGCTAACCCAAACAATGAATTCAGTGTTCTGAGTGCTAAAATGGCCGGCTTCACTAACAACCAAGACCAAGCCTACATAGACAACTACCATAACTATTACCAAGCCTGGCAGTATGACGGTCCCTTTAAAGGCACGTTCGCTGGTGACTGGTGGGGCTCGTTCAACGGTCAGGGCGGCTGGGGTAACTTGTGGTCCAGTTCGGCGGATCCGGGCTGGGCGGGCAGCGCTCTCAGCGCGTACTTCAGCGCCGATGCAGTCCACCCGGGCGGCAACGGCAGCCGCAGCGCCGGGTTCGGGGTTCGCTGTCTGTTAGATTAGCGTCGATGGGGTTGACTCGAAGAGGCGACTCCGGAGACGGTAATTTCCGGCAACCCACAAAGCGAGGCATGGCGTGAGGGCGTGACCACGTTTGAAGACGAACTTTCCTTGTAGTCTTGCGGTTGGTAGCACTAGCGTATTTGCGCCCCGCGTGTTAGTTTGGTATACTTAGATACGACGTTTGTTCGAGAGACAGACACTAACCATATGAAGTTTTTGAGTAATTATTTCCACCACACTTTTTCGCAGCCCGTGTTGTACGCGCTTGGGATTTTGACGGTACTCGCAGGCAGTATATACGTTACTTCGCCAAATATCGCATTTGCCGATGATCCGTCTGCGACAAACGCACAGCGACTTGTGACGATTCATGACAACGGTAGCGAAGTGACTATTGTGACTCGTGCTATGACTATTGCAGATGCTCTCAAGCAGGCAAATGTGACCGTTTCGAGCCAGGATATCGTTGAACCCGCAGTACAGGAAAAGCTGGAGGCGAAGTCCTACCAAGTAAATATTTTTCGTGCCCGTCCGGTAGTTGTTGTTGATGGTAGGGAGCAGATCCGCGTTATGACGGCAGAGCAGAGCCCGCGGCAGATAGCAAAACTTGCGGGAATTATGCTGTACGACGAGGATAAAACAGAGTTTAAACGTGTCGAAAGTGTGCTCGATGGTGGCGGAGCAGGGGTTAGGATGATAGTTTACCGTGCTACCGCACTTAACTTTACGCTGTACGGCAAACAGTTTGTCGCTCGCACTCAGGCAACGACGGTTGATGGTTTGCTGAAAGAAAAGGGTATCAAGCTAGGTACGAATGACGGTGTATCGCCAACCGGGTCTACTCTGATTTCTGAAGGAATGGACGTGAAGGTATGGCGTAACGGTAAGCAAACGGTAACACAGGAAGAGGCGGTCGTTCGCCCTGTCGAAGAGATAAAAGATGCCGACAAATCAGCTGGTGTGCGAGAGGTCAGAGAAGAAGGCGCTGATGGCAAACGGAACGTTACCTATGAGATCGAAACCAAGGACGGCGTCGAAGTTGCCCGTGTTGAGATAGCGAGCGTTACGACACTTGAGACGGTCAAGCAAGTAGTGGTTGTTGGTACGAAAGTTGTGCTACCGCCCGGTTCGCATACTGACTGGATGGCGGCTGCCGGAATCGCCGAGTCGGACTATGGTTACGCTGATTATATCGTTAGCCATGAGTCTGGATGGGCGCCGACGAAATATAACTATGCAGGTTCTGGTGCGTATGGCCTCTGTCAAGCGCTTCCGGCTAGCAAAATGGCAAGCGCTGGCGGCGATTATATGACAAATCCTATCACTCAGTTACGGTGGTGTAACGGGTATGCTATCGGCCGATATGGCTCATGGGCTGCTGCGTACAACTTCTGGATAACAAATCGCTGGTGGTAGCAACAAGGGGCATATGCCGAACAAGCGTCTCGGCCAGCACTGGTTGAAAGATCGTCTCATACTCGAGGCGATCGCAGACTCTGCGGAGCTCACTCCGACGGATGTTGTGCTCGAAATAGGTCCTGGACTTGGAACACTGACGAGTGTACTTTTAAAAAAAGCCGGCAAGGTTATTGCTGTTGAGTATGATGCTGAGCTGGCACGTAAATTACCCGGCCAGTTTCCAGGCAAAGACCTCGAGGTTTTGCACGCGGATATACTACAGTTTAATCTTTCTGTAGTACCAAAAGGGTACAAGGTTGTTGCGAATGTACCGTACTATATAACGCAAAAAATTATAGAAGTATTGCTCAAGACGGAGAACCAGCCGGAGAGTATGACACTGCTTGTGCAGAAAGAAGTGGCCGAAAAACTGAGTACTGAAGCTGGTAGTTTAACACCTATCGCCGTTAAACTTCAGATACAGTATATTGTGCATATCGGTACATATGTGCAAAAAGAGTATTTTACACCCCCTCCAGCCGTTGATAGCAGCGTTATAGTATGCAAAAAACGACATATGGATAAAAATGTACAAAATAACATGCGGCGACTCTATAGGGTGGTAGACGCTGGTTTTTCGACACCGCGCAAGAAACTTCGAACTTCACTTGCGGGCGGGTTGGGTATAACAAAAGACGAAGCGGAAAACATTTGCGTGCAGGCTGGGATTGATCCCGAGCACCGCGCGGCGGATATTCCGGTCGGTAGCTGGTGGCGTATTATGGAGGCGTATGATACGAACCGATCAGCCCACTAACTTTCCAAACTTCGTTACTGTCGCTGTCTCTTCGAAGGATGATGGAACGATGCTTGACCGCGGCCGGACGTTTCACGACGAACCGGCAGTGTATGATCGTTTGCGTTTCTGCGAACGAGCAGGTATAGACTACGCGAACTGTGTATTCCAGCTTATTCGCTACGGCGACGAACAAACATACGACCGGATAGTCGACGTCGGCTCTCTTGACACGACGAGGCGTCAAGAAGCTGTAGCCGGTGACGGGCTTTTTACAACCGAAACTGGTGTCGGGCTTTTTCTGCCTGTCGCGGACTGTGTTGCGACGGTTATGTACGACCCGGTGCAGAAGATCTTGGCACTTCTACATATCGGGCGTCATGCAACGTACGCTGATCTTGCGGGTCGGGCGATCGCTCACTTCAAAGAAAAAGGTTCTGACCCAAACGATTTGATAGTCTGGATGAGTCCGAGCGCAAAGCGGGAAACATACTCGTTAGATACATTTGAGCACGCGGATGATCCGGCCTGGCAGGCTTTTTATGACAAGCGCGACGGGCAGTATTTTCTTGATTTGCCAGGTTATAACCGCGAAAGGTGTATACAGAGCGGCGTTCGTCCGGATAACATTGTGATATCGCAAATCAATACTATGACCGACGCAAACTATTTCTCGCACCGTGCAGGCGACACCGACGGGCGCATAGCCGTACTCGCCATGATGCGTTAGCTCTGATACACTGGTAGCCAATGAGTAAACAGTATTTATATGTCACGACAGCTATTCCGTATGTAAACGGTGCGCCGCATATAGGGCACGCGATGGATTATATGCTTGCGGATATTTGGGCTCGGTACCAGCGCCAGCAGGGCAAGCAGGTGCGGTTTCAGGTAGGAACCGACGAACATGGCAATAAAATTGCCGCAAAAGCTGCCGAACAAGGCGTAGAGCCGAAAGCATACGCGGACACTATGTATGCGACGTTCGAAAACTTCATCAAAAAACTCGGCGTCGAGTACACTGACTTTATCCGTACAACCGATATTCATCACGAAGCGGCGGTACAGTATATCTGGCAGAGGCTGCAACCGTACATATACAAGGGCTCGTACGAGGGCTGGTATTGTGTTGGCTGCGAGTCATTTGTTACGGACAAAGAAGCGACCGACAACAACGGCGTTTGCCCCGACCACAATCAACCGTACCAACGACTGAGCGAAGAAAACTATTACTTTAAACTTTCAGAGTTTGGTCCAAAGATAAAAGAAGCCATAGAAAGACGTCGTTTTGATATCGTGCCGACGTTTCGTAAAAATGAAATCCTGGCACTTCTCGACAGTGGTCTGACAGATGTCAGTATCTCTCGTCCGAGAAAAAATCTTAGCTGGGGCATCCCAGTACCTGGCGATCCGGAGCAAGTCATGTACGTCTGGATCGACGCGCTCAGTAACTACATCACCGTTCTTGGTTACCCGGATAAAAGCGAGTGGGAGGCGTACTGGCCGGCAGATATCCAGGTTATCGGCAAAGACATCATGCGGTTTCACGCTGCGATCTGGCCGGCGATGCTTATGGCGCTCGAACTACCTTTGCCAAAGTGTCTGCTTGTGCACGGTTTTGTCAATGTCGGCGGTGCGAAAATGAGTAAAACTGTTGGAAATGTTATCGACCCAGTGCAGATTATCGACGAATACGGCGTCGACGCGTTTCGCTACTTCTTCTCGAGGCATATTCCAACGCTTGAGGATGGTGATTTTACATGGGAGAAGTTCGAAAGCGCATATAACGGCGAGCTTGCCAATGATCTTGGAAATCTAGTCTCGAGAGTGGCAAAAATGGTGCTGAACTATCAGGCGGGCGTGGTTGGCGATGAGCTACAAGCTGAACACGACACGGGTCCGTACAGGGATGCGATGGATAGCTTGCAGTTCAACAAAGCGCTCGATGAGCTTTGGGTGACGGTGCGCTCGCTGAACCAGTATCTTGAAAACGTCAAACCATGGGAGATTGCAAAAAACCTCGGTAAAGATCAGGATGCGGAGGAGCATATCGGTGAAATTTTGGCACACAGTGTCGGGACGTTAAATCAGATCGCCTATATGATCATGCCGTTTTTGCCTTCAACAGCCGCTACGATACTCGCAACATTTAAGGACGGTGTCGTGCGTGAGCAGCCCGCTATCATGTTCCCGAAAAAGACGCTGCATGTTCCAGAGTCCAAATGATATCGTTTACTGATACGCACTGCCACATCCATGACCTTGAGTTTTTCCCGGGCGGTGGTGATGAGCCATACGAACAAGGCTGTGCGGCTGGTGTTCGGCGGCAATTTTTAGTCGGTACGGACAGTCGAAGTTCGGAAGAGGCGGTACGGTTTTGTGCCGATAAGGACGGTGGTGCATACGCTGTTATCGGTATTCACCCGCACGAGGCCGAAAAAGAATTACCTGGTAGCGCCGAATTTCTGCGGTGGTGCCGAGCGCAGACTGGCAAAAAATTGGTTGGTATCGGTGAGATCGGGCTGGACTATCACTACGATCACAGTCCACGCGAGCAACAGATAGCATTACTAGAAAAACAGATAGAACTAGCTCTTGAGCTGCAGTTACCCGTAAGTTTTCATGTCCGCGCGGCATTTGATGATTTTTGGCCTCTTTTTGACAATTTTCACGGTATACGCGGCGTACTCCATAGTTTTACCGATACTGTCGAAACTATGGAGAAAGGCTTGGAGCGAGGACTTTTTATAGGGGTGAACGGCATAGCGACGTTTGCGCGTGACCGTGATGAAACGACAAAAAACATCCCGCTTGACAGAATCTTGCTCGAAACTGACGCTCCCTTCTTGACTCCTGCACCGATTCGTGGTAAGATAAATGTACCGGGCAACATCCCGCTCATTGCTTCCTATGTGGCAGAGCTTCGAGGCATCACCGTCGAAGAACTCTCACAGGGGACGGAGCGGAATGTCGACCGACTCTTCTTCTAAATAAACAGCTCGAAAATCCCAAAAAGTCCAACATGAAGGGTGGAGAGAATTTATGTTCCCAAAACGACAGCAACCCACTATCACTGCAAGCACTCGGAGCGTCATACCAGGCGAGCCGGTCTCTGAATATTATGAAGGTTTGCGTGCGTCGCAGATCGAAGCCGGTTCGTTGCATGCCGGTACTTTCGATCTGGAGCGAGACGATGAGCTCTTCGGTGTGCAGAATGAAGCCTATGTTCGGGGTTTATCGAGAGTAGCGGAGAACAGCTCAAACAATAACGACTATATCGTTCCGGGACAAGCAAAGCCAGAAGTACCGGAAGACGAGCTGAACGAACGGTATGAACGGGCGGTTGACATCGTCACTCGAGCACCAGGGCAACTGGTCGTTATGCGCCGCTATGCGATCGAAAACTATACTAAGCGTGATGTTGATCTGGCGGCATAAGGAGTCGATATGGCATTTTTCTCAGAACTGAAAAAACTGTTTACCGGTAACTCCGCGGCTCGGTTGCCGCAGAAATTGACCGAACGCGATTGTATCGAACGCGAAAGCGCTATCGGGCGTGATCTGTTCGGTCCGATCCCGGCGGGGCATACGCGGGAATTTTTCTGTCTCGACGAAAAAACCTGGGTGTGGCATGAAGAGTGGCGCGACGAAAACAATACGCCCCAAATGTCGACGACTCGTTACGAAGTTCAATCCGGTCGTATTTTGAAAGTGCAACCTGGCCGCGTTTATAAATATCTTGAAGGTGAAGAGCTCGAAAACTTAGCACTGGCGGTACATCTGTACTATGAACGCGCGATGCGTGAAGTATATAAGTTTGACCCCGTATCCGGCCAGCCGATCCGTACTACTCCTGCTACAATATATAGTTAGATGGGTGAGCGCGTATACTATCTCGACCATGCTGCGGCGACTCCGTGCGATCCGCGGGTTATTGAGGCTATGCGGCCGTATTTTAGTGATGTTTTTTATAACCCTTCTGCGAGTTATGCAGGAGGTCGCGCAGCTCGGGAAGCGCTGGAGTCGGCTCGAAGCATCGTTGCCGGTATCATCGGGGCAAAACCGTACGATATCGTGTTTACGGCCGGGGCTACCGAGTCCATAAATCTGGCTTTCCGGGGAGTACTCTCAGGGGGTGGTAAGGCAGTGATCAGTGCTGTTGAGCATGTAGCGGTTCGGCGGGTGGTCGAAAACTATCCTCACTCTGTTGCAAAGGTTGATACGCGGGGGCTTATAGATCAGGACGATCTGCGGGAACAAATAGACGATGAAACAGTGCTTGTCAGCGTCGTGCTCGCCGACAATGAATTCGGTACAGTGCAGCCGCTTTCCGCTGTCGCGAGGCTTTTGAAGGATATTCGCGAGGATAGACGCACGAGAGGAGTAGTAACTCCGCTGTATTTTTACACGGATGCATCACAAGGGCAGTCGTTACTGGACCTTGGTGTGTCAAGGCTCGGGGTCGATATGATGACGCTGAATTCTGGAAAATGCTACGGGCCAAAACAGGTTGGTGCTCTATGGTTAAAACCGTCAGTTCGTGTCCAGCCTCTCGTAGAAGGCGGCGGCCAAGAACGTGGTCTCAGGGGTGGTACCGAAAATGTCGCTGGAGCTGTCGGTTTTGCCGAAGCGCTTCGTCTCGTTCAGGCTGAGCGGCATGATGAAGCAAAACGGCTTGGTGCTATAAAAAAACAGTTAGTCGATACGCTGAGCGCGCTTGTGCCGGATATTGTCTTTGACGGGCATCCGAAGCGCTCATTGCCCGGTCATATACATATGCACGTGGACGGGCTTGATGCTGAGCGGGTTGTGTTTCATCTCGATACTGAAGGTGTTTATATCGCGACAGGAGCGGCATGTTCGGCAAATAAAGCAACACGTTTACCGAGTCTCGAAGCGGTTGGGCTGACAGAAAGTCAGGCGGATGGAAGTTTGCGGATAACGCTTGGTCATCTGAACGCTGCAGAGGACGTGCCGTATACCGCCGAGCGTATCGCGCATGCTATCCAAACGGAGCGCGCCTTGTGATGAAATGGTTTATAACGGCACTCGCGATCGCCCTAGTTCTGACGGTAGGCTTATCGATGTATCTGGGACCGGATGATATCGCAGGATGTGCGGCACCGGAAACGGGCGGCACGTGCGGTGCTGCCGATGCTATCATTGCGATCAGCGGCGGAGACACGAGCGCACGGACTGCCGAAGCTATCCGTTTGTATGAAGCTGGCTGGGCGCCGAAACTGATCTTTTCGGGGGCTGCGGCCGACAAAAGCGGTCCGAGTAACGCGGCTGTTATGAAAAAACAAGCTATGGCCGAAGGAGTTCCGGAAAACTCTATCATTATCGAAGATCTGAGTGCTACGACAGCTGAAAACGCACAAAATACGTCGGCACTTGTGAAAGAAATGGGATTAAAACGGGTGATTTTGGTGACGTCGGCCTACCACCAACGGCGCGCGAGCATTGAGTTTGGCAGGCGTCTCGGAGGTGACGTCACTATAGTAAATCATCCGGTTGCAAATGATAGTCAGTGGTCGAGCTGGTGGTGGGTGACGCCGTACGGCTGGGCGCTCGGTATCGGTGAACTGGTCCGGATCATGTTTGCGGAGGCGAGCGGTCTATGAGTCAAAAAGTTACTGTAGGGATGAGCGGTGGTGTTGATAGCTCGGTGACAGCAGCGCTACTCATCGAGCAGGGGTATGATGTGACAGGGGTATACATGAAAAATTGGACACAGGACCTACCTGGCATGAAGTGTCCATGGGCGGATGATATGGCTGATGCGAAGCGTGTTGCCGTGCAGCTCGGTATACCATTTAAAGTGTATGATTTTCAGACAGAGTACCGCAGGCTTGTTGTTGAGTATATGATCGACGAATACAGCTCGGGGCGTACGCCAAATCCCGATATCATGTGTAACCAAGAGGTGAAGTTCAAACTTTTCCTCCAGGCAGCACTGCAGGATGGGGCGGATATGATAGCAACCGGTCACTATGCAAGAATAGCCGACAGAAGTCAGCCGGCAGAGGCGAGCAGTGCTGCAAGGCTATATATCCCGGAAGACAAGGTTAAGGATCAGACGTATTTTTTATACCGCGTGACCGCGGAAGCGCTCACAAAAACTCTCTTCCCTCTTGGAATATACAAAAAAGAACAGGTGAGAAAAATTGCAGAAAAGTTTGGACTGGCGACGGCACACAAAAAAGACAGCCAAGGTATCTGTTTTGTTGGATCTGTCGGTATCCGTGATTTTTTGAATGAATTTGTCGAAACGACCCCTGGTAACATCGTCGATACTGAAACGAATGCGGTTGTCGGTAGGCATGACGGCGCGATTTTTTATACACTTGGGCAGCGTCACGGTCTCGAAGTTGGGGGTGGCCTGCCCTACTATGTTGTCGGCAAAGATATGGAGAAAAACGAAGTATACGTCAGTCGAAATCTGAACAACGATGCTATGTGGCGAGACTTTGTAGAACTTACGAATATACATTGGATACACGAAGCGCCAAAAGACGGTGAATCTGTCGCTGTTCGCATGAGACATCGCGGCAAGCTACTCCCGGCCGAGTTGCGCGGAACAACCCTCGTGATGCACGAAGCGGAACGCGCCACGACAGCCGGACAATCAGCGGTAGTGTACCGCGGAGACGAAGTGCTCGGCGGTGGTATTGTTGTTTAGTGAGCCGAGGTCTATACTTAAATCAAAATTTATAAAGCGTAAGGGGGATGAGATGGACGAGAATTCCAAGACGCCGGATGATGTTAGATCACATGAAGTAGAGGAACTAGCGACACCTGAAGTGACGGTGGGCGACCAGCCTATAGAACCGGAGTCGGAGCCCGTGTCGCCAGAACAGACTTCGGATGATGGTGGGGTGACGACAGATCAAAAACCAGCTCGAAAGAAACCAATTCTCTTTATCGTCATTATCGCAGTACTTGTCGTACTTGGCGGTGCGTTCTTTGTATGGAAGGACCAGGTGCTCGGGCTATTTATAAAGCAGCCAGACGGTCCGGTGTCGCAAGGTACGGATGGTGTCTCGGGTGATGATCAAGGGGCTGCCGGTTTGGTGATGCCGAGGTTTATTGCCCCGACAACTGGAGAGATCTGGTATGCGACACCAAAAGAGGTGGAGAACTTGGGGCTGCTAAATAATGACTATCGTGATACATTCGCTACTTCGTATTCTACGCAAACTGAAGTTGATGATATGTATGCTCGTATGAAACCGACCTACTATGAAGTCGGCACACATGGCGACAAAACGATCATCATGGCGCGGCAGCACGTAGAGATGGGTTATGAGTATGCGGTTTTCTTCGAGAGAACGGCAGGCGGAGCTTTTTCGCTCATAGAAAAACCAAGTTCAACGGCAACGTATGACCAGTATGATTCGCCGAGTCGCGAGCTGAGGGCTGGAAAAGCGACAGTAGATAGCAAAACGTATTTTGACTCGCTCAGTATGCCGGATAGTATCAAGTTGAAAGATGGCGATACAGTAACGAGTATGAAATACCCGTGGTTTTCGTTCGGCAAGCGCACTGAAGGGACTTCAGAAACGGTTGTCATGAAACTCGGCGCAGCGACACTATATCGGACGGAAAAAGCTTATGCCGATACCAAACTGACAAATATCGGGTACGTTATCCGGTACAGTTTCGGTCCGGAACTCAGCGTCGACTATGTTCCAAATGCCCGTTCGCTTGAGAAGTATACGTTTGATAACGGAAAAACCGCCGCGTACAAAGATTCTCAGGGGGCTACCGCATACGATGAGATTGCCGCTATCGCCAGGGGTTGCGGTGGGACATCGGCTGCCGTGACACGGTCTGATAGCTTAAGTGACGGCGATCTTGTAGCTATCGGTAAAACAGATACGGGTCGGACGGTCTATGGCCTGAAGGACAAGACTGCAACCCTCATGACAAAAGCCTACGAAGAGTATAAATTGTCATGGGAGAATCCAGTTAGTTTAGACGACTACATCGCAAATCACGGACTGCTTATCATCAAAAACACTTCAGGCGAGCGGCTTGTGTATGTCAGAGGTATGTACAGTATGGGCGGTGGTTGTGCGAAGCCGGTTGTCTACTTGTATCCGACCCACACGACGACGGTGTCGGTGAAGGTTGGCGCCGACGTCAAGATATCTGACCCGCTGTACCCGGCGAATGGTTGGCGAAATGTCGTTGCTCGGCCAAACGGTCAGTTGAGTTACGATGGTAAAACATATGACTCTCTCTTCTGGGAAGGAACTGGCTATGGTGAATATCCAGGTATTACGTCCGGGGCGGTTGTGAAACGTTCCGAGGCGAAAGCGACCATCAAACGACAGTTAGCCGAACAGGGGTTGAATGCAAAAGAAACAGCTGATTTTATGGAGTTCTGGGGAGATAAGATTCCAAACAAACCGTATATTCGTCTGACGTGGCTCACGACGGCACAGATGAACACGCTCGCACCGCTCTCTATCAGTCCAAAACCCGACACACTCTTCAGGGTTTTCCTTGATATGGACGGATTTGACATGCCGATACAACTACCAGCGCAGAAACTTACTAAAGTCGAACGCAAGGGCTTTACGGTCATCGAATGGGGTGGTTTAACCGCACCTATAAAGTAGAGGGCTCGCCCTCTCCGTCTAAGAAGCGAAGTGAATTCGCTCTTAGACTCCTCACCCCTAAAGCGCTCCTCGCGTTGCTAACGCAGTCTATTCAGAGATCAATCTCTGTTATAATTGGAGCGATATGAACGCACAAGATATTCGTAGTGCTTACCTAGAGTTTTATCGTGAACGTGGTCACGAAGTTGTTTCGCGGGCACCACTGGTGCTGCAGGGCGATCCAACAACGCTGTTTACTGGTTCTGGCATGCAGCCTATCATTCCGTATCTGCTCGGCGAGCCACATCCGAAAGGACAGCGAATCGTTGATAGTCAAACGTGCTTGCGTGCTCAGGATATCGACGATGTTGGCGACAATCGTCATACGACTTTTTTTGAGATGCTTGGCAACTGGAGTTTTGGCGACTACTTCAAACAGCAGCAGATAGAGTGGATGTTTGAGTTTTTGAGCGAAGTCGTGCAGCTTGACATGAGCCGTGTGTATACTACCTGCTATATCGGTGACGAGCGCTATGGTATTCCGAAAGATACCGAAGCCGCCGAAACCTGGGCGAGACTGTTTGCTGATAAGGGGTTTAGTAGTGTTATCGCGGATATCGGCAGTGAAGAGGCGGGGTATGCGCGCGGTATTAAAGAGGGTGAGCGAATTTTCTACTATGACGGCAGTAAAAACTGGTGGAATCGTGGCAAGACGGGGCCCGACACGACACCAGTCGGCGATCCGTGTGGTCCGGACAGTGAAATGTTTTATGATTTTGGGACGCCGCATAACACTGAGTTTGGCGAGTTTTGCCATCCGAACTGTGATTGCGGTCGGTTTATGGAGATCGGCAACAATGTCTTTATGGCATATAAAAAAGTTGGCGAAGGTCAGTTCGAAGAGCTGGAACAGAAAAATGTTGACCATGGCTCAGGTTTAGAGCGTATCGCGGCAGCAAAACTAGGCGATCCAGATGTATTTAAGATTTCTCTCATGTGGCCGATCATCGAAAAGTTGCAGGCTCTCAGCGGTAAAAAGTACGATAGCCATACCGAAAGCATGCGCGTTATCGCCGACCATCTGCGCGCCGCGACGTTCCTGGCTGTTGATGGTTGCGTACCAAGCAACAAGGAGCAGGGCTATGTTATGCGACGACTCCTGCGCCGCGCTATCCGCTACAGCTTTGATCTTGGCATCGAACAAAATTTCTTACAAGAAATCGTGCCGGTTATTGCCGATATGTTTGAGGCGGATTTTCCAGAGGTAAAAGAAAACCGCGAGAGTATTGTCGCGGTGCTTGTCAAAGAAGAGAAGGCCTTTCGCCAGACTCTTCGCAAGGGTCTAAAGGAACTTCAGAAGGTGGCTGGGAGTAGACTGACTGGTGAGGAAATATTTACGCTGTATGACACCTATGGTTTTCCAGTTGAACTCTCAACAGAAGAAGCATTCAGGCAAGGCATCGAGCTGTCAGAAAATTGGCGCGAAGAGTTTGATACAAAGATGAAGGAGCAGCGCGAGCGCTCGCAAACCGCTGCTAAAGGTACGTTCAGGGGTGGACTTGAAGGCCATGACGCCATCCATCTCAAATACCATACCGCGACCCACTTATTGCAGTCGGCTCTGCGCCAGATATTCGGAC
This sequence comes from Candidatus Saccharimonadota bacterium, assembly GCA_027492975.1. Lineage (GTDB taxonomy): Bacteria > Patescibacteriota > Saccharimonadia > Saccharimonadales > Saccharimonadaceae > JAPUDS01. The sequence continues at coordinate 13,132 of JAPUDS010000015.1, forward strand.
CGGAGCTACGTCAGCACGGTAGTAATATCACGGCTGAGCGGCTCAGGTTTGACTTTAACCTCGACCGTAAGATGACGCCAGAGGAGATCGGGCGAGCCGAAGAGCTTGTCAATGGCTGGATCGCCGAAGACCACCCGGTGAAATTTACGCTGTATCCGACCGAGGAAGCGCTCGATATGGGCGCGATAGGTCCATTTGGTGAGCGGTATGGTGATACGGTCAAGGTGTATCAGATGGGCGCGGATGATCACGTAGTGAGTCTTGAGATTTGTGGTGGCCCACACGTTGATCACACCGGACAGCTCGGTGAAAGCGGTAAAACATTCAAGATTACCAAAGAAGAAGCTTCATCTGCCGGTATCCGGCGCATAAAAGCCGAGCTTGTTTAGAATTACAAAATAACTCTTGACTTTTAAAGTACTTTTGCTTTACAGTAAACCCTAAGTTTGATCCACCCAAACAAAAAGAGAACCTAACAAAGAGACAAGGTAACAAACAAGTATGCGTATAACACGCAGCGTAATATTTCACATAAGCACTATTTCTCACCGTGCCCTTGTTCTTGCTAGTTCATCACTTCTCATCATAGCCACTCTAACCACAACAGCTCTCTTCCTTCAACGTCCTGAAACCTCCTATGCTGCCACACCACCAGACTCTTGCTTTGCTTTTGAATCAGGGACTGGGACTATAACTGACTATTACGACTACGAAGACAACAATCCCATAAACCCGGCTTGCCCGCGAGATGTGGATATACCGAGTACGATAGGTGGGGTGGGGGTGGTTGCTATCACGGGTCCGAATCTATGGTCAGGTGCTTTCACTAACAATGGTCTTACATCCGTCACTATGTCACCCTCCACATATAATCAACACTCAGTCTATTCTAGAACGGGCTAATCTG
>JAPUDS010000016.1 GCA_027492975.1 Candidatus Saccharimonadota bacterium
GTTGGTGCTCTGTGGTATGTTAAGCATAAGCACGACACATTTGCTCATAGTTGACAATAACCAGCGGGAGCGCAATAATAAAGCGTACTATGGTAAAAGAAAGTAGTTTACACCAAAGAACAACGGTTACGGGGCGTAACTTTATGCTAGCGGCGCTTGCTGTCGGCGCGTTTGTCGGTTTTTTCGGCTGGCTGCTAACACTCGGCATCTATAACTGGGCGCTCGTACCGATCTTTTGCCGTTCGGATGACACGGCGGCTGTTTGCGCAAATGCCGACCTGACCGCCTGGATCATAGCACATATCCTTATCGGAGTGGTCGGGCTGTTCATGCTGATCCGAGCTAATATCTTTCGCCCGCTGCTCGTCGTACTCGCTGCGCTCGTGACGCTCTGGGCTGTTGGTCTGTGGTTTATGTCGTCTGCGTGGTGGGTTGGGCTGCTCTGGGGGACGGCTCTGTTTGCTGCTGCGTACGCGCTCTACACCTGGCTGGCGTCGATAGAGAAATTCTTTATCGCTTTTGTTTCGACGGTTGTCGTCGTTATTCTCATGCGCCTCATACAGCTTTAGTGGTACACTTGATACTGTATGGAAATGCTTTTGGTTGTGTTGCTTGTTGTTGTGGTTGTCGGTTTTGTTGCCGTGACCGCTTTTTTACTTTCGAAGTTGAACAGCCTGCAGCGCCAGCCGGGTGCTGAACTGCTCAAGCAGGATATCACTGAGCTAAATCGGAGCGTTGGATTACTCAAGGATAATTTACAGGCGACCGTGAGCGACCGGCTCGACAAAAACCAGGCGCTCATGATGAGTTCTATGCAAAAACAGTCGAGCGAAACGAACAAAATCATCGCTGAAATTACGAAAAATCTCACTGAACTAAAAGACACAAACAAACGGGTCGTTGATGTTGCGGACGAGCTAAAAACGCTGCAAAATGTGCTCCAAAACCCAAAACAGCGCGGCGGGTTTGGCGAGTACTATCTCGAAACAGTGCTTGGAAATGTACTGCCGCCGCACGTCTACGAGATGCAGTACAAGTTCAAAGACGGCGAGATCGTGGACGCTGTCATACGACTCGATAAGGGGCGGATCATCCCGATAGATAGTAAATTCAGTCTTGAGAACTATAACCGGCTCATCGAGGAAAATAACAAAACCGAACGAAGCGCCTTGGCGAAAGTGTTCAAAGCCGACCTGAAAAACCGGATAGACGAAACGAGCAAGTATATTCGGCCAAATGAAAACACGCTTGACTATGCGTTTATGTTCATACCGAGCGAGGCGATCTACTATGATTTGCTGGTCAATAATGTCGGCGCGACAGGAACGAACGCACGTGATCTCATAGAGTACGCATTTATAGATAAAAAAGTTATCATCGTTAGCCCGACAACGCTGCTCGCGTACCTGCAGACGGTGCTACAAGGGCTCAAGAGCTTGCAGATAGAAGAGCAGGCAAAAGATATCCAGAAGCGGGTAGGTGATCTTGGTAAACATATCGCCGCACACGAAACCTACATGCAAAAACTAGGAAACACGCTCAGTACCACAGTCGGGCATTTTAACGCAGCCCACAAAAGCCTTGTCGCGATGGATAAGGATGTTGTAAAAATTACTGATTCAACAACAAGTATTGAGCCTTTAGTACTCGACAAACCGACGAGTGACGACTAACTGCGGACGACGATAAACACGACGACAACAACGAACACGATAACCAGTAACCCTATAACGACGCCGGCTGTTCGTGTTTCATGTTGGTGTTCGAGAAATGTTGACTCGACTTCTCTCGGTTCTCCCTCAAAGCTGCTCGTCGAACGAACTTTTTCCTGAAGATCTGCGATGATTTTACTCTGTAGCTCGCTCCGCTGCTCGTTTTGGCCGATAAATAATCCCATGTGCGTTCCCTTTCGTGCTATACTGACACTATCATTATACCGTTAACCTGGAGGAGGGAGAAACGACATGGCTACTAAAAAAGCCAGTGCGAAAAAGTCGACTTCGAGCCGCGCGACCGCTGCAAAAAAGACGACCACCAAAAAAACCGTAACATCAAGTGCTGCGAGCGCGAAGAAAGCGCCCGTGTTGTCGACGAAGGCAAAGGCGGAGAAATCACTATTTCCAGTGAATCTGCCCAATATCATTTTGTCGGAGCTGCTCGGCACGTTTATCTTGACGATCGTCGCTATCACTGCATTTGGCGTGTCGCCATTTGCTGCTTCAACGGCTGGCGTACTCGGCAGTTGGTTGATTGATCCGCTCTTTATCGGTATCACGCTCATGTTGCTTGTTATGGGCGTTGGGGCTATCTCTGGTGCACACGTGAACCCAGCGGTAACGTTCGGTTTCTGGGCGATGCGCCGCACAAAAACAGTCATGGTACCAGTGTACTGGCTGAGCCAGTTCCTCGGTGCGTTGCTCGCTATCGGCGTCATGAACGTCATGACGAACGGTTCATTTACTATCAGCCTTGCAAGCTTTACACAGTTCAATATCCCGCTGCTCTTTATCGAGCTTATCGGTGCGGCGATCTTTATGTTTGGTATCGCAGCGGTAGCAAGCCGTAGCGATATCTCGAACGGTGTAAAATCGTTCGGTGTTGGCATGGCGCTGACTATCGGTCTCGTCGCCGGTACAAGTATGTTGATACTTGTTCAGAAAGCAGACTACAAAAAATACACTGACGCGGCGTCCAGCACTAGCCTGACAGAAAACCCGACAGATGCTAAAGTTGCGCGTCCGGTATATGTCAACGGTCCAGTGCTTAACCCGGCTGTTGCGCTCGCGGTTAGCGAAGATTCAAGTATCGCACAGCGTATCGAAAACTCAAGCTCGGACGGCACTAAGACTGAACCAAGCCGCTTTGGTCTTGAAGTGATCGTCGGTTCGCTTGTCGGTGCAGCGCTCGGTGGCAATCTATACCTGCTGCTTGCGTATCGTCCGAAAAACGAAGCGTAAAACAGAGTTATTTACCCTGAATCCCGTACCTATTTTCGGTACGGGATTCTCTGTTATATGGTATATTAAAGAGAGTATGGAACAAATTGAGCAAGCTAGAAAAGCGCTAACTGAGCGTTTCGCCGAACTGGACGTGAAGTCGAATATTTTAAAAGCGAAAGAACTAAGAGAACTTTACGGCGAGATACCAAAGCTGCCGGTAGAGCAGCGCAGTGCGTTTGGACAGGCGGTCAATGTTCTGAAAAATGAGCTTGAGACTATGGTCGCGGCTGCTGAGGCTGCTGTCGAAAGCGATAGTTTGTCGCCGGTTGACGTCACGGCACCGTTTGATATCAATGCGACTCGTCCTAAACTTCTACCAACAGAACAAGGAACAACACATCCGCTGACGCAGGAGATCGAGCGAGTCGTTGAGATTTTTGGCCGTATGGGGTTTGTTGCCGAAGAGTCGCGTGAGATCGACGACCAGTACCACATGTTCGAAAGTCTGAACTTTCCAAAAGGCCACCCGGCGCGCGATGACTACGACACATTTATGACAACTCAAGCGGATACCGACGGCGATCCGTACGTCGCTCCGGCGCATACGTCGACCATGCAAAATCGTATACTGAAAAAATACTACGCAAATCTAGAAAATGACGAGGCTATCGCAGTCGTCGTACCAGACCGCGTGTTTCGTAACGAGGATCTCGACGCGCGGCATGAACATACATTTTACCAAGTCGAGGGTGTTTACGTTGCTAAGGGCGTTCATGCTGGTATGCTGGTTGCGACGTTGCAGAAGTTTCTCGAAGAATACTACGACCGCAAGTTAAAGGTTCGTGTGAACCCGTTCTACTTTCCGTTTACCGAGCCGAGTTTTGAGTTTGCACTCGAATGTCCGTTCTGCGAGAGTGGTTGTAGCGTTTGTTCGCAGAGCAAATGGATCGAACTGCTGGGCTGCGGTATGATCCACCCGAACGTACTAAAAGCTGCCGGGATCGATCCAAACGTCTACACCGGTTTCGCCTTCGGCTGCGGTATCGACCGCCTCGTTATGATGAAGCATAACATCGAAGATATTCGCCACTTCGAAAGCGCAAAACTAGACTTTTTGAGGCAATTTTAAATGACTAAAAAACCGGTCGTATACGCATTTATCGACAGCCAAAACCTCAATCTTGGGGTTCAATCGCAGGCAAATCACAACTTCTCAAAACTGCTCAGAGACTATTTGAAATACATTGTGCAAATCAACAAACTGCGCGGTTCGTTGGAGTATAAAAAACGCCAGCCTATGCGATCGGTCGAAACCTTAGGCAAGGCTGGCAAAACGTCTAGGAGTAGCGGTCGGTTCGAAACCTTAGGCCTGCCTAAACATGGTGATACTCTCAGTGTAGCAAAAAAGAGCAAAAAAGTCAATAATAGAAAGTAGTTATGAAGATTAGCCTAAACACAATTCGGCAGTATATCGACTTTGAGCTTCCCTCCGTGGACGAGCTGGTCTCGCGTATAAACCAGCAGCTCGGGCAGGTTGAAGAAGTGGTAGATCTTAGCGCGAAGTACCAGGATATCGTTATAGTCAAAGTTGTCGAGTGCGAAAAACACCCAAATGCCGACAAGTTGCACGTTTGCCTGGTTGACGACGGTGGTGCTGTTGAAAACGTTGAGCGAGACGAAAATGGTCGCGTACAAGTTGTCTGCGGGGCGTCGAATGTTCACGCCGGTATGTTTGCGGCATGGCTACCGCCAAGATCAACTGTGCCGGCTAGTTTCGGGACAGCCGAACCATTTGTGCTCGGTGCGCGTGAACTGCGAGGCGTTGTCAGTAACGGCATGCTTGCGAGCGCGAAAGAACTGGCGATCGGTGATGATCACGCTGGTATCATTGAAATCACCGAGAACGATCTTCCAAAATCCAAAATCCAAAATCTAAAATCTGGAGAAAAGTTTGCAGAGCTTTTCGGGCTCGACGATACGGTGCTTGATATCGAAAATAAAATGTTCACACACCGGCCGGATTGTTTTGGACAGTTGGGCGTGGCGCGCGAGATAGCGGGCATACTAGGACATGCATTTAAAAGTCCGGCATGGTACGTGGGCGAGCCGGTTTTTGAATCTCGCAGCGGACTTGAGCTGAAAGTCTTCAATGAAGCGGGCGAGAAATGTCCGCGTTTTACAGCGGTCGTACTGAAAGATGTTACAGTAAAACCGAGTCCGCTATGGTTGCAGATAGAACTGGTGCGGCTTGGCGGTAAACCGATCAATACCATCGTTGACATGACGAATTATGTCATGTTGCTGACCGCACAGCCGACACACGCCTATGACTACGACAAGCTTCGTGAGCAAACACTTGGCGTGCGGATGGCAAAACAGGGCGAAAAATGTACTTTGTTAAATGGTAAAGAGTACGAACTAACAGAAGACGATATCGTTATCGTCGATGGCGAAGGGGTTGTCGGGCTCGGCGGCGTTATGGGCGGCGGCAACAGTGAAGTTTCGGATGACACGAAAAATGTCGTGCTCGAATGCGCAACATTTGACATGTATACGATTCGTAAAACCAGTATGCGCTATGGGTTATTTACCGACGCCGTAACTAGGTTTAACAAAGGCCAGTCTCCGGAGCAACAAGTAGTGGTGCAGGGCAAATTGGTTGAGTTGATCGTAGAGATTGCCGGTGGTACGCAGGCGTCGGAAATTTTTGACAGCCGACAGCCGACAGCCGACAGCCGACAAGTTATGGTAACGTCAGACTTTATAAATGCACGGCTAGGACTGAAGCTGACTCAGGCAGAGATCGCGAATCTGCTGGAAAATGTTGAGTTTGACGCTGCAAGTAGCGACGAGCAGATGACCGTTCACATACCGTTCTGGCGGACTGATATCGATCTTCCCGAAGATATCGTCGAAGAAGTTGGGCGGCTGTATGGGTTCGATAAACTACCGTGCGAGATGCCGCGTCGAAGTATCACGCCAGCTGCAAAAAATCCAGTGTTTGAGGTTAAAAAACGTGTTCGCGAACAACTCAGTCGTGCTGGTGCGAACGAAGTATTGACCTACAGTTTTGTACACGCAGATGTACTCCAAAAAGCTGGCCAGGATGCGCTGCAGGCATATCAACTTAGCAATGCACTGAGTCCTGATCTCCAGTATTACCGACTCAGTTTGACGCCGAGTTTGCTCGAAAAGATCCACCCGAACATAAAGGCTGGGCATGATGAATTTGCACTCTTTGAACTCGGGAAAGCGCACCGCGTCGGCGATGTTGATGATGAAGGTTTGCCGCGTGAATACAAGCGTCTAGCGCTTGTTTGGGCAGCCAAAAAGACCGACAAAACAGGGTATTTTGTCGCAAAACAGTACCTTGAAGTTGTAGCGCCAAATGCTCGTTTCGTACCACTGAGTGATTGTGATGTGGCGAAATACGAGGTATTTGAGCAGCTAGCGAAACCGTTCGAGCCAAAACGTGCTGCGGTTATCATGGACGGCGAAAATTTTGTCGGTGTTGTCGGCGAATACACCGCTGCTGTACGAAAAGCGTTTAAGCTCCCAGAGGGCGCAGTCGGCTTCGAAATGTTCCAGGCGTATCTTATGAAAGTACAGCCTCGGCCGTACGTGCCGCTCAGCCGCTTCCCGAAAGTCTCACAGGATATTTCATTGAAAGTACCGGCTAGCACAGACTATCAATCAGTGTTTAGCCTCGTGCAAAAAACCGTTCACGACCATCAGCCCGGCGACTGCGAAATCGCACTTGAACCCTTAAGTATTTATCAAGCAGATAACGACGGTGACCACAAAACCATCACGCTACGACTCGTAATCGCGAGTTACGAAAAGACTCTCAGCGACAAAGATGTCAACCAACTTATGGAGAAAGTTGCCGCTGAGGCTGAGAAACATTTGAACGCTGAACGCATATAAATTTCGAATAAAGTATTGTGTATCATGAAATAACATGGTATAGTAGTTGCAATAGAAAGGGAGTTATATGCTAAAAGATATAGTTGCCGTATGGCAAACAAAATCCGACCTAACGAAGTTACAGTACGCTTACTGCGCTGTTATCGTCGTTACTCTTGTCGCAGGCGGACTTGCGGGACTGCTGAACCAAAACGTTGCATGGCAGATTTTGAGCCTGACATGGATCGTCACGGTCACATTTTTCGTCAATTTCGTATCATTTGCCCTCATACACCTATACGTCACGCCAAAACAGCCCGTAAAACCAGCGAGACGAGCTCAAACGATAAAACGTCGGTAGGTTCGTTCAGGATAGTATTTGCTTATGGTTTACATCTGTTACGCCCGGGCGTATACTGATGGGTAAGTGGGCCAGAAAAGGGTCCATTTTGTTATAATTTCAACGATTTTTACGATATAGTTGACAAATAAAACACATTGATATATAATAGTAATGATAAGCCCAGTGAGGCTTGGAAGGAGAGGAACTGTTGTGACTACATCATTCTTAAAGAAAATAGCACTGTTAGGCGGGGCGATCACCCTGGCGGCGATTGGTTTTGTCTCATTTGGGGACACTTCCGTACAGGCTGCGAGTTGTACGAAAGGAAGTAAATATACTGACTTTACCGGTTCATACTCCGGTAGGGATACTATGACTGTCCAGACAAAGGGCGGCAAGCTACTCTGTAACGACGTTGACGTCAACTTTGCATCGTTTGTTGCGCCAGACAACTATAACGGCAAGGGTTTTGCAAATAACCCGACCGCTATACCGCAGTCGCAGTACTACGTAAAAACGATCACTCTTAAAAAGGGAACGAATGGCAAAACGACACACACCGTGAAAGTGCCGGATGCATGTACAAACTACCAGATCGACGCCTATATCGGCCCGATCCAGACTAAGATTACGACTAGCGAAGGTCTCGTCGGTACAAATGCTATAGTCGGTAAACTGTTCCAGAGGACAAAAGATGACTGTTCGGTTCCAAGGGTCACTGTCTGTGACACCAAAACAGGGACTATCGTCACCATCGATAAAGACAAAGCTGAGGCTGACAAAGACCGTTATGTCGACAAAGACAGCGACAAATGTAAGGTAAAGGCCTGTAACACGAAAACTGGTTTGTATGAAATGGTTCAACGGGGCAAGGAAAACACCCCTCCGTACTCAACTGATTTCAGCAAGTGTAAAGTAGAGACGTGCGATACGTCGACCGGTACGGTTGTCAAGGTCGACAAGGGCCAGGAAAATACTCCGCCGTACAGCACCAACCTCGACAAATGTAAAACAGTTAAAGTATGTGATACCAGCACGGTACCAGGTAAGGTAGTTACTGTTACAAAAGATGTCGCGAAGTCTGACACTGACCGCTTCGTCGACCCGGACAGCGACAAGTGTAAAGAAAAAGAACCGGAAGAGATTCCGTCGACTGGTCCAGCTGAGATTATCTCCAGTGTTGCCGGTGTAGGCTCTCTAGCTGGCGCTGGTGCGATGTACCTGAAAAGCCGCCGCACCCTTTACCGCTAAGAACTAGCTGGCTCACTAAAAAATATTCCCTTCTGGTTACTCAGGAGGGAATATTTGATATAATGCTAATCATATACATAAGGAGACTACAAACAATGTCAATGTTACGAAGAAGTCGACGGCGCGGGATGGTTATGGGAGCGGCGATCGCAAGCTCGCGAAATAAAAAGCAAGCGGCACAAGCACAGCCCGCAGCGGCTCCGGCTCAGCCAGCGACCGATGACTCTATAGAGCAGATCAAAAAACTTGCCGAACTACGCGACCAGGGCATCTTGACCGACGCTGAGTTTGAAGCGAAGAAAAAGCAGCTACTAGGACTGTAGCTGTTATGAAAAAGACAAGTCAGGTTGCCGAAGTAGTTGCTGATAAGCAGAGTTCTATAGAATCACGGGCTATTTACGCGGCGCTTGTTGGCGGCGGGATCGGGTTTGTTATGGGTCTGCCGTTTTTCTGGAGCGACAATGTTTCGTTATTTGAGCGTGGTATCTCGCTTGGTTTCTTGGGTTCTGTACTTGGCGGTCTCGTCGCATTCATTGCGCATCTGGTCGTAGCGGCAAGACAAGACACGAGCAGGCCGGCTGCGCTGCGCTGGCAGTACATAAAAGGTCACATCAGTACGTGGTCGCTCGCACTTGTGCAGGGACTTTTGGTTTTTCTAACCTACGCACTGTTGTTTTATGTCGTTGCTGAGTCATTTAAGGGCGCGCACATCGACCGCTGGGCAGCATCATCGCTTCTGGCGCTTTCGACCGGGTTTGCTGCCTATGTAGTTTACCTTTCGGCGTCGACCATGACGGCGGTTCGCGTCTCGATGCTACTCGCGCTGTTTCTGCTGAGTGGTACGTTTATCAGCATGATGACAGCGGGCAATCCTCACTGGTGGGACATGCACTTTAGTTCGCTCGGTGCTGGTGGTGGAGTGTCAGGGTATGCATTTAACGCGACGCTTATCATAGCCGGGCTTGTCATCGTGGCGCTTGCGCGGTATATCGCGGAAGATTTCAAAAAGCTGCAGCACGAAGGACAGGTTTCGCAACAGGTAAAAGTCGGTACTTTGCAGATGCTACTGAGTGGTATCGGTATCGCACTTGCTTTCGTCGGGCTGTTTGTATACGACGAGTTCCCGATGCTTCATAACGTCGGTGCTGCCGGGATGGCGTTTTTGTTTCTCGGTATCGTTGTGTTGCTGCCGCTTCTCGCGCCCGGTTTTACGAAGGCCTTTTTCGTTGCCTCGTACGGGTTGCTTGCGGCGTTGCTCGTGAGCGTGTGGCTGTATATGCGAGTAGGGTATTTTAACTTGACAGTGTTTGAGTTGGTTGCAGCGGCGATTATCTTTACCTGGCTTGTTGTGTTTGTTCGCCACTTGGCGGCACTGTTAGATGACGAAGCAAAGGAGAAAAAAGTATGATTCGTTTTTTGGTGCGTACAGTACTAACGTTACTTGCAAATGCCGTCGGGCTTCTTGTCGCACGGCTTACCCTGCCAGGTTTTCATATAGACGTTTTTGGATTTGTCGTGAGCGTACTGTTTTTCACTGGTGTGGCGATACTGTTTGAACCATTTGTGATGAAAATGGCGCTCAGGTATCTGCCGGCACTTCGGGGCGGGATCGCTCTCGTAACGACATTTGTCGGTTTGTTGCTGACAGTACTCTTTACGGATGGACTGCGACTTGACGGACTAACGACATGGATTCTTGCACCACTTATCATCTGGCTGGCGGTCGTGCTCGCAAACGTCGTCCTACCTATGTTCATGTTCAAAAAAATCCTTGGGAACGTCCGCTCTGACGAAAAAACTTCTACGCCTAGCATAAAGATACCCAGAGAGAACTCTTAAGAGAGTAGTTTGAGACCGGTTTCGTCGTCGAAAATTCTGGTCATAGGGATGTCGAGTGGTGTTATAAATAGTTCGCAGGTCGCGCCGACGATCAGTTCTTTGACGTGGCCGCCGACCGCTTGAAAATCCTCGCCGCTAAATACACCGTGTATATGCCAGAACGGTTCGCCGTCCACCCACGAAAGGTTGCCGCTAAGGCTAAGTATCTCGTAGAGCCCTTCAAATTCCTTCCAGGTGTACTCTCGTTCTTCGGTTCGGTACAGACCGACGGTGACGCGGCTTGTGGCGCCGAGCGCTCCGACCCAGGCACTCGTTAGGGTATGGTTGCGCGCATAGAGTTGTAACTGTTCGTGTAGTTCGTCACCGCGCTGTAACACGACGACATGGTGAGACGGGTCGATAAATTCTTTCATACATCCAGTGTAGCAAACTGTGATGATCAAACCGCTCATGCTGTATTTTTTGTGAAGATAGGTGTAGACTATCGCTCATGAGAGATAGAATACCTAGACAATTTGAATTACCTGTAGCATTTACTTCGCCGACCGATCCCGAATACATACCTCCCGCTGCGCACGACGCAGTCATTGCCGAAGAGCGGCGAGAGCTTCCGCCCGGCACGCTCGTGCTAGAGCAGCAGTATCTTGGTGCGATTGCTGCCAGGCAATTCATGCGTGAGCTTGCAGAGAGCGGTTCGCACGAAGATCTGAAGTTCGGTGCGGATATCGTCTCTGCAGCGCTGATCGGCAGTGCACGACTATCGCTGCGAGCTGGGTGGCCCGTGATGCGGCGTCATCTAGCCTTGCCTATCGTTGCCGACTCCGACGGCACATACCGTGATCAGACGGAAAGGGTCGCTGCAACACTTGAGATGCTGAAACTTACGACCGTGCTAGGTAAGGGGGTGTATGAGCAGCAACGCAATACGGGACGTGTTGTACTGAGGTTTGCTCATTCGTTCGGGCGTACCGCGGGTGAGGCTGGGCTGTGGGTTGCAGTGTTGCCGCATGAAGAGAATATCGGTTCGGCTACTGACTCTCCGTACGATATTCAGCATGCGGTACGGCGGACTGCTATGGATGCACTTGAACAGACCCGCCGGCTCGGTGAGACTCTCGGCGCGAATCTTTCCCTCGCGACGCTCGGTGGGCCGACGACGAACCTGACGGCATATGTTGAAAGCCAAGCGCCGCACGGCGCCTATGATGCATTTCACTCAGCACAGTCGGAAGTGGCACGCGTACGGGAATCATAGAGTTTTTATAAAAAGGAAAACCCCGAAGGGTTTCCTATGATTCATAGAGTTCCTTTCGGGGTGGGTTGTGGTTGTTGTTGCGAGGGTCGCCTACTCGGCAATCCACTTGATCTTGTTCCACGAGACCTTGCTCATGAAACCGCAGTCCTGCATACGCAGCTCGCGTCCGATATCGGACAGGACGATACGTTTCGCTGCCGGGTCTCCCTGCTGTGCGGCAAGGAAGTTCGAGCTGGAAACGGCTATCGTTCCCTTCAGGATTCGGCTACCGATCTTGTAGGTAAAACCTTGCCTGGCCGGCGTGAACTCGTTCATGCTACGCCGCCTTTTCGACGAGTTGCCGGATGCCGGCGTAGTAGTCTTTCCAGCCTTTGGCGTGGCCGCCTCGTTCGACGACTCGCATGTAGCGAAGAATCCGCAGGATACGACGATCACGGATGTCGTAGACACCGTAGTCGAGCAGGCCGAGCGAGACTCCGAGGAGGATTGCCGATGTGAAATTCACGGCAAAACCGCGTTCGGCACGACTGATCGTACTGGCGCTCACACCGGCAGTACGACCGACGGCTTTCTGACTTCCGATTGGCTTCCGGACACCGCGCAGGGCGCCGCTCGTGAAGCGATCCGGAAGGAGGATACCAGTTTTCTTTACCAAAGCAGTTCCTAACTACTAGGGTGGATAGGTGCGGTCACTGCAAACAACACAGCAACTTTACTATATTAGCACAAAATATACTAAAAGTCAAGCAACTCTATAGCAATATAACAAAAAGATGTTACAATGATGATATGAATAAAGATGAGCAAGAATTCCCACACTGGAAGCGATGGCTGGTTGTTGTCGTTTGTATCTTGGTCGTCATCGCTACGGTGCTTGTCGACATCTACTTGGTGCAAAAAGTTCGATAGCGGTGATATTTCTTGCCGCAAAGCCCTTGACCACCCCATCCCCCTCATGCTAAACTACCCCCATACTCAACTAGAGAGAGTAAAACCAAGAACTTTAAAGACTTTACACCAGTCACCACAAGAACCTCCCACCACACCTCATCTACTAAGCCGAGTCGATGAGCTCTTTGGTTAGGTACCAACTGGAGAACAGTAAAAGGAGAAACAAACTAAACCATGGGCGAACAAACCCTAGAACAAACTATTCGTATAATCGTTGGCAATGGCGGAGGTACTCTTGCTGACACTGGCCTCAACCTACCGCTCTTTATTGCTCTCGCTCTCGGTCTCTTAACTCTCGGTCTTACAGTCTATTTCTATGTTCTTCGTCGTACCCACAGAGTCTCCTTCCAAACCTTCCATAACCAAAACACTTTTACCTCTCCTCGCTCTCTCAAATCTCTCCTGGCTCCACTCCTCCTGTCTACTGCCATAGTCGGTCTCAGTGCAACTACTTTTACTTCAGCAGCTCCAACCCTCACCCTAGCTACTAACCAACAAACCCTCAACCTTACTATCCCAAAAGGCGGAGGAACTGCAACCACCACCACAACCATAACAACTAGCACACTGAATGACACTGGCTATATACTTACTGCTGCACTTGAAGCAGCAGAGCCTGGGATAGGGATAGAGCTAAAAGGTGGCAACATCACTACCAACACTCCACTCACAGCAGCAACCAGTGAGACACCACTCACTCTTGCAACAACGACTGAAGCGAACTCCTCAGACCCAGAATCTTCAAGTGCTACCAACACCACCACCGTAGATCTTACCTTCACCATAGACAACACAGTCACCGAAGGCACCAAACAACTGAAGCTTGTGTATAGGGCGGTGGATAACGAACCAGCCACAGCTCCACTAGCTACTATGCAAAGCTTCACTCAAAGTCAGTGTAGCGCTCTTCCGGTATATGACGGCTCCAACCCCAGCGCCATCCTCGCCCTCCAAGACAACCGAGGTGCTACTCCGGCAGACTACCAGACCTATGAAGTCGCTAAGCTAGTAGACGGTAACTGTTGGATG
>JAPUDS010000017.1 GCA_027492975.1 Candidatus Saccharimonadota bacterium
AGTTGAGCACTACCGACGACATTGTCTTTGAGACTACCGTCTTGTTTATGAGCTGCCGAGAGATAGTCGTTAAGGATTTGGCCCCATGCACCGGCGTCCGAGCCCGGGGTTGGTAATCTTGTCATGATTGCTAGTTCTCCTGTTGAGTTGATGTAACCTAGCGATGTTACTTCCGTGAAAACACGAAGCTCGCCGCTAGCTTGGAGCCGAGACTCCCATGTACATTCCTGTACATGGCGTACTAAAGCAAATACTAACGACGAGCGTCGTATGCTTTAGTACGTCTTTTACGGCCATGCTTTTCACGGGTAGCTACTCAGTTTGGGTCGTTGTTTGCCAAATTGTTGGTACGCGCCTACGTATAAGCGCTAACGGTATAGTAGCGCATAGCAGTTCATTTTGGCAAGTAAAATACTATCTCTACCCCTGTTTATCACAAAAATCTGCTATAGCTGAAAAGTGTGATAGACAGGGGTATGAATTCAAGAAGAAGAGACGCCAAAGAGCGGTTATTTGATCAAATGGTCTACTCGTATATCGCAGAGATCTATCGGCTGCTCAGTTCGATCACGACGACAAGCAGGATAACGACGAGCAGTACTGAAGCGAGAAGTAGGAATACTTGGCTTTGCCGTCGGAGCCGTCCTGTGAGGCTGTCTGGATCTGGTGGGGTCTCGTGGAAATCGTCGTTGACTGGGGTGAGGGCAGGGGGCCTGTTGTTGCTTCGTCCGATATTACGAATCTTACCCAGGGGCCGGTCAAGGACAAATGACGCGAGACTGGCCTTTGCTTTTTCCACGTTACGTTGCATCTTTTCGAGCGTCGACTGGTTGGTGCGCGAACTGGTTGTCGGTGGTTGGGTAGTTGATGGCTCAGCAAGGTACTCGGGTGACGACTCTTTATGCCGGCGCCATTTTTCTCGCCGTGAGGCTAGCTCGCTCCGGTAATCTTGTCCTTTGCGGAACTTTTCAAGAACCTTCACGAGTCCTTCACGGTCGAGTTCACCTTTCTTATAGACGTCAGAGAGTAAACGCCCGGCACCTATCTCGACGGTGCTTGCGAGGCTCACGAGCTCAGTTTCGCTCATAAATTTAACCTTCTTTTCCACGGTTTGAGGTTCGATGCGCCGCTCCTGGCTGGCTGCGACCGGAGTAGTTTGCTCGTTTGGCATAAGGCTCGGAGTGGGGAAGGATTTTTTTGCTTCCTGGGAAACATACTGATCTATAACAGCTGCCTTTTCAGCGACGCTGGCGAGACGCCTCACTTGCTCTGTGTGAAAAATCTCTTTTTGCAAGGCTTCGCTCGAAAGCGCAGTGTCTTTCACGACAGCTAGGAGTTGTTCTGCGACCGGCGAGGAAGTCTGGGGTTGCTCTAGGGACTGCACTGATGCGGGTTGTTCTGACCGTAGCGATCGTCGGACGGCCTGTACTATACTGCTCGCAAAAGCGGTATACGCAGCATCTGCCTCAGATGACGGTGTTGGCTCGGGGTTATTTTCCGGTGTTTTTGCCAGGGTTTCGCCCGTTGTTTCTTCGACCGATGCAGCGATAGTCTGGTACAGTTCCTCAACTTCTTCTGGCACTTCAAGTTCGGGCCGGTCGAGTTTTTCTGACAAAAGCCCCATGAAATCGATGTGGATTTTGAGTGATTTTACCTCAGAGCGGCGCAAATCTTCTGTTGTTAGTATGTCGTGCAGCTTCACGATTCGCTCCGCTACCATAAGTTTTGCTATCTCATAGCCGCTCGTCGGCTCATCGCCGCGTTCAGCAGTACTTTCGAGCAGCTGTTTTGACTTTTCGACGAGTTTTGCGCGCCAGCGTTTCTTTAGTTTGCGGGTTTCGGCAACCTCGCGTTGTTCTTCGGTGCGCCGTTCTTCTTCGAAGTCGGTCGCGCGTTTGCGGGCAGCCTCTTTCAACTCCTCGTCAAGTTTTTTGCGGAGCTTTTCCTCCTCAGTCTCTTCTTTGCCGCGCAACCAGTCAAAAAATGATCGGCGGTTTCGCTCAGGATTTGTCTCGTCGAGCCGTTCGTATGACGGTTGTTTGTCGTCATCTTGCATATGGTCAGTATAGCACGCTTGCATAACAGAGGCGGTTGTGATAGAGTAGTTCGGCAATGATAACTAAAGAGGACAAGTTAAAAGCTATCAAAGTCGGCGCTCAGAGTAAAACTGACGTTGGCTCTCCTCAGGTACAGGTCGCCATACTAACGGCTCGTATCAAAGAGGTGACGGAGCACTTGAAGGCCAACAAACACGACGCAAAAGCGCGCCGCGGGCTGATCCAGATGGTCGGGAAGCGTAAAAAGCTTCTCAAATATCTCGAGAACAAGGACTTTGATGCCTACCAGGCGATTATCGCTAAACTAGGCCTTCGAAAATAATTTTGAAGCGGCTTTGGAAATAACTCCCGGCGACGAACCGGGAGTTATTTTTTACTTAAACAAATAACCTTTCCAAGGACTGTCCTTGGAAAGAGGTTGCTGTAAAGATAAGTGTGATCTATACCGAATACCGAAATTTGGGGTGTCCCGTGCTCCTGGTGATTGCTACCAGGAGCACGGGGGTTCACCTCGCGTTAGAGCGCGCCGTAGAGGTCGTAGTACTCCTTCCAGGCTGCCGCCGAAAAAGCAGCCGCGATGGACAGGATACCCACTTTCGCGACATCCATGCGTCGATCTTCGATGGGGAGAAGCAGGACGCCGTAGGCGACACTCTGGGCGACCATCGGCACGCGTCCACTCTGAATCGCCGAGTCGACCCGTCCGGTAGCCCGCTCCGCACGCATCTTCAGACGAAGTACGGAGTGCTCGCGGATGATGAGGAAGGTGAGCATCAACCCCTGTGCGAGCGCCAGGGGAATGTTGTTCTTCCGGATGGTCATGATGAACGACGGTACCAGCGTGAACGCGGCAAGCGCTTTGTCCACTGCTGGGTCGAGAATCTTGCCGGTCTCGGTCACGCCGTACACATTCTTTGCAAGATGGCCGTCGAGCTTGTCAGTTGACGCCGCCACCGCGAAGATGACCGGCGCCCACCGGCGATGCTTCTTGCTCAGGATGAAATAGGGCAAGGCCAACGCGAGCAGTAGCCGCGCGGTCGTAACGATGTTTGCGGGATTTTTGTAATCCCGCCTGTACATACTCAAGAAACGCTTCATCAGAATCCCCTCCTAAACAGGGTACTAGAACGCGAGGTGCGGCCGCACCTCACCTGCGACGTGCTACTTAGGATAGCATAGTTTCGAGTTACCAGGGGTGGATATTGACTTTATTATCGATCTATGCTATTATAAAAATAGCTTAGGTATCTCTTGTTCTCAACAATCGAGGTGCCGAAGCGTACCTCCTCAGGAAAGGAATTTCCATGAAGTTTTTTGTCGTACTCGGCGCTGTCATCCAGGCGGTGCTCTCGATCGCTGCGATAGGGTACGTACCCTATCTCACAGACGATCCGATAGAGGCATCTGTGTTCAGTGTCCACAGCGCCCTCATGGCGCTTGTCGCCGTCGTGGCGATCGTGCTGCTGCTCTCCCGGAAGTGGAACGCTCTCTTCTGGTTGCTGCTCATCAGCGCTATCTATTCGGGGCTCGACATCATCTATCGAGGCGTCTCCGGACAGGGCTTGGGCACGGTCTTCATGATGGCGCTGGTCTACCTCTGGCAGTTCCCGGTCTTGATATGGCGATCAAGCTGCGCCGCAAAAAATCCTGAGGAGAAAAGGGCGGGACCGACTGGTCTCGCCCTCTCTCATGTCTAGAAACTGTTCATTTGCCCGTCAAAAAGGTATACTGGGTACTAGCTCGTACATGGTAAGTGCTGGATAGAAGCCGTCGCTACACGTGACAGTTGCTACCCGTTACTTACCTGGAGCAGGTAAGAGTTTAAAGTAGTAAGGAGGCTCATCCATATGAGTAGTATCAACCCGAACGGAAAAGATATTATTTCCGTTTCAACAGAGTGGTGTGGAAAAACGCTGACACTCGAAGTTAACCGAGTCGGTTTTCGCACAACAGCGAGCGTACTGGCGCGCTACGGCGACACGGTCGTGCTCGGCACGGCAATGGTCGGTGATAAACCAGTTGTGCTGGATTATTTCCCGCTTAGTATCGACTATGAAGAAAAATTTTATGCAGCCGGCAAGATAAGCGGCAGCCGATTTATCAAACGCGAAGGTCGTCCGAGCGACGAAGCTATCCTTATCGGCCGGCTTATCGACCGCCCCATCCGTCCTCTGTTCCCGAAAGGTTATCGCCAGGAAGTTCAGGTAGTTGCAAGCGTGCTTTCTATGGACCCGAGCTTCCGCCCAGACGTTATCGGCATGATAGCAGCAAGCGCGGCACTCATGCTGACCGGTACGCCGTTTGACGGTCCGGTGGCTGGGCTGCGGGTTGGTCGCGTGGACGGCGAATTTAAAGCGTTTTTGACTCCCGAAGAGCGTTCCGAAAGCGAACTGGATCTTGTGGTTGCCGGGATAGGGAGCGGTATCACGATGGTAGAAGCTGGTGCGAAAGAAGTGAGTGAAGAATTGATCGGCGAAGGCCTCGCCTGGGCGCTCGAACACATGCAACCAGCTGTCGCGCTCCAGAACGAGCTGAAAGAAAAAGTTGCACCTCTCGAGCAGGAGTATGAACTCGTGCTGCCAAACGAAGACATCCAGAAGGAAGTTGATGCGTGGGTGAAGGGCAAGTTAGGCGAGAAAACCCGCCGTCCGTACCCAGAACGCAATGAAATGATCAACGAACTGCGCTGGGATTTCCATGAGCAGATGAAGAAAAAAGTCGGCGAAGATGACTACACAACAGCGCTTCGCGACGAATACGACGAAGCATTCACGCTTGCCGTGCACTACGATGTTCGTGATGGTATCGTGAAAAACGGCCTTCGTCCTGATGGCCGCAAGCTCGACGAAGTGCGCCAGCTTAGCTCTGAGGTCGGCGTATTGCCACGGACGCATGGTTCAAGCATATTTACGCGCGGCGTCACCCAGGGTCTCAATATCGTGACACTGGCGCCTTTAAGCTACGCGCAGATGGTTGACACTATGGAGCAGACCGACTACGAACGACGCTACATGCACCACTACAACGCACCCGGCTATACTGTCGGCGAAGTGCGTCGGCTTGGTAGCCCGGGACGCCGCGAAATTGGCCATGGCTACCTCGCAGAACGAGCGCTCGAACCGGTTCTTCCAGCTGAAGAAGATTTTCCGTATGCTATCCGTTCCGTTACCGAGATTATGAGCCAGAACGGTTCAACGAGCATGGCTGCGACTTGCTCGAGCTGTCTTGCGCTGATGGATGCTGGTGTGCCGCTGAAGCGGCCAGTGTCCGGTGTTGCCATGGGGCTTATGATGGATGGGGACAAGCCGTATGTTCTGACCGATATTGCTGACGCAGAAGATTTCGCGGGCGACATGGACTTTAAAGTAACCGGTACTGAAAAAGGCATCACGGCCATACAGATGGATATGAAAGTTCATGGTTTGCCGGTCGATATCCTGAAGCAAGCGATCGCTCAGTCTGGTCCTGGCCGCAAATTTATCCTCGACCACATGCTAACAACCTTGAGTGGCCCGCGCGATCACCTCAGCCCGTATGCGCCGCGTATCGAGAAGCTCATGGTGAACCCGGAGAAGATTGGCGCTATCATCGGTAAGGGCGGTGAAACGATCAACAAGATCACCAAAGAAACCGGTGCAGAAGTCGATATCAAAGACGATGGTCTGGTAACTGTTTCCGCGGTCAACACTGAAGCCATAGAAAAAGCGCTGAACTGGATAAAGTCGCTCGTTGAAGAACCAGAAGTTGGTAAGATCTACGAAGGACGCGTCGTAACGGTTAAAGATTTTGGCGCATTTGTTAACATCATGCCAGGTATCGACGGCATGCTACACATCTCGGCTCTCAGCGATAAGCGAGTCGAAAGCGTAACTGATGTTGTGAAAGAAGGCGACACCGTTCGCGTCAAGCTGATGGCTATCGATGACCGAGGACGCCTCAGTCTCAGCATGCGGCCGCAAGATCTCGGCGAGTAGCCGGGCGCTAGTGTATAATTGTTCTAAAGTTTATGTAAGGGAGAATTTGCATGGGTCCACAAGACACTAACCAAGTAACACCAACGCCGACACCAACACCAACGCCCGAGCAGCCAGCTCCGGCACCTGTACCGCCCGTGTCGACGCCAGCACCAGCACCGGCGCCAGCAGGGCCAGGTATATCCAAAAAGACGATCATACTCATCAGTTCTATCGCTGGTGGGGTGCTTATCCTTGTTATCGCGCTCGTTATCGTACTGTCGCTGTTTACGGTCAGTAAAGACGACTTCAACCATGCGTACGAAGCGGCAAACGACACGCGTTCGGCGTACTCAAAAATGGTCGGTTCTTCATACGTGAGTGTCTACTCGACCGATACTGAGCGCAAGAACAAAATCGACACGCTAAAAGAAGCTTCGAAGGAGTTTAACGACGGCGTTGACAAGCTATCGAAAGAGAAGGCTGTTCAGCGTGACGGCGAGGCTGCGAAGTTGTTCAAGGATTTTGAGGAAAAGAAAGGCAAATTTGACACTGCGATGGACGCTGTTGTCGAAGCGTACGAATACATCGTGCCTGCGCTCGGCGAAGCATCGTCATCGAGCGGCCGTGATTCGACCGATGTCGCCAAAATCAAGCAAGCATTTAGCGACATCAAAGACAAAGTGAAAGATTCGAACAACAAAGAGTTCGTTAACAAAATGATTCCGCTACTCGGGACGTACGAAACGGCTCTGAAGCAGTACGAAGGATACCTCAGCGGTAACAGCCCGTACAATTCGTCGTATTATACACAGGTCAGCAACGCGTCGCGAGATATCTCAAATGCACAGCGTGACTGGTCGTCAAATCTGTCGAAACTTGGCGAAGATGCCGAGATAAACAAAGAGTTCAACAAACTTGGCGAATATCTTGCAAGCAAATCTTCAGGCAGGTAAGTAGTCTGGTACATAAAAAGAGGCCGCATAGACGGTCTCTTTTCTTAGTATACTAAAACCTTCGGTTCGTGCAACACTTCGTCGCCTCGGAAATACCTGCAAGCAGTTATTTCACTCAGTTCCTGGTGTTATACTAAAAGTGTCAATGTCTAGTCAGCAAACACAACTTGAAGCGCTTGCGAGGGAGATCGTCGCAGCAGATGTCACACCAGACCTCAAAGCTGGTGCAACACAGCTTGTCATGGGTGATGGCAACCCGAACGCGGATATCGTGTTTATCGGCGAAGCGCCGGGACAAAAAGAAGATGAACAGGGCATACCATTTGTTGGTGCCGCTGGAAAATTTTTGGATGAAATGCTTGCTGCGGCAGGTCTTGCGCGGAGCGATATTTACATCACGAACATCGTCAAATACCGTCCGCCGAACAACCGTGATCCGCTGCCGGAGGAAAAGCGCGAATTTTGGCCGTATCTTATGCGGCAGCTGGAGATTATTCGGCCCAAAGTTGTTATAACTCTCGGACGCCACAGCGGTGCGGCGTTCGTACCCGACCTTGTTATTTCGCGTGATCACGGCCGCGCCCGAACGGTCACGTATCACGACTATGGGTTTTTGGTAATCCCTCTGTACCACCCGGCTGCGGCACTCTACAACGGCTCGATGCGCCAGGTGCTTATAGATGATTTTTTGGCAGCTAAAAAACTCAGCGACACGGCGCTGCTATTTTCAACCTGAATCTCAAAAACACTCCCCGCTCCCCGCATTCGCCAAATCGCCAACTATGATATCTCTCTTATTTGGCTTTTCGCAGGTGCGAAAAATGCGGAGTCGGGGGAGGTTCTCGAGATTCAGGTTTTTCGGACTAGAAAAAATCCTTGAACTGTGCTACACTAGAGCTAACTTACGAGAGGGATTACCGATAATTGCCGTGCTCTCGTCACTGGATATGCTACTTATTTATAAACAACAAACAGAAAGGAATAAGTAATTATGGGTCAAAGACGACTCGCTGGGCCGCACGCAGATGATATGTCAAAGCGCCCCAATCAACCAAAACAACGTTCGGACAACACAGTCTTGAACAACGCTAGTATTCGCCGCGGCGAAGTGTTTCGCGCACAGCGCCGAACGAGTGAAAACGTGCACTTGCAGGCCAGTCAGCACCGTATAGATGTGCCGGTCAACAAGTCAAAATACAACGGCTACGATGGCAAGCAGTTCAGTGTCATAGACCAGAAAAAACAGCGGTCAAATCCGAACCGTCCAAGTCTTAAGATCATGCCCATCGGCGGCCTCGGCGAGATGGGGATTGGCAAAAATATGATGGCGATAGAGTACGATAACGACATACTTATCATCGACATGGGCTTTTTGTTTCCAGGCTCTGACTATCCGGGTATCAACTATATCGTGCCGGATATCACGTATTTGCTCGAAAACAAGCACAAGATTCGCGGTATTGCCTTTACGCACGGTCACCTTGACCATATAGGAGCCGTTCGTCACTTGCTCGCGAAGCTGGAGGCGCCGGTGTATGGCAGTCGCTTTACGCTTGCGATGGTGAAGCGCTCCATGGAAGAGTCAACTGACGGCTACGAGCCGACCTACTACGAGATGAGTCCGGAAAATCACGACACAGTACAGATCGGCGATAGTTTTTCTATAGAACTTGTTCGGGTAAACCACTCTATCCCAGACGCGTCTGCGGTGGTAGTTCGTACCCCTGTTGGCGTTCTGGTCGACACTGGTGACTGGCGTTTCGAAGAAAATCCTTTGGACGGAGCAAAATTTGATCTCGAGCGACTAACCGAGATCGCATCGAAAGAAGGCATCCTGCTTCTTATGAATGAGTCAACGAACTGCGAAGATGCCGGTTCACATCAGCATAGCGAGTTTGATATCAAAGAAAGCATCGGCGATATCATGACGAAAAATCCGAACAGACGAGTCATCGTTTCGACGTTTTCGAGTCAGTTGCATCGTTTACAGATGATCATGGAAGAAGCCGCTGCGCACGGCCGCAAAGTTGCTATAGCTGGTTACAGTATGATCCAAAACATCGAAGTTGCGCTCCGGACTGGTGCCATAAAAGTGCCAAAAGACACCATCATGAAGATGGAAGATATCGTCAAGCAACCCGATGGCAAAGTTATCGTTCTCTGTACTGGTTCGCAGGGTGAATTCTCAGCAGTGCTGAACCGCATGGCAACGGGTGCGCACAAGCATCTCAAGGTGAAAAGTGACGACATCATCGTCTTTAGCTCGTCGGTCATCCCTGGTAACGAAAAGTATATCGTCCGCACGGTTGACGGTCTGATGCGTGAAGGCGCCGAAGCTATACAGGATCGCAAAACTCATCTGTACGGTGTTGGACGCATCCACCTGTCTGGTCACGGTTACTACGACGACCACGTCAAACTCATTTCCGCGCTCAACCCGACGTACTATCTGCCGATACATGGTGAATTCCATATGCTCGTGCATAACGCCGAACTGGCCGAAAAAGAGTGCAATATACCGCGGCGAAATATTTTCGTCTGTGATGCGGGCGATGTTGTTGAGTTCTACCACGACGGCAGCGCGAAAAAGACAGGGCGCATACCAGTCGGCGGTATCATGTATGACGACAGCGGTGCTGAAGTCAGCGAAGTGGTCCTCAAAGACCGCATACACATGAGTCAAGAAGGCATGTTTGTCGTCGTGCTGACGGTTGCAAAGGGAAGCGGACGGTTACTCACCAGCCCGGATATCATCTCGCGCGGTTTTATTTACCTGCGCGACAGCGAAGAACTCATGAATCTCATCCGTCAGTACTTGAAGCAGAAAGTAGCGCGCAGTTTCCAGGGTCGCAAAATCGACCTTGACCAGATAAAAAAGGAAATCCGCGAAGAAGTCGCGCATATCCTGTACGATCAGACGCGGCGTATGCCGATAGTGATTCCGGTTATCAACGAAATTGCGGTGATGTCAAAGCCGGTCGGAAAACCTCAAGGACCACAGAATTCTCAGCGGCCACAGGTGCCATTTACATTGCCGCCGGCGCCAAAAATCCCGGAAAAAGTCTACCCAGATATCGACACCGTCGAGCCGCGCCACAAGGGCGACAGCCGCGGCTACTAGACGGACCCACTAACGATCTGCTTGCAAATTTTTGTGAATTGTGCTATAATGTTAACAGTGAGAGAAAGGTCGAGCTTGCTCGAACCTTTCCGAACACGACACATTTTAACGAATGTTACAATAAGAACGTATGAATAGCCTCGACAGGGTAGCAACAGAGGCGTACAATAGAAAACGATTATGGCAAAGAAAAAAAAGCATACTAAGTCCACAAAGTCTTCGAAGAGCAGCGCACCAAAGCACAAGCTGCCGGATGGATTTTGGCCGCAGGTTTGGGCTGTCGTTCTGGTTATTTTGGCGTTTCTTTTGACGCTCGGTATCGCCAATACTGGCGGTGTTTTCCCGGTTGCAACGAAAGAGTTTGTCGCCTATATGCTCGGCTGGGCGATGTATGTTTTGCCGCTTCTGCTCGTGTTCCGAGCGGTTCAGGTATTTCAGGCCGAGGAAAACAAAGTACCGGCCGTCGTGACGGCTGCGACCGTTCTGTTTATGGTCTTTGTTGCCGGTTTTATGCAGCTCATGAGTCCCGATCCGTTAAATCTTGAGGCTTCGCAGGCTGGAAATGGCGGCGGTGTCACGGGGTGGCTTATTGCGCAAGGGACCCTGACTCTCGTCAACGCCCAGGTTGGAGCGCTCGTTATGGTGCTCTGTGTTATCGTGACGAGCCTGTTTGTTCTCAGTGTGTCGCCAAAAGCGATTATCGACGCGGTGACAGCGCTGTTTCGGCGCGAAAAAAGCCCAAGTTTGGAGCACAATGCGGCAGTTGCGGATAGGGTGCACGAGCTCGACTCGCCGCGTGGTATCGGTGATTTTAAGTTAAACGAAGGCGTACCGACAGTGCAGCATGGCGAGGACAAGCGCGGGCGCGGCCTCAGTACATTGCGCAATAGTGTTGTTCAGGACAAGGTGGCCGAAGAGCAGGCAGCACTCACCAGCCGCGCCGATCCGAACTGGCAGTGGCCGAGTTTGGACCTCCTCGAGAAAAAGCAAAATCCAGCCGATGCTGGTGATGTAAAACACAACGCGCAGATCATCAAAGACACGCTACATGAGTTTGCTATAGACGTCGAGATGGAAGGCGCGAACATCGGTCCGAAGGTGACGCAGTACACACTCAAACCGCCGAGCGGCGTAAAACTTAGCCGTATCTCGGCGCTGGAAACAAATCTAGCGCTCAACCTAGCAGCACAGGCCCTGCGTATCGAGGCGCCTATCCCAGGCCAGGCGGCGGTTGGTATCGAGGTGCCAAATCGTAAAGCAGCTGATGTTCGTCTCCACGGCATACTAAATGCGCGCCAGTGGAAAACGGCCACGGAGCCGCTCAGTTTTGCTATCGGTAAAGACATCGCCGGCGAAGCGGTTATCGGCGAGCTGAACAAAATGCCGCACCTGCTCATAGCCGGTCAAACCGGTTCTGGTAAGTCAGTCATGATCAACACGCTGCTCACGAGTCTGTTGTACCGCAACAGTCCGTCCGATATGCGCCTGATACTTGTTGACCCGAAACAGGTTGAGATGGCGCCGTACGAAGATATCCCACACCTCTTAGCACCTATCATCACCGAGCCGGAAAAAACTATCAGCGCGCTCAAGTGGGCAGTGAACGAGATGGAGCGGCGTTACGACCTGCTCGCTGAACAGAAGATTCGCGATATCAAGAGTTATAACGCAAAGATGAGCGAGGAGGCGATGCCGTATATCGTTATCGTTATCGACGAGCTGGCCGACCTTATGATGGTTGCGGCGCGCGATGTTGAAGCACTCATCGTGCGGTTGGCGCAAAAAGCCCGTGCGGTTGGTATCCACCTCGTGCTTGCAACGCAGCGGCCGAGCGTCGATGTTATCACTGGGCTTATCAAAGCGAACATTCCGGCGCGTATCGCCTTTACGGTTGCGAGCCAGGTGGACTCGCGGACTATTTTGGATCAAATTGGGGCTGAAAAATTGCTCGGTCAGGGTGACATGCTGCTACTGACGCCGCAGATGAACAAGCCAAAACGCATCCAGGGTGCCTGGGTAACTGATGACGAAGTCGTGAAGATCACCGACCATCTACGTATGCAGGCGCCGGCGCAGTACAACGATGAGATCATCTCTCAGCCAGTGCAGCTCAATGGCCGCGGTAGTGTCGTTATGGACAGCGACAGCGGTAGCGACGACAGTATGTACATGGACGCGGTTCGCTGCGTTATAGAGGGGGGCAAAGCTTCAACCTCATACTTGCAGCGGCGGCTGCGTATCGGTTATAGCCGTGCAGCGCGACTCATGGAAGAGATGGAAGAGCAGGGTATCATCGGTCCGGCCGAAGGTTCGCGCCCGCGCGAGGTACTTATCTCATCGCTCGACGCTTTGAACGACAGTGGTGGCAGCGAGGATACTGACGAGTACGGGATCCCTGTCTAGGATAGAAGGTGGATTTTATTGATAAAATCCAAAATCAATAATCTACAATCTACTCTGTTGCCTTGACTTTCATACCGCTCTCGCTTACACTAACCCCTAAGTTTGATGCGAGCAAACAAAAAGAGCAGAGAGAGCGCAAAGGAGACGACTGATGTCTATACGACGTTTCATAAGAACATAGCCCGTTTTCACCATAGAACAGGTTATATAGCTAAGAGAAAGCTAACTATTGTTTCTCTTAGTGCTTGTCTAGCTGTTCTCTCAGGTATCACTTTATGGACAGCCCCACAGCCAGTCTATGCTCTGACTCCACCAGACTCTTGCTTTCAGTTTGACTCTAGCACCGGAACTATAACTGGCTACTACCCCTATGAAGATAATGTCTGGGGTAGTCCTGTTTGTCCGCTTGATGTCGATATACCCAGCAGTATCGGTGGGGTGATGGTGACTGCTATTACGGGCTCGGATCTGTGGACGGGCGCTTTTTCTAACAAAGGTCTTACCTCGGTTACTATCCCAGATACAGTTACTTTTATTGGACCCTTGGCCTTCGCTTCCAACCAACTCAGCTCTGTTACTATCCCAGATTCAGTAACGGTTATTGAGTTTGGTGCCTTCGCCGACAACCAACTCACTTCAGTTACTCTGGGTAATTCGGTAACGACTATCGGTGAGCTCGCTTTTGCCTACAACCAGCTCACTTCCATCACCATCCCAAGTTCTGTAACGAGTATAGGTGGGGTGTCACCCTCCACATATAATCAACACTCAGTCTATTCTAGAACGGGCTAATCTG
>JAPUDS010000018.1 GCA_027492975.1 Candidatus Saccharimonadota bacterium
CCCCCCCCCCCCCCGCCCCGCCGCCGCCCCCCCCCCCCCCCCCCCCCCCCCCCCCACGACCAGGTCAGCAGTAACACAGAGGGTTGACTCGTGTGAATCTGCCGAGATCGAACCCCTCCTGGCGACTTATCATGACGAGCCTGTTGTACTCGTCGGCCTTGCCAAAACACTGCCGCAGGTTTTCCTCGCGTAGAGAGCTGTTTTTTGCTGTTTGGCGCAGGAGACGACTCGCCTCTCTGAGTTCGGTCCAGGCGGTGCTTGCAGCGACGGTGCGTTGCTGTGTTTCCGCCTGGAAAGCCATCGCTTGGCTTTCGTTTGCCTGGGCGTTATGAAAGATGAGAACGCCCAGAGTGATAGCTCCGGTCGTGATCGCAATTGCGATGGAGCGGATGAGATTGCTGGACATTTCTTTCTCTTTTCTTGGGGTTGATTGTTATCGGCTGCTCACTACGTACTTCGTGTATAAATACACAGCAAGCAACCGGTAACCTTGTTCCCAGCTTGTTAATGTTCTGTACAGAGAATTTACTACAAACTCGATCTGTATATTATAATTATAGCAAATAGTTGTATTCTTGTCAATAACTTATGCTTAAAATAGAAAATTGACTAAACATGGCAAATATTATACAATGGATAATGTCCAGAAATCCAAAGCGCGGCCCTGCCGCCGTACGTGAACAATTAGGAGTAGAGAGAATGGCTGTCACTTCAGTGGATGACAAGAAGACCACGCGTGAGGCGTTCGTCAAGGGACGCCGCGTACCCGTCTTCGATGAGGCCGCCAACCGTGCGGCAGCAGAGAGGGCCCGGGTAACGAGATTGCGACACGAGGAGCTGGCGTTGTTCGAGAAGCGTAAGCGACAACTGATCACTACGTCTGATCCGCTCGATGATGGCGTCGATGTCGTCCTTGACGGCCTCGAACTTGCGTGCCGTATGGATGAGATTCGCGGAAGCGGCTCAAGTAGGGGTCGTCGTCCTAGTGTCGTGACCATCAAGGGTGAATTTCGTTTCATCGTCGGTGCGCGGTACTTTGGGAAAGAGAATCAGGAATTCCACTTCCCGACGGGGTTCGATCTCGTCAGGCAGGCGTACGACTGCGTGACGGTGGCTTCGCCTGGTGTGCGGGTTACTTTCCGACGTATCGCGTCGGTGAATGGTCGTCCGGCCACCTGGCAGCTCGATGGGGTTCTCCGCCCGGAGGCCGCACCGAATGGGGCCAAGAAGGTTCGCGGTACACGCAACCGGGCCGCAACCTACACCATCCGTCACTAGAGAGGAGTATCTGGACATGCCGCTCGTTTCCCTTCCCCGGGAACGAGCGGCGGTTCAATTTCATGGGGTTTTCCAGTACACTGGTGATATGTATAAACGAATCTTACTCAAACTTTCAGGAGAACAATTACGGGGCGATCAGCCGAGCGGTTTTGACACCGAACGGGCGAAGTGGGTCGCCGGCCAGGTCAAAGCGGCGAAAGAAACTGGCGCGGAACTTATCATCATGGTTGGCGGCGGGAACTATGCTCGCGGTGCGCAGCTTGCAAACCAGTCTATCCAGCGCATAACAGCCGACAATATGGGTATGCTTGCGACGATGCTTAATGCGCTCGCGCTGGCTGACGTTTTTAACAGCGAGGGGCTGCCAACTCGGGCACTCAGCAATGTTACCGTTGACCAGTTTCTTGACCAATTTACGCACCGCCGAGCTATGAGCCACCTTGCGAAACATCGTGTTGTGATCGTTGCGGGCGGTACCGGACGGCCATTTTTGACGACCGATACGGCGGCACTGAATCTTGCCCTCGAACTTGAATGTGACGTTGTTGTGAAAACAACAAAAGTTGATGGCGTTTATGACAAAGACCCGGCAAAATTTGACGATGCACAGCGACTCGAGCAAGTATCGTATCAGGATGCGCTCGCAAATCCCGACATCGCGGTTATGGACAAAGCGGCGCTCGGGCTTGCTATGGAGCAGAAGATCCCTGTTCTCGTCTGCGATCTACTCCGAGACGGCAACATCGCCCGTGCGGTGCGCGGCGACAGTGTTGGGACGCTCGTTAACTAACGCTCACGCCGTCGAGAATCTCGTTCAGCGTCTCTTTTCTTGATAGTCTCGCGTTTGTCCCAGCGTTTTTTACCTTTTGCGAGGGCAATAACGAGTTTTATGTACGTACCTTGGTTGAGTAATTTCACCGGGACGATAGTAAACCCTTGTTTTTTCGCCGCGATACATCGCTCTATCTCTTTTTTGTGTGCGAGCAAGTGGCGTTCGCGGTTGTCAACGCTTTTACTGCTACCGCCTTTTTGGTTGAGCGCGACCGAAAAAGATGCGTTATGGAGTATCAGCTCACCGGTTTTTACTGAGACATAGGCGCCTTTTAGTTGAATATGCCCTAACCGAGCTGCACGGACTTCGGGGCCTGTCAAACTGAGGCCGACGACCAGTTCTTCGCCAAGTGTGTATTCAAACCGAGCGCTGCGGTTTACTATAGGAGTGGAACTGGTCTTCTTCTTTTTCACGATTCTAGTATATCAGAGGTCGAGTCAGGCGGCATGAGTAACCGCATAACTTTTTCGTAGACGCTTTCGAAGCGCTGTTCCATTATTTCCGCACTCACACCACGTCCAACATGCTTGGAGGCTTTGATCATGGCGGTCCGCTCGTCAGGGTGCGACGCGAAAAATCGCATACCTTCGGCCAGGGCGCTCACAGATGGATTGACGAGTAGCGAGTTTTCCGGTGCGACACCGACCTTCAGGCGGTCGTCGCAGTACAGGATGGCCGTACCAGAAGCTGCTGCTTCAGCAAGCACCATGCCTTGCGTATCGAAGCGGTACGATGCAAAAACAAACACATCGGCATTTGCGAATTCGTTGGCGATTCGTTCGATATCGTTGTAGTGGCCGAGGAATTTTATAGTTTCATCCTCGATCTCCTTTTTTGCGAGCCGCTTTAAGTCGGCTTCCATGGAGCCGCTGCCAACGATGTAGAGTTCGGTGTTTTTGCGGCCCAGCTGCTGAAAGGCTTTTATGATGATATCGACGCGTTTTTCTGGATCAAGCCGACCGCAACTGAGGAAACGAACAACGGTTTCATCCGGGCGAATCCGCTCAGCTTTCGCGAAGATCGGCGATACGCCGTTCGGTATAACATACCCTTTGTCCGCGAGTTTGCCGCGGCTGGCGTCGACGATAGCGTCGATGACAAAGTTTGCTGGCGACGTGAAAGCGTCAACGTACTGGGCGAGTCTGGCGACATTTTTCCAGTCGGCACGAGCTAGCGGGATGCGTTCTGGGGTTGAGAGTTTACGTGGGAAGTAGAGCTTCATACCGCTACGTTCTGGCCGGAGCCGACGCATGATAAGCGGCGCAACGTGAAGGTATGTCAGCGAATTGAGCATGGAAAGAAACGGCGAGGTACGGTGCGTGCCGGCGTAATTTGAGTGGAATGTATGGACGTGGGGTGTGTTTTGGATTTTAGCGATTTGCGCAGCAAGAAACAGCGCCCCTCGTTCATTTTGTGAATGAATGACGTCAAAAGTGTACTGGGTCGCGATACGTTCGGCTGCTTTTCGTCCAAATTTGAGTGAGCTGAGGAAGCTTTCTGTACCTGGAATATGCCAAACATCGAGGGCTTCTGAGGCGCAATTTTCGGGCGGAATAAAAAACGGTTTCGGGGCAAAGAGTGTAACTTTATGACCCATGCGTACTAGTTCGTTGATCTGTAGCTCTACCGAACGGGCGACGCCGCCGGACTTAGGAAAAAAATCGTCTATGAAGATGCCGATACGGAGTGGTTTCATGTTGTATATGAGTATGACATAGTTTTATATAAAAGCAGAATATTTAGCGCTGGGTTTCGAGTTCATGTTTTACTGTGTTCCAGATACTTGGGTCGCCGTGCGTTTTTCGCCAGTACCACCATTCCCCGCCCCAGACATAGATATCTTTCGCACCGATTTCGCGGGCATAGGAAAGGTTGTCGTGAATTTGCTGCGGGCTCATGGACTTGTTTTGTTCTTCGACTGACAGGTTTTTTGTATCTTCGGGTCCCCATGGCTCGAGTTGGAGTTCATGGATGAAAATGTCTTTGCCGGTGTAAGCACCGATGATAACGGCACGCAGGCGGTGGTACCACACTGGTGTCGGGTAGATAAGGTATGTGCCATACGGCGGGAATTTGTCGTTCCAGACCCAGCGGTAGACGGAGTAGCCAAATTTGTCCGGCGTTGGTTGGTTGACTGGATAGCCGTGCTGGTCGCTGAGACTCATCCAGATCGGTTTTTTCGACCAGCTTCGCACTAGGTCAAATTCTTCGTTCAGGCGTTCCCTATCGGGCGGATCACAGGTGCCAAACCAGTTGTTGACTGCTTCGTTTTCAAGCTGCCAGTTGATGACGGTGTTGTTGTGTTCATAGCGTTTTACGACGATTTCCATATACGCGTAGAGGGCTTGTTTCCAGGCGTTTCCCTTGAGTTCATATGCCCATGACGGCGCATGACATTCGGGCCAGCGCGGCTGGCGAAGTCCGATAGAAAGCGAGACGGTGCCGCCGTATTTTGCTATCT
This sequence comes from Candidatus Saccharimonadota bacterium, assembly GCA_027492975.1. Taxonomy (GTDB): domain Bacteria; phylum Patescibacteriota; class Saccharimonadia; order Saccharimonadales; family Saccharimonadaceae; genus JAPUDS01. The sequence continues at coordinate 4,575 of JAPUDS010000018.1, forward strand.
CGGCGATCTCCCAGTCGAGTTCGGCAAAGTCAAATGTTCCGCGTGTTTTCTCGACATCATCCCAGTAACTCATGAGGCGGTAATTTTTAATACCCATCTCTGACAGGAGTGCACTGAGGTTTGCGTGCGGGTCGAGGCCGAGCTCGCGTGCGCGTTTGGCAGAAAAACTGACGCCATAATTTGGGTTGTCCACTTTCGGAAAACGGATAAAGTCAAACCACGTGCCACCAGTCCACATAAATGCGTACGCGAACACCGCGACGATAACGGCTATTTTGAACCATTTACTGCGAAGCGTGACTTTGAGCCAGTTTGGGAGCGATTCAAACCACCGCGACAGGCGGGTCTGTTGTTTTTTGGATGGTTTCTTGATGGGTTTTTTGGTATGTTGCGCTTTTTTCATAAGCGGTTTGTTTATACGTATTAGTGTAGCGCATTAGTACTCTGAAAGCAAAATTTGGTATACTAAGCGTAAAGCAATGCGTATCGGATTGTTCACCGACACTTATAGACCGACCATTAATGGTATTGTATTTGTCGTGGAGACACTCAAGGATCAGCTTGAGACGCTTGGCCACGAGGTGTATGTGTTTTGTCCGGCCCGGACGATCGCGCCAAATCGTAAGGCTGCGTACGCCGATGAGGATCCGCATATCATCCGCTTCTCAAGTTTCAAAACCGGTTTTTTTGATGATTTTGACTTCACGCTGTTTTTTCCGCCGCGTATGCTCAAAAAAATCAAGGAGCTAAATCTCGACGTTATCCATATATTTACGCCGTCGCAAGTTGGTTTACTCGGTATAAATGCGGCGGTTCGACACGATACACCGCTGGTTGTGCAGCATTCTACTGACCTGTATGAGTTCGTCGAGCATTATCCGGCGGTGCTGCCCGGGGTGCTTGCACTTGTCGGTATCGTTTTTCCGATGAGCGTTAAACTTGAGGGTAAAGATGTTCGCGAGATCATAAAAATGTATCGACCGCGAGCCGGCGCGACGGAGTGGAACCAAGCGATCATCTCAAAAGCCATCACGATGATTTACAGCAAGTCCGACGCCGCGATAGCGCTGAGCCGCAAGAGTTTCAAACAGTTGAAGTCATGGCACAACAAGAATTATCGCTACGATATCACACTGTTACCGAACGGAGTAAACGCCATCCCTGCTCCGTCGCGGACGACGCTTGCGGAATTTCGTGAGCGCTGGGGGCTCAGCGAAAAAGACGAAGTTTTTGGATTTGTTGGACGTCTCGGTGAAGAAAAGAATTTGCCAGTGCTTATAAATGCTATGAATATGATCGGCAAGGACAGGCCAAATGCCAAACTGCTGTTCGTCGGAGATTTTGACTACCGCGAAACGCTCGAAGCGATGGCGGCGGAATCTCGTTTTTCGGACAGAATCGTTTTTACCGGTATGTTACCGCGTGAAGAACTTGGTGTCGCCTATGCAGCGCTTGATGTTTTTGTATTTCCATCGCTCAAGGACACTCAGGGTTGGGTATTGCACGAAGCAGCCCATGCGCGCCTGCCTATTGTGCTGATCGACCGTGAAGTATCCGAGGTTGTCGAGGACGGTAAAAACGGTTACTTCGCGAAAAACAATGCGACCGACATCGCGCGGAAAGTCACGGCGCTGCTGTCTAGTCCGACGAAACGAGTGCAGTTCGGCGAGCGGTCCAAAGAACTTGCGGCTACTTTTACAGAAAGAAAGCAAACAAAGAAACTCGAGAAATTATATAAACACATCGTTATGCATCACGGTGAACGCGTTGAGCCCGAAAAAGTAAATCGTGTTCGCAAGTTTTTGCGCAGTTTTCGTTAGTAGTCGATGCCGCGGTTTGCGATAAAGCCGTCATCATAGTGGTGTTTGAGCTTTGTCATGTTGGTTGCGATGTCGGTTTTGGGCAGTAGCTTTTTCGGGAAATCACGTCCGGTGAGGCACAGGCTGGTGCTCGAGTGTCGGGCGTCGATCAGCTTTTCGAGAGCGCTTTCTGGCAGGAGTTTGTCATGAACAGCGTTACTTATCTCATCGCATATCACGAGCTGGTACCTACCACTCTGAACGCATTGCAATGCAAAATCATACGTCGCTTTCGCGTGAGCTTTGTGTTCTGTCTCAGTCGCACCTGAACTTAGGTCGCCAGCTTCGAAAAACCCGAGGCCGCCTTTGTAAAAATCAAATTTGTCGTCGTAGAGCGGCATAATTTTTTGGATAAATGCATGCTCGGATACGTCCCAGAGTTTTATAAACTGAACATAGGCGACTTTCCAGCCGGCACCGAGTGCTCGAACGAGTAGCCCGAGGCTTGCACTTGTCTTCCCTTTGCCTTCGCCGGTGTAGACAACGACTATGCCGTCTTTGGTTTTCATAGCACCTAGTATACTACGCGTACTAGGGGTGTACTATGGCTTTTGGTAGCCACGGATAGCCGCAAGGATATCGTGTTGAGTTATCGGAACAGTTCGACCTATCGCTACAGCTTGAGCAAAAGCCGCGAAATGAGCGGACTGCAGAACGGCTTTTATGTCAGCACCGGTGAGTCCGTCGGTTGCGCTCGCGAGTTCCTGCGGGTTTATATCGGCGTAGAGTCGGCCAGCACCTTTCTTACGATGTTTTTCAGTGTACAACTCTGGCCGCAAGGAGCCGGTGCGGTCTTGTTGTTCTATAAGCACGACCGTCCATATATCGGCTCGTTCGATCTCGGTTGGTTTTCCGACGTAGATCGGTTTTAGCCGCCCTGCACGTATGATCGACTCATCGAAATCGTCTGGGGTGAGGTTTGTTGCTGCCGCAACGATGATATTTGAGTGTTTGGCAGAAAGCTTTATCAACTGTTGTTTGACGATATTTTTTACGTCAGCTCTTTCGTTTGAGCCATCGTTTTTTGGCGCAAGTGATTCAAACTCGTCGAAAAACAGAACGACCCTACTGCTTGCTTTTTTGGCTTCATCAAATAATTCCTGGATATTTCTGCCAGAACTACCCACCCATTTATCTATAATCTTTGATGATGAGGTCGCTATGAGTATGGCGTCAATTTCTTCCGAAAACGCTTCGACAAGACTCGTCTTGCCTGTACCGGCGGGGCCATGTAGTAGAAAATGTGTCGGGCCGAGGTCGTAGAAGTGAGCTAGATCGGGGTATTTTAGAGCATTGATAATTCTGCGGAGCTCTGCTTTGGGACTAGTGAGACCACCGAGACTATCAAGGGTGCGGCGTGGCGCAGTGTGTTCGTTATAGTCAACCAACTTCGTTTCTGTCGCTTCTATCTCTTCTGCTGCTGTTTGTGTAGTGATTGGTTGAAGTGGAATGATGGTCGGCTGATGATCTCCGTGAAGTGCTTTTATGCCGTTGATAGCAGACGTGTATACTTGCAAATAATTTCGTAGCAACGAGTATTGTGATGTTGGGAGTGGGCGGTGTTTCGCACCCTCATCGACGGGTCTGTAATATGTCACGAGCGTAACGACGAAGTCATCGAGGTCTTCCACGATGGACAGTCCGACCTCGAAATCATGATCCAGACGAACAGTAACGGTTTGCCGGGCGTTCGGTATCGCGGCGACAGTCGCCTCGCTTGTATGCTCGATACGATCTGAAATTTCCTGAAGTAATGCGTCCTGCCAGCCGGTCAGGTCGGTGCCGTCATCTGGTAATACGAAGTTGATACTTCCGCTAAAAATACTGCGTTCATTGCGCTCGTCTCCGGGGAGCATCGTTATCGAAGCATCGCGACATCCTTCGGATAAGTCGTCTCCGGAAAGCCTCAAGATAGAGTGGAAACCACCTTTTTCAAGCAGTAAAGACCACTGAGCTGGATTGATGATGTGTACTTCTGTGCTGTCGCCAGAAATTTTATCCATTTGGGGTCGATTTTCATACTCTCCTGCTGTCATAGGAAAATACTATACAAATACTCTCGTCAGAGTGCAATCATAAGGGGTATATGTTTCTTAGATATTGACCATTTTCCAGAGCACATTTAGCTGCGAGTTCAGATAGTTACCGCTGGCAGTCGGGAGTTCTATGAGGATGGCAGGTTTTCCTAGTTTTTGCCCTATATAATCCTCGTATTGGCCGCTAAACCCGTAGCCCATGATATCTTCAGCAGAGCTTCCGAACATAGTCGAGTAGCCGACAGTCGATGCGTACAGGCTGCCTATACTGCGCGAGTCGGCGACGTCGTTTGCCCCGACCAGGCGACCTGCAGCATGATACGACACTTCAAGGCGCGGGTTCAGTTGAAGCGTGAGGGCGCCAAGAGCTTTAGTTTCCGGTTCGGACATGGGTGCTGAGCCACCGCCACCCACCAAAGTGCCAGAGGTTGTGTCGATATCCGGTTTCCAGTCGGATGTTGCAAAGTTGCGAGCGATGTTGACGTTACGGGCGTTGTAGCGGCTATTTGCGGCGATCCCGTCTGGGTTGACATTTGGCACTATGACAACTTGTCGTCCAGCCGGAATTTTGTCGGCGTTACTGTCGAGGTGGTTTGCCCAGGCGAGCATAGTTGAGTAGCCGCTCGGCTCGCTGCCATGCATACCACCGGTAAAGAGGATTGTTGTCGCCCCGCTACCGTAGTAGTAAGCGACGATCGGCCGTCCTTTCACCGAATAGCCGATGGTTGCTGTTGCCCGGCAATTGATGCGCGAGCTATAGCTCCAACCTTCTTTTGAGGTTAGACCGTTTGTTGCACTTGTAATACCTTTGTCGATGGCGATGGAAAACGTGGCGCAGCGAGCAGCATTTTTGACGTTGAAAAGAAGCTGGCTCCCCTGTTTGCTTATAACGGCATTGACGCCGGAGATTCGGACAAATTTCATGATATCTACAGTATCTGCTATGGGTTGGTCAAGCGTTACGACGATACGAGCATTTGGATCGACACCAGACGTGCCGACATTGATACTCGTTACCTTTGGTCCGCCAGATGTTGTGAAAGAAACAACATAGGATTCGGGTATAGTACTGCCGTCTTCTGCCTCCGCATTTTGTAGTGTCAGTCGAAAGTTCTTTTCGCGGGCAAGTTCGGCGCTGATTGCGACCGTGACGGTATGACCAGCAACGCTTGTGCTAGTACTGACTGTTGTTTCCTTGTCGCCCTCGACTTGCGCGAGCCGAGCCGTAGCACCTGTTAATTTTTTGTCCGCTACAAAACTAAAACTGGTCGGTTTGTCGAAAATCGTTTGGTTATTTTTCGGTGATGAGTCGGTGATTGTCACGGCGGGGAGTATATTGACCGTTGTTGTCAGTAGTTTTTCGCCAGTGTTGTCGTTGAAGCTGCGCGTGAGTGTCACGTCATGTTCGGCGCCCTGAGCAAGGTCGAGATTTTTGAGCGAGCAATTCACGGTTGTGTCTTGGACATTGCAGTCACTTGTCTTTTCAGCCGCAACTAACTCATAGTCAAATACCGTATCTGTCTGATCGATGGTATATATGACGGGCTGTGTGATGGCTATCGGTACCGTGGTTGCCGCCGCTGCTACGACCCTTGGTGGTTCTGGCACGGTCAGTTTATAGTGGGAGCGAAAGACGTACCATCCCCACGGGGCCGTTACGATATTTGCTACGCCTTCGCTTGGGGCGGTTTCGGGTGTGAAGCAAAGCTTCGTTGTAGCGATACGCGTCTTCCCTATCGACAAGCCGCCGGAATAATGGGTGTTGAAGTTGTTTGAGCTGGTACGCTGTGTGTCTGGGAAAAATGTCAATTGTCCGACACATGCCTCACCAGCATAGGAAAATGTAACCGGGCGCGGCACCACGAACAGTAGCACATACATTCCTGCTATAAGTATACCGACGATTGCCGCTAGTTTTCTTATTGAGATTGTTTGTATGTTTGACGCAAAAGTATGGATTATTTTGCGAATAACCATAAACATAGTATAGCACAGGATCGGGATGCTTGCTGGGCTAGGTTTGGCGTGGCTTGCGGCGAGTCAAGTGGTAATTGCCGCAGTCGAGACATCTGTAGATGGCGAGCTCAAGTTCTGGTTGCATGATCTTCTTTTCTTCAACAACCTGCTCGGCGTCGAGGTGCGTTGCGTAACAAAATTTTCCGCCGCAGGTCTTCGGCGAGTTAAAGTTTCTCGCTAGTGGTTTTTTGGTTCTTGTCATGAGGCGCTGTTTTGTAGTCGTCGTAACTCGGCGGCGAGTTGTTCGCCATGTCCGGCTGGGGTGACGCGGCCGTAGACTTTCACGACCATACCGTCCGGGTTGATGATAAATGTCTTTCTGAGTACACCCTCTACGCCAAACATCTTTTTGCCCCATGCTCCGTATGTATCCATCACCTTATGATCCGGGTCGCTCAGCAATGTAAAATTCAGCTTGTTTTTACCGATAAATTGTCGGTGGCTCGCTAGGTTATCACGACTCACACCAACGACTTGGGCGCCCAGTCCTGCTAGCTCATCATGCGTATCGCGCAGGCTACATGCTTCGATAGTACAGCCAGGCGTATCATCTTGCGGGTAGAAGTAGAATACCAACCAAGACCCAGCGAACTGTTTGAGCGAAACAGTCGTTCCATCGGTACTTTGTAGCGAAAAATCAGGTGCTTTATACGGTGTCGGTTGAGTTTTGCTCATATATACAGTATACCATTTGGCATCCTGTTCTGCGCGAAGGCTGGTCTCTGTTATCATGGTATAGCAATGATTGTCGATGTTCATATCACCGAAAAGTCGTTTGGGGCGAAGCTGCTCATGCAGAACGTCAAATTTTCGGTGGGAAATGGCGAGAAGATCGGTGTTATCGGCCGCAACGGCATCGGCAAATCAACTCTATTCAATATTCTTGCCGAAACAGATACCGACTTTACCGGCGATATCATCTATCAGCGTGGTGTTGTCGCGGTGGCGACTCGGCAGGAGTATCATGATGTGCACGAAAAAACCACGGTGCTTGAGTATGTGTTGCATGGTCTGCCCGAGTACTCTGAGCTCAGTCATATTATCCGGACATACCCTGACACAATGGGTGATGACTTGCGGAAAATCAACCGCTATACCGACGCGCTTCAGCGGTTTGACGACAAAGGGTTTTACCAGGTTGAGGAGCAGATTGAGCGTGAGTTTAAAACGTTTCAGTTGCCTGCCGACATCGCGCATCGACCGTTTGTGTCGCTGTCTGGCGGTCAAAAGCGGCTGGTTGAGATCGTGAAGATCATGCATTCACAGGCACATCTAGCGCTTATCGATGAGCCAACCAACCACATGGATTATGTGGCGAAAGACCAGTTTATCGACTGGTTGAAGCATGCTCGTGAGGCGGTGCTGGTGATTACGCATGACCGCGACGTGCTCCGTGAGGTTGATCGGATAGTTGAGCTAAAAGACGGCGGTTCTCAAACATATAAAGGTAACTATGACGCGTATCTGAAACAAAATGCCCTGACGACCGGTACGCAGATGAATGACTTTGAGATGGTAGAACGGCGGATCGAAAATCTGAAGGAAAAAGTCATCACTTACCAACGACTCAAAGAAAAATCTCGTAACCCGGGCACCATACAGCGTTTTAAGCGGCTGGAAGAACGTTCTCGCAAAGAACTTGCGGAGCTAAACACGCGCGAGAAGCCGACATTTTGGATCGACAAAGAGTCCGTGTCTGATTTGAACTATAAAACGGCCGCCCAGTATGAAAAATTCAAGGCTCGCAATGTTCGTATCAAACTACGTGACAATGAGTCGCGCAGTAAACATGTTCTGGTCTCGGCACGCAACCTACGTCTTGGCTATGAGGCGCCGCTTTTTGAAGGTATTGACATAGATCTGCGTGAGGGCGAAGCGATAGAAATACGCGGTCGTAATGGTGCAGGAAAAACGACGCTTATAAAAGCTCTGCTTGGTGACGAAAGTATCACCCGTTTTAGTGGTGAGCTGACGCTTGATACTGGTGTTCGCTACGGCGTGTATGAGCAGGAGGTGTCGCCGGTGTATTTTGACTTAGCGCTTGAAGATGCTATCGAGCGGCTGTACCTTGACCGCCAGTTACCCATCTCGGTGACGAAAATCCGCGGGCTACTGCATGACTATTTGTTTGACGAAGGTGACGGTAAAATCCCATTGAAGCTCCTGAGTGGCGGCCAAAAAGCTCGTTTTCAACTAATCGCTATGCTGGCCAATGACCCACAGCTACTGATACTCGACGAGCCGACCAACCATCTTGACCTGCCGAGTATCGAAGAGCTTGAAACGGCACTCGCTCGCTATTCAGGGGCGATTTTATATGTTAGTCACGACGGCTATTTTAGGGAAAAGTTGCAAGGTGTTGTTGTCGAGTTGAAGGTGTAGTGACTGAATTTGACATATATACTAATTTTTGATATAATAAAAAGATAGTCTACCTTGAAAAGGAGTTGCAATGGCCACGGCCTCAGTTTTTACCGTCGACCAGGCGGTTGTCGAAAAGGCCCTGTCGGTGGTCCATACCAGCCCGGCAGTCTGTAGTCGTCGAGCTGGTCGGCTCATGGGCGTGATGTCGTTCTTCAAGTCGCCGTTCACTTGGCGATGCACGCGGTGCAATGAGAAGTTTTACGACAACTGGTGCAGACACCGCCATCAGAGCATCAAGACGGTTGCGTTCAGCCCGAAGAACATCTTCATGAACGCGAAGACCTTCACGGCCTACGCAACCCGACAGCGCAACGCCGGTCCCGAAGTCCTGAAGGATTTCGAGCTACTGTGCACCCACCTTCGCAAG
>JAPUDS010000019.1 GCA_027492975.1 Candidatus Saccharimonadota bacterium
TCGCCTCCGACAACCAAGCTTACTGTTGGGGGTATAACAGTTCCGGTCAACTCGGCAATAACTCAACGTCCGACAGTCTTGTCCCCGTCGCCGTCAATACTTCAGGTATCCTCGCTGGCAAGGCCATTCTCTCTATCTCCAGCATTTTTTACCATACCTGTGCTATCGCTTCGGATAATCAGACCTACTGCTGGGGTAATAATGCTGATAGTCAACTTGGCGATGGCACTGCTGTGGGTCGTCTCACCCCAACCATGGGCTACGTCGTCAATTTTCTCTCTACCATTAGTGCCCTCCCATCCTCCACCAACTCCTACCTCCTCCAATACGCCGTCCGAACCGGCGGTGTCGGCACCTGCGCCGCCCAAGCCACCGGTTTCGCCGCCGTTACCACCAGCACGCCCATCGCCTTTAACGTAAACGCCGGTGCTACCCACGGCGCCACCATCTCGAAAACCGCCAACGACCCGCTAGACAACAGCAAGACTACTGCGCTGACCTACATCTCTGCTGCCGGTACTTTCACGAACCCCACCACCATAGACGCCGGTACCATGGGGATGTGGGACTTCTCACTCCGAGATAACAGTGCACCATATAACACCTCCTACTGCCTCCGGATCGCCTACAGCGACGGCACAGCCCTCGCTGACGGCCAGGCCCTTCCGGAAGTCACCACGACTACCGGTACACTGTCAGTCGGCTTCACCGACTACATGGGCCAGTCACTGACAAACCCGACGACCACCTTCGGTAACATCGCTATGAAAGGTGACGCCCAAACTGCTACCGGTACACTCGGTACTAGCGACCAACGTCTCCGCGTTTTCAATGACCTGGCGACTAACGGCTGGAGCGCCTCTATAGCAGCAACCGCCGGCCCAACCACCCTCTGGGATAGGGCAGATCACCTGGCGAAGTACGACTTTAACGATAGTGCTGGTGCTGTAGACGGCGGCGATAGTGATACCCTCGGCGGTCGCCTGACACTGTTCCCGAACAACGCAACTATCTCCTCGTCATCCGGCTGTAGTACCAGCGGCCTGTCGCTCGGCTCGTCCGCCGGCTTCAATGAAGGTTCAGTCAACAGTATCACGCTGTTTACCGCAAACAGCACAGCCACTATGGGCTGCTTCTACGATCTCCTCGGTACCGGCCTCTCCCAAGCTGTTCCAGCGGGCCAACTGCCTGGTACGTACACCCTCGATATGACCATAACGGTGGTAGCACTATGACCTACCGGTCTATCCACGATCTGTATCTTCCACGGGGCATCCCGCCGGACTACCAGTATATGCACCGCCTGTTATACGAAAGGAGGTGTACAAAGGAGTGACAGACCCCTGACTCACACAACAGACACAATACATTCACACATAAACAAACAACAGTAAGGAACAAACACCATGAAACTAAGCCATAAACTTCTTGCCCTGGCTGCCGTTGGTACTCTGGTATTTGCGGCTGCTCCGCACGCTCACGCGGCGCTGACAGCCAACTCGACTTTTAGCCAGAGCATCACAAACGGTGTCTTGTCGACCGATGTCCGCAACGCCTCAAACGTTGTCGTTGGCAGCCCATCGTTTTCGATGGCCGCCCGAACGGTCTCGACATCCCAACAGTCAACCACTGGTACCTTCGGAGATAGCGCCCAGCGTATCTCAGTCGACAACCCAGGTGGCGCCAATAACGGCTTTAGCCTAACCCTGAACGCCACTACACCCGGCACCGGCACCTGGTCATCCGGCGGCAACACCTACGCCTACAACGGTACAGCCGCTGCTGGTCAGATGACAGTTGATCCAACTGCCAGTACCTGGACAGCACTCGTCGGTACGACAGGCGGTATCACCAAAGGCACGTCATCGACGTTTACTGCCTCCACCCCGATAACGCTAGCCACCACCTCAGCAGCCCTCGAAGACATCTGGAACGGCTACATGACTGGGGTCGGCCTCACCCAGACGATCCCGGCAAACATGCCAGCTGGAACGTACACGATCTCTATGACGCAAACGGTTGCAGCGCTCTAGGGAATAGAAGGTAGAAAGAAGAAGGAAGAAGGAAGAACATAGAACATTCTTTGCTGCGTGTGTCCCTGTGAGTGCTCATACGATACGGCACTTGCAACCTGGGGCCACCAGCAAAGGGGCGGTAGAAGGATAACTTGTACGAGAAGACCGAGGATGAGAGCTCGGTCTTTTTGATGGGTTGAAACATGCCGTCACTTGGAAGAACGACCGGGCTCGTTTCCTGCTGTTATAATAAAAGACAACAGATATGAAAGCAAAACAACTCATCTATATCGACGATAGCGGCGACGCGGGTATCAAAGCTCATAGCAGTAGTCATCTTGTCATGTCGGCTGTTGTTTTTGATGACGACCTAGTTGCCGAAGAAGTTGCCCTAGAGCTCCGCAAGTTCAAGCGTCGGCTGGGCTGGAGCGATGACCATGAATACAAGTTCCATAACACTAAAAAAGACTACATCAAGCAAGTGCTTCGCCTTGCTTCGGGCTATGACTTTACTGTTTATGCCGTCATAGTCAACAAGGCGCAATTCAGGACTACACCAAAGAACCTGTACAACGACAGTATTAGCAAATTACTACGTCAGATACCACTCAAAAACGCTTCTATCAAAGTTGATGGTGGCTCGGGTACGGACTACGCCAAAAGAGCAGTATCGTATATTCGTAAAAATGCCAACACGAAAGCCGGTCAAATAAACGACATACGATTTGGCGACAGTAAAGAAAACGTACTACTTCAGCTTGCTGATTTGGTTGCAGGCTCACTATATCGTTCTACTCAAACCGACAAAGCCGACCATGATGACTATATCGTTATCCTGAAAAAGCACATTGCCGACGTATAAAATCACTAGAAAAGCGAAAACAGCCCCTATCCTTTCGGAAAGCGCGCCATACGGCGCCAATTCGGGACCGCTTTCTTTGTAGTTTTATAGTAGCAAAGTGTATACACCTTGTCAACATTTTGTAACTGTTTTTCTTGACATATTTTTGACGCTTATGGTAGTATGTACAGTGGAAACGAGAGAAAAATAAACAAAACGGTTGAGAGAAAATGAAAACATATAGTCGTTCTGCTCGGCGTGTTATAAAAACAGGCTACGACAGAAATGTACACAGGCGCCTTGATGAAAAACATTATCACAGGAAGCGTCGAGGTACGCTCTACGCGGTACCTGCGGCGGTCTTTGTTGTCGTTGCTGCTGTTATGCTGTGGGGACCTTTTACGAAACAACCCCAGTTACTCTCCGTTCAGCAAGCTAGCGCAGTCAGTAGTGACAGAGAACCGAGTGTCGTGCCGCTTGCAGGGTCGTCAGATGAAGATCCGGCAGTTGGATATCTCGAAACATATACTGTAGCCCCGGACTACCCGCGGATTCTCTCCATAGGAGCCCTTGGTGTTCAGGCGCGGGTCTTCGAAGTAGGAACAGACGGCAGAAACCAACCCCAGCTACCAAAGAACAGTTACGACACGGGGTGGTATAACGTCAGTGCGCTACCGGACAGACCGGGCGCCGTGGTGATAAGCGGCGCGTGTAGCGGCTCGGTCGGTCAGGGTGTTTTTCGTCGGCTCGGCGAACTAGCAAAAGGAGCAAAGATAATCGTCGAAAAAGGTGATGGAACGGTGGTAGTTTACGAAGTTCAGCGTGTTGAAACTGTAGCCGTTGACGCTGTTAGTATGACAAGAGTGTTGTCACCAGCGCATGGGTTCAGCGAAGGGTTGAATCTCATGGGCTGCGCAGGTAATTACGATATAACAACCAATGATTTCGCCCAGCGTGTCGTTGTATTTGCAGCTCCAAATTTGACCAAATAGTTTTCACTGGCTTATAGTAAAGGGTAGGCCGTTAGCTGCAGATGAAACCAATTGTGGGATAGTTGGCGGTCACGATGAACCATTATTAACTTATTTGTTTACAACGACACGGTGCGGAGACATGCGCTGGTCTATCTAGAGACGTGATAGCGATGATAGCAGAGCTGTGCTTCGAAACGTTATGTCGATGACAGAAAGGAATATCTTATGTTAGAGATTATCAGCGCTTTCGTTGGTATTGTGCTCGGCGTGGGCGGTTTTGCCGTGTATACCCAGCAGAAAGGCAATTTGGGGGCACAGAAGGCCAATAAAGCCATAGCTGACGCAAAAACTAAGGCGAGCGAAATCGTTTTGAAAGCAAAAGACGAGGCGCTCAAGACCGCCGAAGAGGCAAAAAAGGAAGAAGATAAGCGCCGCCAGGAGCTTCAGAAGTCTGAAGATCGAGTTGCGCAACGCGAGACAAATCTCGACCGCAAGCTCGAAGAACTTGATCAGCGCAGTGAAAAACTACGTACTCAGGAGACAGAAGTCGAGTCGCTAAAAGATGAGATTCGCGACATACGCGGCAAGCAGCAGGAAAAACTCGAAAAGATAGCGAAACTTTCGAAAGCCGAAGCCGCTGAAAAACTTATGGCCATGACTGAACGGGATATCAAAGATGATCTCGTTGGCCTGGTCGGCAAACTGCAAAAAGACGCTATGGATGACGCCGAAGAGCGGGCACAGCTGATACTGGTGAGCGCCATGGAGCGAATGAGCAGCGATGTGACGGCCGAACGCACTGTCACGGCGGTAAAACTGGAAGATGAAGAGATGAAGGGCCGGATCATCGGCAAAGAAGGCCGTAATATTCAGGCGCTACAGCGTGCGACCGGTGTTGATATACTCGTCGACGACACGCCGGGTATGATCATACTGTCGAGCTTTGACCCAGTACGCCGCCAGGTTGCCCGTATGGCACTCGAACTACTCATGAAGGATGGGCGCATACATCCAGCGCGTATCGAAGAAGTTGTTGAAAAGGCACAGAAGCAAATCGATAAAGAAATCGATCGTGCTGGTGAAGATGCAGCTCGCGAAGCTGGTGTTGTTGGGATACCGAAAGAAATGCTTCGTTTGCTCGGTGAGCTGAAGTTTCGTACCAGCTATGGTCAGAATGTTCTGAAACACTCGACAGAGATGGCGCAGATGGCCGGACTCATAGCCGAAGAGCTGGGTGCTGATGTTCGTATAACGAAGATCGCGACCCTGTTGCATGACGTCGGTAAGGCGGTGACGCATCGGATGGAAGGCAAGCACCATCACATAGGTGCGGAACTGGCGCGTAAGTACGGTATGGATGAGCGGATCGTCCACGCTATCGAGGCGCACCATGACGATATAGAGGCAACGACACCCGAAGCACTCGTTGTGCGCGTTTGTGACGCTGCCAGTGCGGCTCGACCGGGTGCGCGCAATATCTCGGCGGAAAACTTCGCGGAGCGCATGCGCGACCTCGAGAACGTCGCTATGGGCTTTGAAGGGATCGACAAGGCGTATGCAATTTCGGCCGGACGGGAAGTTCGTGTTATCGTTCGCCCGGAGAATATCGATGATCTAAGTGCCATAAAGCTAGCGCGCGACATCGCGACAAAGATAGAAAGCACCATGCAGTACCCTGGGACTATCAAGGTGAACGTGATACGCGAGACACGCGCGATAGAGTTTGCCAAGTAGAACTCTCCTCTAAATATAAAAAACAGGTCTTTTATAGAGACCTGTTTTTAGTGTGGTCGGGGTGACTGGACTTGAACCAGCGACCTCGGCGTCCCGAACGCCGCGCGCTACCGGGCTGCGCCACACCCCGTCGTCGGAATTCACGTCGCTGCTTCCGTTTTACGCTGAAGCGTAAAACTACATCGCTTACGTTATTCCTCCTCTAAGCTCTCGCTATAGCCTTCGGCGTAGCTCGAGCTTGTTAGTCGCAAGAACAGGGTGTATTGTAACAGAAACTAGAGTGAAATACCAGGAGGGCTTATCTGTTACTAGCGGAGAGTTTTGTAGTCGGTGTGCGTCAGCTCGCTGAGTGTAAATTGCAACCCAAACAACACGAACGACCACGAAAAGAGGACGATGCCGATAACCATGATAAGTTCAAAGGACATGGAAAGTTCTACGTTTTGAGCAAGCAGGAGAAGGCAGAGCGGGAGAAAAATAAGGAGCAGCTTCATAACAACAATGATCATTGCCGGTACCTGCCGGCGCTGTTTCGCTGGTAGATGCGTATGACGTACGATAACCGGGCTGATGGCTGTAGCGGCTTTGTGGGTGACGGCCTCTCCAGTTTTTGCCACCGACCGGGGGAGTTTAACGAAGATGATATACAGAGCTCCGACAATGATGGCGGCTCCGATGACAAAAGCTACCACTGTTACGACAACCGGAGCTGTTCCGGTCTGCGACGGGGCGGTTTCTATAACCTGCTCGGAAACCGTCGAGCCATCGCTACCAGGGGTTAGAAGCTTAAAAAATGGCGACTCAACGAGCGGCGGCAACAAAATCATCACTACCCAGAACCATTGCAATAAACAGGCAATGTACCCGAACGAGCCCAGTGCGTTCAGGAAGGTGATTTTTCGGCTGTGTGGTTTCTTCATACTTCTTATACTAGCCAAAAACATGTTTTTTTGCTACAATCATCTCTGTTCCAGTGAATTCTGACGTCGGGGAGTGGCGCAGTCCGGTAGCGCACTCGGTTTGGGACCGAGGGGTCGCAGGTTCAAATCCTGTCTCCCCGACCACTAAAATAGCTCATCACACGGTGAGTTATTTTATTGCGGCAAGATTTTTCGCACCAGCGGTATCTTCATAAGTGCCCAGACAGCCAAAATCACAGCAGCTCCAACGAGCCCGTTGACGTAGAAATCACCATCCAGCTGGACAAACTTTACGAGAATGACGAGCAAAACAGCCTGAAGGCAATACGCCGTCAACGACGCTTGACCGAAGGTTAAGAGCAGCCAGCCGAGGAAACGGTTGATCGGGTCGCGGAGTAAATGGAAAAGCGATAAGAGGCCGAAGAACCAGATGAACGCCAGGGCGATTCGGGCCGGTACTAGCGGATTGTTTGAAAACACCGGGTCAACATGAGCGCGTATGGAGACATACGAATCTAAGCTGATGGATGTTGTCGGTGACTCGACATATAACCAGCCATGGACCATAAAGTAACTGAGTGCCATGGTCGACAACGTGAATACAGCGAGGCTCCAGAGGACGGTTGTGCGGAGTTTTGGCCGGGCACGCAGCCAGGAGAGTATATCTTCGAGCTTCCAGCCGATAAACGCAGCACCAAAGAACAAAACCTGCCACTGGAGAGCAACTTCTTTGAGCCCAAATGCGAGACTGACGAGGTAGACCCCGAGAGAGAGCGCTAGAGCGAGCAGGGCGTGTTTTTTACGGATAAGCCAGAGAAAGATGGGCGTCAGGGCAAGCATGATAGCGTACAGTCTCAGGAAATAAATCCAGTCACTCGCGTAATTCATCGTTATAACGTTCCAAAGGAGAAGCAATGGTGAAGCGAGCAACTCGGTATCTGGAAATTTCGGGAGCAGGCTGTTGTTGCCTGGAAGCGCGACACTGAGGCCAACGACGACGAGCGTGATGATGATGCACCATACCCAGAGCATGCCGGCACGCTGGAGGAGCTTTTTGGTCATGTCTTTCAGGGGCATGTGTTTGCCTTTGTATGCACGTAGGTAGCCGATCAGTAAGCCCGAAATGATAAAGAATCCTTCAGCAGCGGACACCCAGAGGCGTCCCTGACCGGTCATGTACTGCCATGGGCTTGGCCAAAATTGCAGATGATCGAGGATGATGACGATAATGAAAAATCCTCGCAAGAGGTCGAGTTCGATGATCCTTCGAGCCGGCACTGTTTTGTCAGACATGCTTCACTATTATACCAACTCGGGCGCTGAGAGAAAGCTGACTAACGCGGCCGGCGTTTTGCGGTTTCACGGGCGTATACCGCAAATGTGTCGTCGATATCGCGAGGTGTGAAAGTGCCGTATCTTTTTGTAGCGGCTTCGCGGATAAGTTCGTCAGCGAGAGCCGGATTTTTCGGGAGAAGTGAGCCGTGAAGATAACTGCCGTATACATTTTTGTACACTGCACCTTCAGTTGTATCTTCGCCGTTGTTGCCTTTGCCTTTTGTGACACGCCCGAGAGCGGGCTGGTCATTGTCAAGCAGGGTGAGTCCTGAGTGGTTTTCGTAGCCGATAAGCTCGCCGAATTTTTGAGATTCAACGATAACATTGCCGATGAGCCGTTTTGGCCCGCCGTGCGTCTCGGCTTTAAACAGACCGATACCAGGAATGGTCTCGCCGTTGCTAGTTTTGAAAAAACGACCGAAAAGCTGGTAAAGTCCGCAGATAACGAGCATGGGTGTACCGTCGTCAGCGAGTCTTCGGAGGGCATCTCCAACTTCGAGCAGGTCGTTTTGGATCAGGGTTTGTCCTGAATCTTGACCGCCACCACCGATGACGATGTCGGCCTCTTTTGGAAATGGCTTACCTGGGTGATGTTCGACGATTTTTGGCGCAAACCCGTGCCATTCGAGCCGTCGTTTAAGGGTCAAGACGTTTCCCCAGTCACCGTATATGTTCATTTCCTTGGGGTAGAGGTGGACGATAGTGATCGGTTGGCTGGTCATTCGATCGCCTCCAAGGGGTGTGTTTTTGCGAGTTCCCGCCTCAAACTGAGCATGGCGGTGTAGGTGCAGAAAATCCGTTTCGGTCGGTTGCCTGAGGCGAGAAATGCCTGGAGTGCGGCGGCGGTGTCCGGCAAGATCTGACCGACTTCTACGTTGTCGTACTGGAGCCGAAGTGCCATGTCGTAAGCGCGGATGCCGCTGACAAATGGTATGCCGCTGGCACTAAAGTCGCTAAAGTCGACATCCCACAGCCAACTCATATCGCGACCGTCGGCGTAGAGGTCATTGATGGCGATCATCGTTTCGGCTGGTTTTTTACGATAAGAGGCAAGGCTGAGCCGGAAACCGCTCGGGTTTTTGACAAGGACTATTTCGAGCGGCTGGCCGTCGATGGTGATCGCCTCGCCGCGACCAAATGCCGGACGAACTGTCTCAAGCGCAGTGAAGGATTGTTTTTCCTTAAAATCGTCGCCAAGTATAGTTCGGGCGAGGGCGAGGGCAGCAGCAGCATTTTGGACGTTGTATATACCCGCAAGCTTCAGCGTCATGCTTTTTTTTGTCTCCTCACCGAACGAAAATGTTGCCTTCTGGCCGCTTAGTTTTGACAGGATGACATCGTCTGGCTGGATGGGTGTTCGTCTATCTTTTTCGGGTGATTTCTTTTTTGCACCACGCATGTCTTTGTCGCTCGGGAACAGTTTTAAAAGACTGTTTCCGACACCGAAGTATCGCAGGGCAACGTCTCGTTTGACGTCGATAGCGAGTGCTCTGACGAGTTCATCGTCACGATTTAACACAACACCTTTTGTTGTTTTTTCAACAACTCTAGCGAGTAGCTTTGCGGTATGATCGATCTCCCCGAAGCGGTCGAGCTGGTCACGAAATACATTTAAAATGAGCGTATAGGCGGGCGCGACGCTACTGGCGAAATGAACAGCATGTGCTTCATCGAGTTCAAGAACAGCGATATCCATGTCGAGTTTTCCTGCACTGTCGACGTGGTCAAGTAGGCTCGCGACGACCCCACGGGTGAAGTTGCTTCCGGATGGATTGGTAAACACTCGTAGCCCGTGCGTTTTGAGCAGCTCAACGACAATTTTTGTTGTGGTCGTTTTGCCGTTGGTACCAGACACTACGACAACGCCGTGCGGTAGGTCGGAAAGAGCGTGGGCTAGGAAGTTCGGCGATAGTTTTTCAACGACAAGTCCCGGCAGGGCGGAGCCGCCGCCGCGAAGGCGCATCGCTTTTTTTATAAGCTTGCCGAGCTTGACGGATTGTTTTTGTAACATTGTATAGACCAGTATACTCCGGAAGTACTGTATAATTTAAGAGTATATGCGGGCGTGGGCACTGATAAGCTGGTGGTACGGAGTCGGTTGGGTCGGGGAGTTTCGACTTCAGCTTCGACGACTTTCGCGTGTCGAAGAGTATTTTTCCTTCGGTACGTTGCTGCGAACACTGTTTCAACCATTTCGTCAGATAGATGCCGGGTCGCGGCGCGGCGGCCTCTCCGTACAGTTTCGAGCTTGGCTTGACAGAACTATCTCACGCTTTATCGGCGCGTCGGCGCGCCTCGTCTTACTTGTTGTTGGGGTAGCATGGTGGTGTATCTCGGCGCTCATGAGCGCTTGCTGGTTGCTCGTCTGGCCGCTTTTACCGCTTGCGCCAGTACTTGGGGCTGCTGCGGCGGCGCTGAGAGTGGGGGTCGCATGAGCGAACTATTTTCATACGAATCTTCTCGGGCGCGCAATGCGCGGACACACTTGTTACTGAGCGGATGGTTGCAACCCGTGCTGCTCGTTGGCGCTACTCTGCTGGCCGGCTTTGGCGGGTGGCTTCTGATCATCAGTGAGACATCCGGGTGGATACTAGTCGGTGTAGCACTCTTTTTGCTAGTACCGCTACTCTGGGATGACCGGCATCTGAAGACACTACCTGTTCTAAAAGGGCAGCGGATAGACGATCGTTTAGAGCCGGGGCTTCTTGCTCGGCTGCCGTCTCGGCTTGACCGTAACGCACTTGTTGCGAATCTTTCGTACGCGAGAAGCGTGCAGTTTATGATGGCGCGGGCTGGCGTCTCACCGCGGTTCATCAGCGAGACATTCGGAGAAGCTGAGCTCAAAGTAGCCTGGGAGCGAGTCGTGGCGCGAAAGCCAGAAGGGGTGGTCTACGCTTCTGATATACTGGCGAGTCTCGTCGCGAGCGACCCAGCGCTCACAAGTCTTTTACCGCATCTTCAGCTTGATCAAAACGATGTCGATCTTGTCGCTGACTGGTATGCTCGTCTCGAGGAGCTTATCGCTCATCACAGCGAAATACGTCCAACTGGCGGTATTGCCCGGGACTGGAGTTTTGGCTACTCGCATCTACTGGAGCGTTTCGGAGTAAATGTCAGCGACCGCGTGGCGAACGGCAGTCTGCATGTTACTATAGAGGCGCATCAGGACGCGCTGAACTTTATGGTGAGCACACTCGCAACGTCCGGGAAAGCAAACGTTGCCTTGGTCGGTCCGGCTGGTTCGGGCAGAACGACTATCATCGAGGCGCTTGCTGAACGGTTGATGAAGGACGACGGGGTGCCCGCGTCGCTCAAGTATCGACAAGTTATACAGCTTGACGCAGCAACACTTATCGGCGCCGCAGCTGGTCGCGGTCAACTTGAAGAGCTGGTCAATGAACTGCTCGTCGAGGCATATCGCGCCAAAAATATCATCGTGTGCCTAGATGATGCCGAACTATTTTTCGAAGATGGTGTTGGGTCGGTTGATCTCGCGAATCTCCTCAAACCCGTGCTTGAGGGCGGGGTGCTTAAAATAATTCTCACTATGGAAGAACAGCGTTTTCTTAAGATTTCGCAGCGTAACCCGGCACTCGCGCAGCTTTTAAATCGCTTTACTGTTCAGCCGGCTTCGTACGAAGAGACTATGCGTGTTATGCAGGACCAGTTGATCCCGACGGAATTTCGTAGCCATGTGACATATATGTATCAGGCGCTTCGTGAGGCCTACCGACTCAGCGAACGGTATGTGCACGACGCTGCGCAGCCTGCCAAGTCATTACAGGTACTGTTGTCAGCAGCACAACATGACGAAGATGGGCTAGTGACGGCGGCATCTGTCCAGAAAGCGGTCGAACAGAATTTTGGTGTAAAAGTCGGTGCGAGCGCTGGCGGCGAGGAAAAACAGATGCTGCTCAACCTTGAACAGCGCATACACGAGCGCATGATCAACCAGACGCGGGCTGTCAGTATCGTCAGTGACGCACTGCGACGAGCGAGAGCCGGAGTACGCAATGAAAAACGGCCTATCGGAACGTTTCTGTTTCTCGGTCCGACAGGTGTCGGGAAAACCGAACTTGCAAAAGCGCTGGCGGCCGTGTATTTTGGCGGTGAAGAGCAACTGGTTCGGCTCGACATGAATGAATTTGTTAGTCCGGATGATGTGCGGCGACTTATCGCCGACGGAGCGGATGATCCCACCAGTCTCAGTGCTCAGATACTCAAACAGCCGTTTTCGGTTGTGCTGCTCGACGAGATAGAAAAAGCTCACGATGCAGTACTTTCGACGCTGCTTCAGATGCTCGATGAGGGGATTCTGCGTGATGAAAAAGGCCGTGAAGTGAGTTTTCGCGACGCTATCATCATCGCGACGAGCAATGCCGGTTCGGAACACATTCGGCGTCATATAGAAGCCGGCGAGCAGCTCGAGCAGTTTGAGCAGGCGTTGCAGAACGAACTTATCAACTCGGGTGAGTTTCGTCCGGAATTTTTAAATAGGTTTGATGACATCGTTTTGTTTCGGCCGCTCACGGAGATAGAGCTTGCGAAAGTAGTCGACCTCATCATCGCAGGTGTTAACAAAACGCTCGAGCCGCAAAAAGTCAGCGTTACCATAGATACCGAACTGAAGGCGTGGCTGGTAGTGAAGGGTAACGACCCGCGGCTCGGCGCCCGACCTATGCGGCGACAAGTTCAGCGTGTGGTAGAAAATATCATGGCGAAGCAACTGCTTGCCGGCGCTGTTCAGCCGGGGCAGGTGGTAAATTTGACACTTGAAGACGTGCCGGAAGAGATGAAATAAGCAAAATAAGCCGCGCCCTGCCCACAAGGGCAGAAACGGCGTGGCGGTCGGTGCTATGGGTTAATCTTGTAGTGTGCTTGAAATGGTACTGGATTTCCAGAAACGGCAGGCGCTTGCAATGCGGTTAGTGCTTCGTAGATTTTTTGTAATAGCTCTTGAGACACTTCACCTTGATTACTTATTTGC
Source organism: Candidatus Saccharimonadota bacterium (assembly GCA_027492975.1). Taxonomy (GTDB): domain Bacteria; phylum Patescibacteriota; class Saccharimonadia; order Saccharimonadales; family Saccharimonadaceae; genus JAPUDS01. The sequence continues at coordinate 12,807 of JAPUDS010000019.1, forward strand.
ACGAACACTGGCTTATCGGCTGCCAGTTCAAACTGAAGCAGAAGCTCAAATGCCGTAGGCGAGTCCTTTGCGGCTGTCTCAACAGCTTCAGAGATACTTTTAATATACTGGCTGAGTGCTTCGGTGGAAACACTGGCGGCAATTGTTTGTTCATCAGCCAAGAGACGAACGCCCTCTAGTTTTACTGGTCCTGTTGGTTCGGGCACAGGACTTGCTGGGCTGTATGTCTGCCATGTGCCGTCCGTTACGTAAACTTGCCCGTCTACTGGGTTATGGTATTGTTGGTCGTCTCGTTGTTGCTGATTGTAGTCTTGCACGGTTTCCCTTTCCAATTTTTGCTAACAATTCAGGTATAATTGTACTTAAAGGAGTAACAAAATGTCACCCTCCACATATAATCAACACTCAGTCTATTCTAGAACGGGCTAATCTG
>JAPUDS010000020.1 GCA_027492975.1 Candidatus Saccharimonadota bacterium
GCCGCCGCGTACAACAGGCTCGTATTGCTACGGCCCCTGGCGGGGTTCTAGCGCGGCAGTTTCACCCGGGTCAACCCTCGGTGTTACTGGGGACCTGGTCGTGGCGGGAGTCCTCCTCGGACTCCCGCCACACCTTTGCTCCCAGCTTGTTTTTCAACCCCTTCCGGGGCTTTTTTATTGTCCTGATATACTAGAGATATGAAACTCTACTCATGGAACGTGAACGGCATACGAGCTGTACTAAACAAAGGAGCGCTGCAAGCATTCATAACCGAACATGACCCGGATATACTGTGCCTCCAAGAAACGAAAGCTGAACGGGGACAGGTAGAAATAGATCTTCCTCAGTACGACGAGCATTTTTTTAGTGCAGTCAAAAAAGGCTATAGCGGCACGGCAATCTTCTGCAAAACGCCGCCACTTCGCTACATAGACGGCTTTCCGCAGGATATCATCGACACCTACGGTATCACCGGTGACACATACGGCGACCCAAACGCCGAAGGCAGGGTGATCGCCGCCGAATTTCCAGACTATTGGGTAGTAACAGTCTACACACCGAACAGCAAACGCGACCTCACCCGTCTCAATGTGCGCCACCAACACTGGGACCGCGGTTTCCTCGCGTACCTGCAACAACTTGAAGCCACAAAACCCGTGCTGGTCTGCGGCGACCTAAATGTTGCCCACACCGAGATCGACCTGGCGCGGCCGAAAGACAACACGAAAAACGCCGGGTTTACTGTCGAGGAACGCGAAGGGTTTCAAAACTTCCTGGAGGCAGGATTTGTCGACACATTTCGCTCGGCCAATCCAGAAGCAACGGGAGCCTACACCTGGTGGACCCACTGGGCAAACGCCCGCGCCAACAACGTCGGTTGGCGTATCGACTACTGGCTTGCAAGCCGCGATATAGCAAACAGTGTCAAAAACCCCCAGATTCACGCCGATATCATGGGTAGCGACCATTGCCCGGTCAGTATCGAGTTATAACAGGGTAAAACTTGACAGAATAGCCTATAGTGTGCTATAATGAAAAGATAGGCTTCTTGTCGAGGGTTGTATACTCTCCGGGAAGCTGTTTTTTGACAAGCAGACAGATAGTAACACAAGATGAGATTTGAGCACTCTTTTTATGAGGACTGAAACCTCGTCTTGTGTCTTCGCCGCCCGGGCGCTGACCCGAGCGGGGAGAGAGAAGAAACGATATGTCCCAGGACCTTACATGGGAGATCTGCAACTTGGCATGGGATATTGTCCTCCCGTCCATCAAAAGAGCCGATTCCGTCGGCATCATGGATGAGTGTGTCGGCACCATCGTCATCCTCGACCCGCAAAGCGGCGACGTACTCTTCCTGGGATGTCTCGGTGGAGGCGCAGGGATCATGCAGCGCAACAAAACCGCCCTCTTCGCAGCCAAGACCTACTGGAGGATTCAGTCTGCCGGCAACGACCCGACTACATTGGCCGGCGATGGGGTGGCTGGCAGAAACGGGGTGGTCGTCGCGTTCAACGGCACTCAGCCCGCGCGCAACCAGGTGATCGCCCAGAACGTCCTTTCGTGGATCCTTCTCCTGATGCAGCCCGACGGCCCGATATTCGATGCCCTCGGCGCGGAAGCCGAACAGCGGATGGCTGAGGCCGGGAAATTCCCGGAGAAGAAGTGACCGACCGTGTGGGGCCCCTTCGGGCCCCACACAAGAACTCCTGTCTGCTTGTTATCCAAACGTTAGGTCAAGACTAGATGTCTTGTTTTTTATTATCCAGATTTCATTGCTTACGTTTTATTTCCTGTCCGCTTCTCTCCGCTCATCGCCCCAACTTTCACCCCCAACCAACCCCATTACAATCCATAAATTTTGTATACTTATTTTATCCGATCGGTTAAAATAAGTATACAAGTCTAGAAAAGAGAAATGTACGATGTCGTCCAAGGAAAATCACGACAAAGCGAAGGGTGGCAGCCGAAACTACGCCTCTACTGGACGGGCCTCAAAAATCCTGACATAGTCCTCCAGCCGTTGCTCGATAATTCCAGCCGACAACACCTCGAAACAGTCGTATTCACTCGTCCAAACACTTTTTTGAATCTGCACAAACTTCAGCTCTCGTAGCAGCAAACGAAGCCATTGCCGCTTGCGATTTTCTTGCTCGGGAATGTCGAAAATCACCATAACGTGCGCGCCCTTTAACTTTTTCGGCTTAAACGGCCGTATGCTTTCGAGAGCTTTTTCAGATAGCGCAAGCGATCCGTCACTGCCTATGACGATCAACTGTTTTCGCTTCGCCTCATAGTACGCCTTGCTGATCGCGGCACGGCTGTACACGCCCTTATCTATCTTCTCGAGCTCATCAAAAAACGCACCCGGCCTGAAGACGAGGTCGAGATTTGCTTTCGTATACGGCACTAACGCCGAAAGCGTATACCGCAAGGCCGAGTTCGGCAGAACGCCTTGTTGCCGGCACAACCACTCTGAAAAATCCTGTTTTCTGCGTGACATATTTGTATACTTATTTTATCCGATCGGATAAAATAAGTATAGAGTTTTCTATAGATGAATACAGTAGATGAACAGGGTAGGCAAGCTGAGAGCCGGACAGATTTTGAGGTGATATACTAAAACCTTCGGTTCGTGCAACACTTCGTCGCCTCGGAAATACCTGCAAGCAGTTATTTCACTCAGCTCCTAGTGTTATACTAAAAGACTATGAAGAAATGTGCCGACACGAGCGGAAAAGCGGGATGATGGAGTCATTTTGGCACGTACAGTCGTCTACTAAACCACTCTTTCCAGATATCGAGTGGGCAAAGCCTGAGCAGAAATCCCACGCTGGGAAACTGGCGATCATCGGCGGCAACAAACTCGGGTTTATGGCGGTCAGCGACGCGTATAACCTTGCTGACATGCTCGGAGCGGGGCAGATACGTGCCATCTTACCCGATGCGCTCAGAAAAGCATTCCCGGCCAGCATCACTGACGCGTTTTTTATTCCGAGCAACCCGTCGGGTGGTTTTAGCAGAGACGCCATCCCAGAAATTATTGCAAGCGCAAACTGGGCAGACGTTGTTCTGCTCGTCGGCGATATGGGGCGAAACAGCGAAACCGCCATGGCGTGCGAACAGCTGCTCGAAAAATACACCGGCCACCTCGTCGTCACCCGCGATGCCGTCGAACTTTTTAAACCAGTCGCCGAACGGCTCGTTGGCCGCGACAAAACAACGCTTGTCGCTAGTTTTGCCCAGGTACAGAAGCTATTTCAGAGCGTCTACTACCCGCGTATCCTTAGTTTTTCCATGCAACTCATGCAGCTCGTCGATGCGCTACACAAGTTCACTATCACGTATCCTTCGACTATCGTGACATTTCACCAAAACCACCTGGTCGTTGCCCATAGCGGTGCTGTTGTGACGCAAGAATTTGATGAACCAATGGCCATCTGGCGCGGGCTGACAGCCACTAAAGCAGCGTGTCACCTCCTCTGGTCGCCGGAGAAGCCACTGGAAGCTATCGCGACAAGTTTCGTGGTACAATAGGTGATACTATGAGCGAAGATCAATTTACAAAACTGTTCAAATATGTTCAGCAAATCGACGAAAAGGTCAATCGTATCGAAGAAAACATGGTTACAAAAACCGACTATAACCATCTTCTAAACATCATGGACAACTACGCCACTCACCTCGACACATAGTACTATCTACCCCTGCATAACAAACCCCTCGGAAAACGAGGGGTTTTATATTTCTGGTACCGCGGGCCGGACTTGAACCGGCACGGGCATATTGCCCAAGAGATTTTGAGTCTCTCATGTCTACCATTCCATCACCGCGGCATGAACAGCACTTTTGCCTATATGCACGTATAATTGTACAATAGATACAGTCATGCAACCAAATTCAGACCAGCACCAACGTGGGCTTCAGGTGCCGAGTCGCCAAGATAGCACCGCCCCGACAACCAGCCAACAGGCGGCGGCTGATTTGATGCGGTCGCAAATCGATACAATTTACGACGATCCGCAACCAAACGAACTGGCCGCTATCTCCATAGACGAGACCGGCTCGCTGACCAGTCAAGCGGACACGAGCCCTTACGAACAAACCCACAGCGAAGCTGCGGATGTCCACGCCGCCGAACAAAGTACTGAGGTTCAAGCGCACTGGCAAAAGTATCACAGCGCCTGGCAGCAGTACTACCAGATGTATTATGAGCGCTACTACAAGGCTCAAACAGAGCAGCAACTTCTCAACGTAGCGGCGACGCCAGAACCGCAGAACGCAACCGAAGAGCTCACTAAAGAGCAGGCCACGCATGAACTTCGCAACGAGCTGCTCGAAAAAGTGAAAACCCAGTCGAAAAAGATCCGAAAAAGCCGGCATTTTATGCCGATAGCGGTAGCAGCTTGCGTTGCGCTCGTGTTTGTATTTTTGCAGTACAACCAAATCATCTTCGCGAACGTCATGGCTTACACCACGCCAGCCTCGCAGGATACGGTAGCAACTTATATTGACCCGAACACAGATGTCGCCGTCGGACCAGACCCGCTCATAACTATCCCGAAACTTGCCGTCCAAGCACCTGTCATATACGGCCTGACAACGCTTGAAGAGTCGGTCGTCGAGTCGAAACTCGAAAACGGCGTCGTACACTATCCTATACGAGGCGCGAACGCAGTACCGGGCGAGATAGGCAATACCGTTATGCTCGGACACTCCGCAAACGACGTCTTTGCAGCCGGCAGCTACAAATTTGTCTTTCTCCGGCTTGACCAGTTACAAAAGGGCGATTACTTCTACCTAAACTACAACGGCAAACGCTACACCTACGTCGTCACGGAAAAAAAGGTTATCAGCCCGAACCAGGTGAGCGAACTAGCCATCACAACCGACAAGCCTATGGCAACGCTTGTCACCTGCACCCCAGTTGGTACAGCAACGAATCGGCTCCTAGTCTTCGGCGAGCAAGTCGCACCAGACCCGAGTACCGCAACGTCAAGGACGGAAACCTCAAATGACAAAAGCGGCACCGAAGAGATCGGCGGCGCATCCAAGAGTTTCTTTGAACGTTTATTCGGCGGCAACTAGTCGATCGTCATTTTCGAAACCTGCAAGCTCATGACGCCCGTTTGGGTTTTCGTGAAGTTATAGAGCAATCTGTTGTCGGTGCTGAGTGTTACCGGCATGGCGGGCAGGGCATCGGTCATGATCTGTTGGTTTGTGCCGTCAAAATCGCTCAGACGAAGCTTATTGTCGCCAGTTGAGACTAGTATGTAGCCATCCAACCACTGCGGCGGGATAGATGGGTCGGAAATAAGAGTAGGAAAGTTCGAATTCGTGCGCGTCGCAAGTTCGATATCATACGTCATGAACTGCGCGCCATTTCCGGTGATAACAAAGCGCCCATTTGACGAAATATCCAGCCATTTGAGATCGCTCGGATACGACAGCGTCACAACCTTTGTGAGGCCATTTGACGAGGTTTTCTCTGGGTTCTTTATAAGCTCGAACGAACCGCTGCGGGTGATAGCAACATAACGATCGTTAAAATACGATGTGATATCAACGAGTAGCGGCGTCGTATCGTCATAGTTACTTACCTGGCGGGCCTTACCCCCGACTATCACACCTACAATATACCGGCTGTCCGCATGACGCACATAGACGATATCGTTCGAACCGTATAGTTTCATCTGCTCAACGTCTTTTGCAAGCGGCTCGGAAAGTGAACCGGGGCCGAGATCAAATTTCCGAAGATTGCCGTTTTCAACACCATAAAACACAGTCTCTGACGAAAAATGAATCTCGCTAAACGCCACGCCAAATTTCGTAGACAGGTTGATGATATCTTTCGGATCACTGGTGTTAACCCGGATGTATTCACGCACCGAACCCGCGTCGTGTCTGAGCAGGAGATATTTCGAGCTCAAACTCCATTCGGCGATACTATACGCCGACGTCACACCGACTGCCGGAGCGGTTGGGATATCCGCCGGTATAGTTATCAGTGTATCGGTAATTTTCTTCGGATCCGAAATATTCACCATGGTCAAGTTTGGGCTATTGCTCGCGGTCAGGACCGCTATATACTTGCGATCCGGCGACGGAAGCTCATCAGCAAGGCCCGTCAATTCCTTAACAGTACTCGTGCTAACGGTCGTCGGTACGAGCCGCGCATAACTCAGCCACCGAACTTCGCCCGCCTTCACGGTAAACTGCTTCGTCCATGTCCTATAGCCATCACGGGCCAAACTCACACTGTGCGTTCCAGCATCCACCTCTGTTTTACCAGGTGTTCTGTAGGAGAGAATCGTACCATCCAGTGTGATTTGCGCCCCGCTCGGGAACGAGTCAAACTGCAACAATGCCCCTTGTTTAACGCTGTTGGAAGTAAAATCAAACCGATAGCCAAGCGCAAGAAGTATACACACCGTCGAGATGATAACGACCGCAACGGTCATCGCGATATACCGTAAGAGAAGAGTAAATTTGCGCTTCTTTTTGTCAACGTCGTATTGTTGCATGGCTACTATGTATACTATATACCAGCGTCGCAAAAAAGGAACCCCCTTGTGCTTTACCGCACTTCGTCGTATCATAAAAGTACATTGTATATTAGGGCTTGTAAGGGGCTGAATGAACGCAAAACACACCATATCGATAAACGGACAGGTCTACGATGCAGTCACCGGACTGCGAGTCACGCATGAACCAGCCGCGCCAAAAGCAGCGGCACCTACACCAGTTCAGCCTGTTCAGCGCGATATTCACCGCGAGCCAACGCGTCATTCTGCAAGTGTTCACCAGCAACTTCACCGAAGTCAAACACTCAAACGAAATCATCTCACCGCACCAAAAAACACCACGAAGACCCATGCTCCCGCACGTCACGCGGCAAAACATGTCGCACAAAGCCCGATGATCTCGCATTTTGCAGCTCACCCGAAACCGCTACCAAAAAACCGTCCTGTCAAAATGATAAACGACATCGGACCCGTCGTGCGCCAGACCGTCGCACCAGCAAAAAAACATACTCAACTGCCCAGTCGTGAAGTCAAAGAACGGCTCATAGCTCAAGCTGGAACCAGAGTTGACCATTCGCTTTCGACCGCTGTCAAGCATGCGAAACCAAAGCGAAAACCGCTCCTAAAACGCATCCGCAAACAACATCTCGTTACTGCTGGGGTCGCATTTTTGCTCCTGACTGGCTACGTTGCATATCTCAATGTTCCGGGGTTGTCGGTGCGCCTCGCCGCCGCCCAAGCTGGTGTCAATGCAAAATACCCAGACTACAACCCAGATGGCTACAGCTTTCAAGGACCGGTCGCGTTTGACCAGGGAGAAGTGGAACTGCGTTTTATATCAAATGGCGGCGGTGAAGGCTATGTTATCAAAGAACAAAACAGCAACTGGAACTCTATCGCCGTACTCGACAATCTCGTCAGCAACGCCTCAGGCGGCGAGTACGACGTCCACAGCATCAGCGGTGTAACGGTCTACACCTACGGTACACGCGCCGCCTGGACAAACGGTGGCATCTTGTACACCATAGACGGCAAAGCACCCCTCAACTCCGACCAGCTTGTCAAGATCGCCTCAAGTATGTAGGACGAAATAAATCTGACGATTGTTTTTTGATCTTATTAACAGAGAGCGAATATAGAAAATATTGACTTATTGCTACAAATAGTGGTATAATAAAAAGATAGACTATAAAGAGGCGACTCGCCTCATTTTTTATATGCTACAATAACAGATATGATTCGTACTCGTTTTGCGCCAAGTCCAACCGGTTATATACACGTCGGTAATGTCCGGGCGGCACTGTTTCCATACCTTTTGGCCCGTCAAAAGGGCGGAGCGTTCATACTCCGCATAGAAGACACCGACCAGGCCCGCTTCGTCGAAGGTGCAACCGACTTGATACTCGACACGCTCGAGTGGCTGGGTATTGACTGGGACGAAGGCCTTAGAAAAGGCGGCGACTTTGGGCCGTACATTCAAAGCGAAAGGCGGAAGATTTATAAAAAATGGGCGCAAAAACTCATCGACAAAGGCCTCGCCTACGCTGACCCGTACACGCCCGAACAAGTCCAGAGTTTTCGCGAGGAAGCCATCGCACAGAAAAAACCATTCCTCTACCGCGACCACCGTCCGGAAAATCCGCCTACCTGGGATGGTAGTCAGCCGCTCAGGTTCAAGGTTATCGACATAAAGCGCTATGACTGGCATGATCCTATCATGGGAGACCTGAGCGCCGGCCCGGAAGCCCTGGACGATTTTATACTCATAAAAGCCGACGGGCTGCCGACATACAACTTCGCCCACATCGTCGACGATGCCGAAATGGGCGTCACGCACGTTATCCGCGGCCTCGAGTACATTTCAAGCATTCCACGTTACCTAAGTCTCTACGAGGCGCTAGGCATCCATGATAAGCGGGGGGGAGCGACCACCTCTTTCCTCGATACCTCTGCGACCTCGCAGCAGCGAGGCGCAAAGGAAATGCAACTAGCGCCGAGCGAGGTGGAGAGGAAAGATGGTGGGAGCGGGAAAATGTCAATTGCCCAAGAACTTCTCGGCAGGACATACGAACGACCAGTCCTTGCCTGTATGCCACATATCATGGCGCCGGACGGCAAAAAGAAGCTTGGCAAGCGCGACGGGGCAAAAAGCGTCACCGACTACCGAACCGACGGAATCCTGCCAGAAGCGATGCTAAATTTTCTCGCCAGCCTCGGTTGGAATGACGGCACAGAACAAGAACTGTTCAGCAAAGATGAACTCGTGGAAAAGTTTAGCCTGGAGCGGGTACAAAAAAGTGGCGCGCGGTTCGATGAAGCCCGGCTGCTCTGGATGAACGGTCAATGGATCCGCCGCCTCAGCCTCGACGACCTGTACGAACGTGTTGAGCCGTACTGGCCAGCAAGCGCCGAGCAGGCAAGCCAGGAGTACAAAAAACAGGTTCTTAGTCTCGTACAAGAGCGCCTGAAAACTCTCGCTGAACTGAGTATGATGACTCGGTATTTTTTCGAAGAGCCAGAACGAAATGACGACCTCATAACATGGAACAAACAACTCGCAAAGCTTGCCGAAGAAGAGCGGAGCGCTCTCATCTCGTCCGCAACACAAGCTCTCGCTGCGCTCAACGACTGGTCGAGCGAACCAATCCAAGAAGTGCTCAACCAACTGCTTGAGACGACTGGCCAAAAACCCGGTATACTTTTTAGCCTCATACGCATCGTAACGACCTGGGCACCGTTTAGCCCGCAGCTCAACGATACTCTGGCACTACTCGGCAAAGAACGCGTACTCGCTCGACTAAACAACTACTAGATTACTAAGCGATAAATCACTCTGCCCTTATCATAAGCAGTTTGCTATACTGCTTACATGAATAGTTACGAAAAAGAACTCGAGATGACTATCGAGATCGAAGGCGAAACCCCTCCAGAGGCGGCCGCTGAGAAGCAAAAACCGGTTAGTTTCAAAAAACGTAGTATCGTTCAAAAAGGACCGACGTCGAAAAAAGATAAGATCATCTTTGCTGTTGCCGTCGGTTTTATCCTTCTGGTTGGCGGTGGGTTGCTGTGGTTTATACAACAGCAGCCAGGAGCAGACATAGCATCGACCAAACTACCAAAACCTGCAACAAAATACTTTTCACCGCTTTCGGGCGTACAGGTCGCCGACGAAGCGACGACAAAACGCCCGGTGACTGCCGTGATGATAGAAAATAGCCCCGATGCTCGCCCGCAGTCCGGCCTTGCTGACGCTGAAGTCGTTTTCGAAGCGGTCGCAGAAGGTGGTATAACACGGTTTATCGCACTGTATCAGACTTCGCGACCAAGTATCATCGGACCGGTCCGCAGTTTGCGTCCGTACTACATAGAATGGGCGGCTGGGTTTGACCCAAGCGTCGCACACGTTGGCGGCAGCCCGGAGGCGCTGGCTATGATTCGTTCCGGCAACTACGGTATCGACCTCGACCAGTTCTTCAACGGCAATTCCTTCTGGCGTGCCACGGACCGCACAGCGCCGCATAACGTCTACACAAACTTTGACAGACTCGATGCGCTCAATACCGCAAAAGGGCACACGTCAAGCACGTTTACATTTGCACCGCGTGCGGATGGCAAGGCGGTCGAAACCCCCGACGCTTCACAGATAAATATACCCGTCTCGACCGGTCTTTTCACGGTTGGCTACACCTATAACAGCGCAAATAACTCGTACGACCGCAAACAGGGCGGGGCTACACATACAGACCGCGAAAAAGGCCAAATATCCCCGAAAGTCGTCGTTGCGCTCAAAACATCTGTTTCACTTTCATCTGACGGAACCCATATGTCCATCGCAACGTCCGGCAGCGGAACCGCCTACGTCTTTCAGAACGGAACTGCCGTGGAAGGAACCTGGTCCAAAGAAAACGCCAGAGCGCAGTTGTTTCTAAAAGACAAGGAAGGCAACGAGATCAAGCTCGTCCGCGGTCAAACCTGGATCACGACAGTCAGTAACGACAGAGGTATTACGTGGCAATAAGACTAGCTGACTACTCAAAAAACCACGCGCGCCGCGTTCGGATCATGTGGTTTGCTTTGATTATTTTCACAACCGCCATCTTCGGTTGCATGCTGTATATCGCAAGCAATGACGTGGCAGCCAGCCTACTGCTGTCGATACCGCCGTTTGTACTACAGGTCCTCACCCTTATTCTCATCCTACCGAACGCGCTTGCGCCAGTCGATATCCTGTCCCGCGCCGTCACACATGTATCGGGCCAGGCGAGCGATCTTGTACCGCCAAACATCAACGGCACCAGGCACGAAAAAACTGGTCTAAAGGACATGCTTGACGTTATTTACCGCCTAGCAACCAACTTACGGCCAGAACCGAACCTGAGCGACCAGGATAAGGAACAACAGAAGATCATGACATCTCTGCTCGAGGAATTACCCATAGGCGTGATCGCCCTGAACAGCAAACAAGAGCTTGTTTATGCAAACAAAGCAGCGCCGACGATTGTTGACGAAAACGGTCATGAGTCGATCCAGCTCATGTTTGACTCGGGCGATAATTTCGAAGACTGGGTACGTAAAGCATCGGAACGGAGTATCAGCGAGTCAAAATCCTGGACGCACATACAAAACCTTCTGCCTGGTGAAAAAAACCGCAAAGTATACGATATCTTTGGTCAGTATAACGGCAACGACGCGAGCACTATAGAGACAATCCTTATCGCCCTCGACCGCACCGACCACTACACGCAAAGCGAAGACGATATGGACTTTATCTCTCTTGCCGCACACGAACTGCGCGGACCCATCACTGTCATCCACGGCTACCTTGATGTTCTGCAGGACGAACTCCAGCAAGCGCTCAAACCCGACCAGATCGCGCTCTTTGAGCGTCTCAAGGTCTCAGCCGCACGTCTTACTGGGTATATCAACAACATTCTGAACGTCGCTCGTTACGACCGGCGTCACTTGAGACTCAGTCTGCGCGAAGACAAATTGTCGGATATCTACAGGATGATCGAGCCCGATATCGCGCTGCGCGCCAGCACCCAAAACCGTCTACTGCAGGTCAATATACCGGGTGACTTACCGACTATCGCTGCCGACCGCGCCAGTCTGAGCGAAGTGCTCGCAAATCTTATCGACAACGCCCTCAAGTACAGCCACGAAGGCGGTCTCGTCCAAGTCACAGCTGCTGTTGATGGCGACTACGTGAAGTGCTCTGTTCAAGACCACGGCATGGGCATGCCCGCCTCTGTTGTCTCGGGACTCTTCACAAAATTTTACCGCTCGCATCGCACGAGTCAGAATTTTTCCGGCACCGGCCTTGGCCTGTATATTTCAAAAGCAATTACCGAAAGCCACGGCGGGAGTATCGGAGTACGTTCAAAAGAGGGCGAAGGAAGTGTGTTTACCTTTGCCGTTCCGATATACAGCACTGTTGCCGACAAGTTACTAGCGTCAAATAATTCAAATGTGAGTATTATAAGTAACGGCGGCGGTTGGATAAAAAACCACGCCATGTACAAAGGATAAACTATGGGAAAAATACAATCAGTTCTAGTTATCGAAGATGACCGGTTTATCGGCGAAATGTACGTTCGGTCTCTGAAAAACAACGGGTATACTGTTGACTGGGTGACGACAGGCCGGGAAGGATTTGCAGCCGCAAGCATACGCTCGTATGACCTCATCCTGCTCGATATCATGCTGCCAGAACAAACCGGCATAGAAGTGCTCAACTCGCTTCGCAAAGGTCCAAAAGGCGACCTAGTAACAAAGAGTCGCGTCATCGTCCTGACGAACTATGACCAAGACGAAGAGTCCCGCGAAGCCATGGAGTCTGAAGCCGACGGCTACCTCATAAAAGCGGATATCACACCACGCAAACTTCTCGACATCATTTCTCAGATGTCAACCGTCGAGTCGCC
>JAPUDS010000021.1 GCA_027492975.1 Candidatus Saccharimonadota bacterium
TAAGAGGATCATATTACCACAAACCCCCTGAAGACTATTTAGCTCGCGGTACGTTCGATAATCGTCCTGTAAGCCCTGCCACAAAGATTTATACAAGCGGTTAATTTTTGCGATGAGCGGATCTAAGGATGTAGATGATCGGCACTGCGTTGATGACGACACCGATGATGAGTCCCGGGACGAACCAACTCAGCATGTCGGTTAAAACGTCGAGCGGGTGTGTAAATAGGTATATCGCGGTCGTGATAACAGCGTAGAGAAACGGGATTAGTATGACGAGATGGCTGAACGCAAAGCACCAGTCGAGCCAAGTGTGGCGGCGAGAGTCGCGGCGGCCGAAGAAGATCAGTAACTGACAGGTGGCGCGCAGGAAAAAACCGAGGAGCGCTACCATAAAAGGCACGAGAATAAGCGGTGCAAGTTTCGGTAACATCGGTCCATGCGTGATCATGAATGTCGCAAACGCAAGAACCAGTGTAGTGTGGATTACTTCCCAGCTCGCGTTTGGATACAGCTCATGTTTGGGGTTCTTGAGCCGCACAAAACTCATGATAGTCTCGTACAGATACCCTAAAGCGTAGAGAGTAAGAAGTGTGGTGAGTAGTATATACAGCAGGATAATCATGGCTACGCCTCTACTTTCGTGTGCTTAAGAGCTACCGGCAGAGCGACAAATGTAGCGATAAATAACATCACGAAGGCTATCGGAAAGATATAGCCGAAGGTGATAACGCTCGCATCTGTCGTGAAGGAATCTTTCGTCAGCATGATCCCATGTATCGAAAAGGGCTGGCGGCCGATCTCTGCCATGATCCAACCCAGCTCGACAGTGACAAACGCAGCAATACCGGCAACTGGCAGCAGACGCCACATAAGCCAGCGGAGGCGCTCCAGACGGTGTTTGAGCGGCTTTAGGTATAGCAGGAGTAACCCAAGCGGGACGAGTAGTGTGATCATAGCCGTTACCATCTTGATATCGAACAGTATATGCGTCACAAGTGGCGGCCAGTACATCTTAGGGACGCTGTCGAGACCGGTAACGGTGCCATTTGGATTACCGGTTGCAAGAAAACTGAGAAGGTATGGTATTTCTATGGCGTTCTCAACTTCCCCGGTCGTTTCGTTGTACGTCCCGCCGATTCGGTATGCGGCGGCACTCTCTGTTTTCATCTGTAGTTCATATGCCGCAAGTTTCTGCGGATTTTTTACGATAAGATTTTTGGCAGTCAGATCACCAAAGATAGCTGTAGCGGTGCCGAAAATAACACCAACAACAGCAAGCCGGAGGCCGATATACCGGAACAATTCCTTCTTCGAGGTTGTTTTTGCCCGGATGTAGCGGATGGCGTAAATGCCGGCAACGGCGAGCGAGAGTGCCGTGATATACGAGAGAACGGAGTGTAGTACCGTGACAAATCCTGTAGAGGTGAAAAGTGCTGCTGTAATATTGACATCAACCGGTTGACCGTTTTCCAGCCGGAAACCAGTTGGTTCGTTCATCCAGGCATTCACGAGTGTTATAACGACGGCTGAACCGAGCGAACCAACGATGACGCCTAGACCTATCCACCAGTGTTTGAAGCCCTTTATTTTACCCCAACTCAGGATGAACAATGAGAGAAATGCCGCTTCGAGAAGAAAAAAGTATCCTTCAAACATAAAGGCTGGACCAACGACTCTGCTTGTAAATGCCATGAAATGCGGCCAGATAAGCGCCATCTGAACGGCGATCAGCGTTCCGGAGACGATACCGGTGACGACAAACACCGTCGCTGCCACTGTCCAGCGACGAACTTCTTCAAGTAGCTGTTTGTCCTTGCGTTTATAGGCGATGTATTCAAAAATACTGATGATAATCGGCAAGCCGATACCTATCAGGACGAAAAATATATGAAAACCAAGCGAATCTCCTATAAGTACGCGTGTCGCGGTATCTTGCATGACCTATCTCCCTTACGCTTATGTGGTGTATTATAGCCCTATGCAACAAACGAAGAAAGACTATTTTTTTCGAGTCGTCGTGGCTGGTGGTGGGTTTGGCGGTGTCAAAGCGGCACTTGAACTTGCAAAAGATCCACGGTGTGCCGTTACTCTTGTGTCAGACGAGGACACGCTGACGTATCATCCCTTGCTCTATGCGACTGCAACTGGCGCATCTCGCAAGATCTCGTCGATTCCCCTGTCCCGCATTTTTGCCGGGACTAACATCCGGGTTGTTAAGGATACGATCGTCGGTATCGACTCGTCGCGTCGACTTATAGTGGGCCGTTCTCGCCAGTATGAATACGATGCGGTTGTCTTTGGTCTCGGTGTTGTAACGAATTATTTTGATATACCAGGGCTTGCAAAATACAGCTGGGGCATAAAATCACCCGAGGAGATCCGAGCGTTTCGCAAGCATCTTCACGACGAGCTCATCACGACAAAGCATTTTGATAAGCATTATGTCATAGTCGGAGCTGGCCCAACCGGTGTTGAGCTTGCGGCGTCGCTGAAAGATTATCTGCTGAAAGTAGGCCGGTGGCACGGTCTCAAACAGCACCACGTCAA
Organism: Candidatus Saccharimonadota bacterium; assembly: GCA_027492975.1. GTDB lineage: Bacteria > Patescibacteriota > Saccharimonadia > Saccharimonadales > Saccharimonadaceae > JAPUDS01. Next base: position 2,551 of record JAPUDS010000021.1, read on the forward strand.
TATCACACTTGTTGAAGCGGCACCTCGTGTTTTGCCGCGTATGAGCGAGAAAACGTCTCGAGCCGCTGCGAAGCGCTTGCGAGAGTTGGGTGTGCATACACTACTCGGTACAACGGTTAAAGGCTTAGATGATCACACGTTACATGCCGGAGACCGGACGATCGCAACCGAAACTGTCGTGTGGACATCGGGGGTAACAAATCATCCGTTTTATGCATATAACCAAGATGTTTTCCGGTTGAGTGAGCGGGGATTTGTGACTGTCAATGAACATCTCGAAGCCGCACCGGGAGTGTTTGTCGTTGGCGATAATGCGGCAACAAAGTATGCCGGTCTCGCCCAAACAGCCATAAGCGATGGTGCATTTGTCGCAGGTGTCATAAAATCAAGGTTTTCCGGCGCGCACTTGCCTATTTATCGGCCGAAAGCTCCTTTTTCCGTAGTTCCTGTCGGACACGGCTGGGCAGCGCTTGAGCGCTTGGGGTTTCGTCTTACTGGTAAAAGCGCGAGCTGGATTCGGAAGATAGCTGACCTTATCGGTTATCACGACCTATTGCCGCTTGGTCCGGCCATAAAACTTTGGCTCAGTGAACGAGAAACAGAGGAATTTGGATGTAAATTATGTCAGAAAAACAACGGCTCTTCAAGAGTTGCACGGAATACCTAAGAGGGCTATACTTTAAACGTAACCAATATAAAAAGTAAGTCTGGAAGGTAGTGCAGTTGAAGATTTTGATGCTCGGGTGGGAGCTGCCTCCACATAATAGCGGCGGCCTTGGTGTCGCATGCTACCAGCTCTCGAAGGCGTTGGCGTCATACGGCGTCCAGATTGATTTCGTACTCCCGTCAACGACCAAACCGCACGAAGGCGTTGATTTTATGAATGTGCTGCCTGTTACGGCGTGCCAGGAGCAGCATAAAGACGTTTACAAACTGAGTTACGCGAACAAAGATATTACTTCTATCAAAACTATCCAGGCTGACTACAAAAAGTTCGTCGAACAATACTTGAAAACCCACGAAACACCACATGTTATTCATGCTCACGACTGGCTAACGCTTGAGGCGGGTGTTCACGCGAAGAAAATAAGCGGTGTACCGCTTGTTGCTCATGTCCATGCAACCGAATTTGATCGCTCTGGCGGTGGATATGGTAACCCGTTTATCCACGAAGTTGAGCAGCACGGCCTACTCATGGCCGATCGAATCATCGCTGTCAGCGACTATACGAAACGATTGATCGTCCAGACGTACCACATCCCACCGGAAAAGATCGATGTTGTCCATAACAGTTTTGCGCTTGATAAACTTTCGCCAGCTGAACGTATCTCGTACCGTTACCTTGATATGCTGAAGAAAGATGGGACCTCTATCGTTGCCGCCGTTGGCCGTTTGACACTCCAAAAAGGCCTTATGCAGTTTCTTGATGCTGCCGCTAAAGCGTATTACCGTTATAACCGGCTGGCGTTTGTGGTTGCCGGAAGCGGTGAGCAGCGCGATGAACTCATCGCGAGAGCTGCCGAACTCGGTATCGCTGAGCAAGTTATATTTACCGGATTTGTTCGCGGCACAGCCTGGCGTCAGCTCTATGAAATTGCCGACATGTTTGTCATGAGCTCTATCTCGGAGCCATTTGGGATTACCGCCCTGGAGGCTGCTGCTCACGGGACGCCTGTTGTGATGACGCATCAGTCGGGTGTCGCGGAGGTCTTAACGCATTCGCTCAAGTATGATTACTGGGATACCGACCGGCTGGCCGATATCATGGTAAATATTGCTTCGTCGCACGGCCTCCGAGAAGCGATAGCCGCAAACGCAAGCAGCCAGCTCACACGACTATCATGGACACAGATGGCCGAGCGTTGCCTGAACGTGTATCACGGGATGACAAGAGGTGCTGCTCATGCGTGACATAGTTCTTTATCTTCAGATGCATCAACCGAAACGTATCCGGCCGTACTCTATCTTTGATATCGGTGAGCGACATGATTACTTTGACTCGTATGACCAACATACGGATAACCGAGTGATATTTAACAAAGTCGCGCACAAATCCTATCATCCGATGATCGCGCTCTTGAAACGTCTTGTCGATGATGTTCCGAATTTCTCCGTGAACCTTGGCTTATCGGGAGTTTTTCTGGAACAGTGCGAAGAATACGACCCGGCGTTACTCCGAGCTATCAAGGAGCTGGTCGCTACGGGAAAAGTAGAACTCGCCGCAGAGACGTATTTTCACAGTCTCGCCTTTTTCTATAGCCAGTTTGAGTTTGAGAAACAGGTTGCTATGCATACCGAAGCGCTCGAGCGTCATTTTGGTATAACGCCGACTGTGTTCCGTAACACCGAACTTGCCTACAACAACGACCTCGGACGTTGGGCCGAAGAGTCTGGTTATAAAGCGGTGCTAACCGAGGGCTGGGATCCTGTGTTGAACTGGCGCAGTTCACACTACTTATACGCACCGATGAATGCGACCAAAACAGCGCTGTTTCTCAAAGATTATCGACTAAGTGATGATTTGGCGTTTCGTTTTTCAAACCGTCAATGGACAGAGTGGCCGCTGACATTTGAAAAGTACAAAAACTGGATTGACGCCCTGCCCGAAGAGGAAAAGCTCATCAATTTGTTTATGGATTTCGAGACATTCGGCGAACACCAGTGGGCCGATACTGGTATATTTGACTTCGTAGAGGACTTCTTTCGCTCGTGGTGCGCCAGTGACAACCGTGCCGTGACATTTACAGAAGCTCTTGCTGCGCATCCTGTCCATGATGCTATAGATATGCCCGGTACTGTAACGTGGGCTGATAACGAGCGTGATTTATCGGCGTGGACTGGCAATGCCATGCAGCAGGAAGCGGTCAATGCCCTTTATAGTCTGGAGGACTCTGTCCTACGGACTGGTGACGATGAGCTTATTCGTGACTGGCGTTTGCTTCAAACGTCAGATCACTTGTATTATTTGTCTACAAAATGGTTCGATGACGGAAATGTACATGCCTATTTTAGTCCGTACAGCTCGCCGTATGACGGCTTCCTCTGCTACCTGAATGCAATTCGCGACATTCGCTATCGCGTCTTCGAACACGGTGAGCGGGGGTTACCCGGCCGTGGCTAAGTCGCTTGTTTTTGGAAACGGCCGACTTCATGTTGGTCTGGACGAGCACGGCTTGGTTCACGATATTTACTTTCCGCAAATTGGTCTCGAAAGTCATCTTGCGCCACATGGACCCGGTCATAAAGTCGGGGTGTTCGTTGATGGCTGGATTTCCTGGCTCGATGAGCCCGGCTGGAGTGTGGGTGCGCGGTATCATGACGGAACGATGATCGGTGAAACAGTTGCTGTCAATGATGCGCTCGGTCTTAGGATCGAATTTACTGACGCCGTTGACCGCGAAACAGATATGTTTGTACGGAGTACTCACGTTATCAATCTACGCGGCGACGAACGGCGTGTTGCGCTATACTGCTACCAAGCATTTATGATCGGCGAGTCGGCATCGAGCGATACGGCTCAATACCGGCCGGATATCCCAGCGATCATGCACTACAAAGGTAACCGAGTGTTTATGGCGAGTCTCACTCGCGATGAGGTCGGATTTGATGATTTTAGTGTCGGTAAATACGATATGGAAGCCGGTAGCGGAACATTTCGTGATGCTGAGGACGGAAAGCTCGAGAAAAATATGGTTGAAAACGGCCGGGTCGACTCAACCATGAGTTTACATCTATCACTTGGCGCATATGACTCGGCGCGAGCTTCGTATGTGCTTGCGGCGGCCGAAAGCATACCTGACGCAGAGCGCTTGGTGAGCGATTTTGTGACAAATGGCGCCATGCATTACCTCGCTCGAACCGCCAGCCTGTGGCGAGCTTGGACCGAAAAAGCACGGGTACCGGGTCGGCTTGATGAGAAATACCAGAGAGCGATCGTCGAGTCACTTATCGTTATCGCGGCTCACCTTGATGAGCGCGGCGCGGTGATGGCAAGTTTAGATAGTAGTTTGAAAAATCACCCTCAGGATGACACATACAATTTCTGCTGGGGACGCGACGCGGCATATATACTCTGGCCACTCCTGCGGCTTGGGTATACCGATGAGCTTCTGAGGTTTTTTGATTTCTCTGTCCGCGGGCTGCATGAGGACGGATATCTGCATCATAAGTACCGCGCCGACGGCTCGCTTGGCTCGACATGGCTACCCTACCAGCATCCGGACAACACTATCCATCCACCGATCCAGGCGGATGAAACGGCGAGCGTACTCTTTTTGCTCGGCCAGTACTACCGGCACACCAACGAACAGGCGTTTATCACTCAGTATTATGAATCACTCATCGAACCGATGGCGAATTTTCTTACCGGTTACACCTCGGATGACGGGCTCCCTTTGCCCTCATACGATCCATGGGAGCACAGTTATCTGACTCATACGTACACTACCGCCGTGACATACGCGAGCCTTCTTGAGGCCAGCGAGCTCGCCGACGCATACGGACGCAGTGCAGACGGCGCACGCTGGCGAGCGGCAGCCGATGCGATGCAAAGCGCGGCCGCAGCTTTCTATAACGCCGATGAACAGTATTTTTACAAAGGATTTTTGACTTGGCCTGGCGGTGAGAGGCAATTTGAGCCGTTACTCGATATTTCCAGCTTATATGGCGCATTTATGTTTGGGCTCTTTGACCTCGAGAGCGATGAGCTAGAGAAATCTATCAAAACGGCACGCGAAAAGCTTCGTAGCGGTTCGCTATATATTCGTTTTGCCGGTGATGATTACTTCGGTGATCCGGCCGCGCCAAATCCGTGGCCTGTTGTTTCGCTCTGGATGGCTGAGACCGCGCTCGAGCGCGATGAGATCGATGAAGCGGAACCGATACTCGAAGCGGTATTTGAACTCCGGAGCCAGTCTGGGATACTGACAGAGCAGGTTGACCCCAAGACTCATGCACCAACCTCTCTTGCGCCGCTCGTTTGGAGCCATGCTGAATTTATCAGTGCTCTTATCGACTATACGCAGACGAAAAGGCCGAATGAATGAAACGTTCGAAGCGACTCGTTCATACGCTGACATTGCAGCAGTTTCGTAATTTTATCGGTAGTTCAGCGTCGACGCGGCGGTTCGCCGAAAAACATGAACTGGTGTATTTCGGTTCGGTCGGACAAGACGACGAATCCAGGCTCGTCAAAGGCATAACAGTGTCAAATACCCGTCATGATTCACACTACCTTGTCGGTACAGCGTATGGCCGCGATCTTATCTTTCTGCAGCGGACCGATTCTATCCGTTCGTCGAATCAAAAGAAGCAAGAATCATACACCTGGAATATTCTTGTTTTGGATCTCGCGCCGTCGCTGCGTTTGCCACACACGTACGTCGAAGGTCGAACTCGTCACGGGCGGGGTTTTTATGAGGCTCTTGCGATGAAAAAACGAGAGTTCAATGAACTTCCCTTGCATTTTCTATCTCATTACGACCCCCTTTTCTCAGACCGGTATATCGTCCGCCTTTCAGCGGCGGCATCTGTTGAATTTCCAACACTTCTTACACCGGAACGGGCGGCTGTCATGGCGCATCATTTCTCGTCATTTGACTTTGAGTGGCACGATGACATCCTGTATGTGTATTTCCTTTCGTCTCGTCCGAGCCTGTCACAGCTCGAATACATGCTAAAAGCTGGCGTTTGGCTGGCCGGTGAGTTAGAAGGCGGTAGCCAACAGCCCACAGATGACAGATAAAGAAAACAGCCGCATTTTCTGCAGGCTGTTTGCTGATGACTATTGTCTGACTAGCTCTTGCGAGCTTTGACTTCGTTGCGCCCTAGGTTCTTCTTCGTCTCTTCGTACACTTCATGCTTGCGCGTGATAGGATCGTACTTCTTGAGAGAAAGTTTCTCGGTCGTCGTCTGAGTATTTTTCACGGTATAGTACGTCCTGTGTCCCGACGCCGTCGACACAAGACCCACCAACTTCCGTTTGGTATTCTTCTTATTTGCCATAACTAGTTGACTATTCTAACACAGAAATAACAGAGAGTAAATGCTATTTGTACATGTCGTATCATAAATATTCCAAATATTCGTCAAAGGCTAGCGTATCGCTACCGTGTTTCTCGGCTCGTGATAACCGGACCGTCGGGGTCAGGCATTGCGCGCGCCGACAACAGCATGACGAAGCCGGAAGCGACCAATATGACAGCAACAACGACGGTTGCGATAGTTTTTGAGTTACTTTTTTGTGTTGGATGCATGTGTGGTGGTGCTACTTTCTATAGGTATGATAAACCACATCACGAGATATGGCAAGAGTCCAGGAAGCCCGCCTGGCGATAAAAATAATAACTGGGTCAACGTTGAAATACTTCCCTAGCCCGCCGCAAATACCGGCTATTTTCTTGTCCGTTTCGGAACGATATAACTTCTTCACTAAATATCTATTATACACCAATATGAAACTCGTAGGACAAGCGATTATATTCGGTGGTATCATAAAGTACCGGTTTTTTATCCCACAGTGCGAAGCTTACAATACCACTCTGCAATGCCAGTCGACTGCAAACAGTACAAAAAGGCGTGTCGGCATTGGTGAAGTTACTGTCGTTGTCGATTCTCATAAAATACAGCGTTGAACCTTGGATAGCACCACCGTGACGTTTACAGGCATCGAGTATGGCGTTCCATTCGGCATGGACGCAACATGTCTTGTCGTACTTAGGCTTTTTATCGAAGTCGTAGTTACTTGCGTCGCACATCCGCTGTGTTTCGTCGTCGTTCGGCGGCGAATTATGGCCTTGCCCGATGATAACGCCGTTTCGCGAGACTATCACTGTTCCACACTTGGCTCTGTGGCAAGTTGCCAGCGCAGCTTCTTTTGCAGCGGCGTGAAAATAGACCGTCATATCCATAGGTTCAATCATACCAGAGTAATTGCTCTTGGGATATCAATCAGCTACACTGTTTGGATAATGTTGAGCGAACTAGATCCATCACTCATCCCGGAAAATACGCGTGCCCTGGTGTTAGACTGGGACGATACGGTAGTCGCGACAAAAGAAGTGAAAGTACAACAGCATATCTTTGTCGCCAGAGAACGCTATGGTATCGACCTGGTATTTGAAGAAATGGCCGTCGACTGGGGTAAGCCGTTCCACGAACTCATACAAAAGTGGTACCGAGTCGAGGGGGGGTCGCTGGCGTATCAGGAAGTGCTGCAGACCGTACTTTCTTACGGCAAAGACTTTCCAAAGCAGCTGTTTGATGGTGCTCACGATATCGTTGCCGCCGCCCGTAACGCCGGGCTGGCTGTGGGTATCGTCACCGGTTCGCCTACCGATGATCTCGCTCATGATTTTGAAAATACTGGCTTCACCAAAAAATCTTTTGATTATTTCCAGGCCAGCGAGGACAGCGAGTTTCACAAACCCGACCCGCGCGTTTTCGACCCGCTAAAGAAATGGCTCGGCGCACGGGCTATCGCACCAGTTGACGTGCTCTATATCGGCGACAGTTTCCCTGACTACCAGGCGTCGAGGGGTGCTGGTTTTATGTTTCTTGGCGTCGAAACTGGGGTGGTTGACGCACAAAAGTTCCGCGATGCCGGTATACTCAGCATCAGCGCGATCGGCCGGCTGTTGAAGTACAACGAGTCGCTTTAGCGGCGCTACGATATATCTAGACTACAGCTTCTTAGCAAGTGCCGTGAGGGATGCACGAACTGCTCCGTGATCCATACCGGAAAGCTGAGTACCATCAAGAGTGATAATCTGCCTGCCAACTCGGACGTTGAGCGACTCAACCTTGTCTTCGGCACCACCTGCATTTACTTTTACAAAGAACGCTTCGTCGCCCACGCCGTTGACTGCTGCTACATCATTAACCGCCTCTTGTCCTTCGGCGGTCTGTGGATCGCGTATGTCGCTCATGAACTGCCGAGCGGTCGACACGTCTTTATACGTATCTACTTTCACCGAAATGTCGAGTGACGTACGCATCGCCTCGATAGAGTCAGTCTCTTGGTCATAGTCGCATGCTGATCCTCGCAGGTCCTCGTTGTCGTAGTCAGCCGTTCCCGGACTTGCTGTCGTGAACGCGATACCTTCTTCGCCGTCACCATACGTACGACCACCAAATGCAGCACTCAACTCTTCTTTGGTAAAGATATCGCAGGCATCAGTATATTTTTTCGCCAGGCTATCTGACGTATTCTGACCCGCCCTGGTTTCACTGGTGTTATTTGCAACAGTATCGTTTGACTTGTTCTGCGTCAAAAGAAACGCCCCTACGCCGACGACGGCGATCACAACAACCGCACTTACTCCGATAATAACTGGCTTTTTCATATGGTTATTCCTCCTTTATAGGTGCTTTACCCCCCTGGTGGTGAGCTTAGCTGTTGTTACTATAGCAAATAAATAGCATTCTGCTCAATAAAAAACCCGCCCTCAGGCGGAAATCTAGAAAGAAGTTGTATTCTGGAGC
>JAPUDS010000022.1 GCA_027492975.1 Candidatus Saccharimonadota bacterium
CTATCGGTGCGCTTATCGGTGTTGTCTCGTCGCGACTCGCGGTGCGGCGGTATCTCAAGTTGTCGTAGCTGGCGAATGCGGAGTCGGGGGAGGTTTTCGAGATTCAGGCCTTGAAACTGTTGACATTTAAAACGCTAAAGGCTATAATGAAGAGGTTATTGTAGGTATAAATATGAAAAATCAGGCCACCACACCAAAAAACAACAGATTCTTTCACCGTAGTTTTCTCATCGTTATCGCGATGTTATGTTCGGTTATCGTACCTATTTCTATGGTGCAGACCGTCCAGGCTGATCAGTATGACGATCGTATACGGGCGCTCGAAAGCCAGATAGCCGGGTATCAGGACCAGGCGTCACAGCTTGCGCAGCAGGCAGCGTCACTTCAGCAGGCTCTCGACAACCTGACGGCACAGAAAAATACTATCCAGGCGCAGGTTAACCTGAGTCAGGCGAAACATGACAAACTGGTCGCCGATATAGCGGCCAACGAAAAGAAACTCCAAGCACAACAGGGTGTTTTGACGTCTATCGTATCGCTCATGGTCGCCGAAGAACAGGTGACGCCTATAGAAATTTTGGCGAGTAGTTCATCGGTTGGAGATTATGTCGCGCGGCAAGATCAGCTGACGGCGACATCGGGTCAGCTCCAAAATTCCATAACGACGATAAATAAAGTCAAAGCCGAACTTGCTCAGCAAAAAGCCGATGTTGAAAAGGTGCTTGCAGACCAAAAATCTCAGCGCGACGCGTTAGCCGCAAAAGAAGCGGAACAAGCGGAGCTTTTGGCGGCGACGCAGAATCAAGAAGCAACCTACCAGTCGCTCATCGGCCAGGCGAGCAGTCAGATAGCGAAACAGCGCGCTGACCAGGCTGCGGCAAATGCCCGTGCGAACTTCACTGGCCTCGTCTCTGGTGGCAGTGGTTGCGGCGGATATCCAGCCGTCTGGTGCAATGCACCGCTCGATAGTCTGGTCGACAACTGGGGTATGTACAACCGCGAATGCGTTAGTTATACAGCCTGGAAAGTCGCTTCGACGGGTCGCTATATGCCGTACTGGGGCGGGCGAGGCAACGCAAATCAATGGCCTTCTAGCGCGCGAACTGACGGTATACCGGTTGGCTACACGCCAAAGGTTGGTGCTGTTGCCATACTGATGTCCGGCTACTATGGTCACTCTATGTATGTTGAACGTATCAACGGTGACGGCACGGTTCACGTTAGTCAATTCAACTGGCTGGTGAACGGACAGTGGGGCCGTTACAGCGAGATGGATATCGCAGCATCTGGCTTAACTTACATCTACTTCTAGAATTTTACCCTCCTCGCACACCCTTCCGCGTCACGGCTTACATGTCAGGTCTTTCTCAGGTTGCGGATGTATCGTAAGAGGAATGCTCGGGTGGCTCGTCTGTCGTCCATTCTGTGCTATAGTGGACTAAGCATAAACGGAGAAATGTGAGTGGAGAAGGTTCGGTCGCCAAAACAGGCGCATGCGCACACAAAAAAACAAGTCTCGTTGTCAACGGTTGTTATGGCCTGTGTTGTGGTCGCCGTTGGATTTTTTGCACTGGGGACTCGTGCCTACTTACTGCCGTCGCCATTTTCGAAATCTACGGCGCCGAGCCAACTCGACTTTAGTTCACTCGACGAGCTGTATGCGGTTGTGAAAGATAACTATGACGGAACGCTTGACGCGGAAAAACTTATCGACGGCGCGAAACACGGCATGGTAGACGCGATAGGCGACCCGCACACGGTATACTTTGATGCCAACGAAGCAAAGGCATTTAGCAGCGACCTGAACGGCACGTTTGAAGGTATCGGCGCGGAGCTTGGCAAAGTAAATGGCCAGCTAACGATCTTGAGCGTTATAGCTGACAGTCCGGCGGAAAAAGCTGCTTTGCAGAAAAATGACATCATACTGAAAGTCAACGGTGAAGATACGTCATCTATGACGGTCGGCGCGGCGGTTTCAAAAATCCGCGGCGACAAAGGCACGACTGTTAAGCTGGCGATTCTTCGGGGAGACACGACGAAAGAATACGCGATCACCCGTGACAAAATCACTAGTCCGAGCGTGAGCACCGAAATTCTGGACGGAAATGTCGGCTACTTGCGTATCTCGCGTTTTGGTGACGACACAGCGTCTCTCGCAACGCAAGCGGCTGAAAAATTCAAGTCACAGGGTGTCACAAAAGTCATTTTAGACCTTCGGGGTAACGGCGGCGGGCTGCTCATAGCGGCACAGAGCGTTGCAAGTTTGTGGCTCAAGGACAAGGTTATCGTGAGCGAACGGACCGGCGGGGCGACGACCAGTACACTGCGTTCGACTGGCCAGGCGGTGCTCGAAGGCGTCCAGACTATTGTGCTTGTTGATGGTGACAGCGCAAGTGCGAGCGAAATTGTCGCCGGTGCGCTCAAAGATCATGGTGTCGCAACACTTCTCGGCGAAAAAACATATGGCAAGGGAAGTGTGCAGGGTGTTGAAGATTTGATCGGCGGCGGTCAGCTCAAAGTAACCATAGCAAAATGGTACACACCGAACGGGGTCAATATCGACAAAGAAGGTATCTCACCAGATAAAGAAGTAAAACTCTCCGAAGATGCTGTAAAGGCGGGCAAAGATAACCAGAAAGACGCCGCACTCGCTCAGCTTCGTTAGCACACCCGACTTGTAAGCGTGAGCACTCTGGTGTACCATAGGGATATGGAACCAAAAAAGAAGATATTGCTCGTCGAAGATGATACCGCGCTGGCTACTGTGTATCGTTCTCGACTGGAGCTTGAAGGATTTGATGTTGACCACGTTTCGAACGGTGAGCTGGCGCTCAGCCGTGTCGTAGAATACAAACCTGATCTTGTCGTTCTGGACGCGATGATGCCAAAAGTCAACGGCTTTGACGTGCTCGATATACTGCGTAACACACCCGAGACGACTAACGTTCGGGTTATCATGCTGACAGCACTCAGCCAGCCAAAAGACAAAGAACGCGCCGAACAACTCGGGGCAGATGATTATCTCGTGAAGTCACAGGTTGTTATAGGTGATGTCGTAGAACGGATCAAGCATCATCTCGGCATGGATTTGCCGAGGTAGGGAAACAGAGCCTTTTGACACAAACAGGCAGTTCACTGCCTGTTTTGTTCTAGCCTGAAATCCCGAAACACTCCCCGCTCCCCGCATTCGCCAAATCGCCAACTATGATATCTCTCTTATCTCAGCTTTTTGCAGGTGCGAAAAATGCGGAGTCGGGGGAGGTTTTCGGGATTTCAGGTACTCTATATCATTATACTTGACAAAAGGGCAAGTATTTGCTATACTGAAAGGGTAAGGTAATGAAAAAATAAATATATGAGCGAAAATCTAACTTTCAACCAAATAAATGACCAAGTTTCTTCAGCATATCGAAAGCAGGATGCTATAGAGCCCGCTGTTTTAATTGAGCGATCAGACGGTCGGATAACGACCGGAAAGCTTGAGATAGGCACTAGAAATGTTTTATTCTCTGAGGATGGCCTGGACAAGATGCGTCCGAACGTCTCTCTCGAGAAATTGTCTGACCAGAACCAGGAGAGGTTGGCGGCGGAGTTGGCTGGCGTAGCCCTGCATGGTAGCGCAGTTGATAGTGGAGTGGAAAATCAAGAATCTAGCGATGAGGCCAGGATTGCTGAGCTTGAGGCCAGCATAGATGCGATTCGAGCATCTTTCTCGGCAGAAGACCAGGTCGGGGTATGGCAGTTTGCTAGCTCTCGCTTTCCTCATGAAGAACAAAACGCGCGTGCAAAACTAAGCCCAGAAGGACACAAGAGAATGGGTGAGCTGTACAAGTTACAAGACCTTTCTAGAGAGCTATCGAAGATTCATACGGCTCGTCATATGGCTCAGTTTGATCACCCGGCCTAATCGGCCTAATCCAAAATAAGATACCTTACGCATCCGATAAGGTATCTTTCGAGATTAGTTACTTGTTACTCGACGACAACTTGTGTGCGGCGAGCGGTTTTGCCGGTAAAACGGCGGGTTTTGACTTCACGAAAACCAACGACACCGTCTTTGGCGGCGTGGATAGTGAAGTTTTTGCTCATATAGGTTCCTGGACCGGCTTGTTTGGTTTCGCCGACCTGGCGAACGATAACACCACCAGCACGAACGCTTTGACCACCAAACAGCTTGACGCCGAGGCGCTGACCGGGTGAATCTTTGACGTTTTTGGCGGTACCACCAGCTTTAACGTGTGACATAGTTTCTCCTTACGTTTCTAAACAGACTGGGAAATATTTTAGCAAAAACAGATGTGAAATGCAAGGGAAAAGACGTAGATTAGGGTTTTCATTGCATTTTCTTCTTGCTCATGCTAAACTACCCCCATACTCAACTAGAGAGAGTAAGAGAAAACCAAAAACCAGGAGCAAACTAAACCATGGGCGAACAAACCCTAGAACAAACTATTCGTATAGTCGTTGGCAATGGCGGAGGTACTCTTGCTGACACTGGCCTCAACCTACCGTTCTTTATTGCTCTTGCCCTCGGTCTCCTCGCTCTCGGTTTCTTGGTCTCTCTTCCTCTCTCATCGCACTCACAAACTCTCCTTCCAGCACCCTACCCCCCAAAGCTCTTCACACTCTTCACACTCTCCTCACTCTCCTCACTCTCCTCACTCTGCTTACTCTACCTTCAAACACTCCATCCTGAACAACTTCAAAAACCTCACCGTCTTCACTCTCCTCACGCTTAGCATTACCTCACTCGCTTTCTCTCTTCCCACTGTCTCCGCCGCTCCAACTCTCACCCTAGCTACTAACCAACAAACCCTCAACCTTACTATCCCAAAAGGCGGAGGAACTGCAACCACCACCACAACCATAACAACTAGCACACTGAATGACACTGGCTATATACTTACTGCTGCACTTGAAGCAGCAGAGCCTGGGATAGGGATAGAGCTAAAAGGTGGCAACATCACTACCAACACTCCACTCACAGCAGCAACCAGTGAGACACCACTCACTCTTGCAACAACGACTGAAGCGAACTCCTCAGACCCAGAATCTTCAAGCGCTACCGATACTACCACCGTAGATCTTACCTTCACAGTAGACTCCACTGTCACCGAAGGCACGAAACAACTCAAGCTTATATACAAAGCCGTAGACAACGAACCAGCCACCAACACTGAACCAGTAGCTCCTACTACCATGCAAACCATGACCAAAGACTACTGCACTAACCACATGACCATCTATGACGGCACTAACCCGAGCGCCATCCTCACCCTCCAAGATAACCGCGGTGCTACTCCAGCCGACTACCGGACGTATGAGGTCGCCAAACTTGCTGACAATAACTGTTGGATGCTTGAGAACTTGAAGTTAGGTTCGACAACTGGGACACTAACTCTAACGTCGGCCGACACCGACATTGCTAGCGACTTCGTACTACCACAAGTTGTCACGACGGGTACTCCGAGTTATGACGATCCTGGTGTGTATGGTCCAGTACCGGGTGATACTGGCTCGGGCGCTACTAACTATGGGTATCTGTATAACTGGCCAGCAGCTACAGCGGGGGAGTCGCGTACTAGCATGCCGGCAGGGAGTGGCGATGCACCGTACTCTATATGTGCAGCGGGGTGGAAGTTGCCGACAGGTGATGTCTGGGGTGAATTTGCCGAGCTTGATATGGCTTTCGGAGGAACGGGTAGTTATGCAAGCTTTGGTCCTTCTCTCAACAGCTGGCGATACAACGGTCCATTTAAAGGACAATTGGCTGGTAGATGGGACAATGGTTTCTGGGCCTATGGTTCGTTCGGTCAAGGTAGATGGTGGTCCGGGTCGGTGAGTTCAAGTACTGGCTATGCCCTCGGTGTAAGAGTTCCTAATAGTAGCAGTGGCGATCTCTTCCCTGGCGACGGCGAAGCTCTTCGTACTTATGGGTTTAGCCTTCGTTGTATACTTCCAACGGTTCTTTAAGCTAAGAACTACTTTAGTGAGAACAACGAGCTCGCGACCGGTCACCTGGTCGTCGCGGCGGTAGATGAGGTCGCCTGGAGCGGTGTCGAAGCTGACGCGCTGGAAGCCGAGGCGCTCGAGTTCGCCAAGGACAGGGAGGTGGTGGAGTGTATCGTTGACAAACCAAGCCGGCATGGCTATACAAAGGCGAGCGTCTTTTGGCAGCTGAGAAGCAATATTTTTAAGAAAACCGCGCATGACAGTGTTGCAGCTATGGATGATGGACTGGAGTTTTTCAGCAGTCGGTTGCTGGCCGCCGAGGGGCTGGCCGAGGTAGGCTTCGGTGGCTATAGAGAAGGATGAAGGATGAAGGATGAAGGATGAAGAATCCCAGGTACGAGAAGTTGCGTCGGCAGCCTCCAGTTTGATTCTTCCTTCTACCTTCATCTTTCTCTCTTCTGAAAGCCAACGTAAGTTGGCTGCAGTATAGTCAACCATCTTCTGACTAATATCGCTGCCGTAAACGTCGTAGCCCATGAGTAATGCTTCCTGAAGGATGACGCCCGTCCCGCAGAAGGGGTCGAGAATTGCTGTTTCTTCCGATCTTCCGATCTCGCCCACAGCGAGATTGACGATGATCTGTGCCAGCTTCGGCGGCAGCATACCGACGAAGGCATCACGCTTTGGGCGCTCGCGGTCGCGGATGCGGTAGGTGTTGATGTTTTGGACGCTCGTGACGCGGCCGATGAGGGTTTGGTCGCCGTCGCGGATGAGTACGAACTCTAGTCCAAGGGTGCTAGCTAGCGAGTTATGGAACGTTTGGGCGCTCGAGAGAGCAGGCGTCTCGTTTGGCACAACTCGAACTGACCGGCCGGATGAGCGGATGATTTTTTTGAGTCGCAGTGCCTCGCCGCCGAGTTCGTAGGGCGATATATCAAAACCGTAGACGCTGAGACCAAGTTTTATTTTGCCATCTGCGGGAAGTATTTTCAGGAGGTCGGGGAGTGTGGAGGCGATTTTTTTAAATACGGTTTTGCGCGAAATATCCGGGAGCGACACCAGAAGCTCGGCTGCTTTGACGCTGCCGCCGAGCCGCGAGAAGTCAACCTCGGCGTCGACAAGCGCGCAAGTTTCGCCGACCGGACGAACATGCTCGCTACCATATAACGACTCAAGCTCGGCAAGTCCGAGTTCGGGTTGGCGGCCTAAAACGCAAATAGTCATGTTTGTATTATACCTGTACGGAGCTATACTGGATAGCATGATAAAACGCCTGTCTGTAAAGCAGTGGCTAAATATCGTCACGCTCGTGCTTGTGGCGCTCGTCGTTTTTTTTGCGCGGCACGACTTGGTCAGGGCGTGGGAGCTGTTATGGCAGGTGAATCTCTGGGTATTTCTGCTCGTTATCCCGCTACAGTTTGTAAGTTACTTTGCAAGCGGGGCGACGATCTTTTCGTATCTGAAAATGCGTGGCGACCTCAAGGGTTTGCCACCGCTTGAGCAGCCGAAAATGGCGCTTGAGCTAAATTTCGTGAACCACATATTCCCGACAGCCGGGGTTTCCGGTGCTTCATATATGACCTACCGGCTAGGGAAACTTGGGGTGAACCACGGTCGGGCGACGCTCGCGCAGTTTGTACGTTTGAGCGCGACATTTGTGTCGTTCGCGGCACTGATGATCATCGCGGTGCTCTGGGTGACTGTTGATGGTGAGCTGACGCGGTTTACGATACTTGTTGCAAGTAGTTTGCTGACGATAATTCTAGGAGCGATAATAGCGACTATCTTTTTGCTCGGTAGTCAGAAGCGACTTGCTAAGTTTGAAGCGTTACTTGATGATGTGCTGAACAAACGAGTTGCAAAGTGGTTTGGCCGAGGAAAGCCGTTTGTGCAGCGCGAAAAGTTACATGATTTTCTAGCTGACTTGCATGACGACTACGTGACATTGAGAGCTGATCCGCGTTGTCTCGTCGGGCCTTTTTGGTGGGGCGTGCTGTTCAATGTTGCTGAGGTGCTGATGTATTTTGTGGCGTTTTGGTCGCTTGGTTCGTTTGTCAACCCAGCATCGATACTTATCGCTATCGGTCTCGCCGGACTTGTCGGGACATTTCTCGTGACGCCGGGCGGTGCTGGCGGGTTTGAAGCTGCCATGATACTTTTCTTAACTTCTGCGGGCGTACCGCCATCTATCTCTGTCGCTGGTGTTCTGTTGACCCGTTCAGTACTGCTGCTTATCACGATCCTCTCCGGCTACGTGTTTTATAATGCGGCGATGAAGAAATATGGAAAACCTAGTCGTTAGCGTTTCGGACGCTATAGAACTTATCAACCAAACGCTCGACTATGCTTTTCCGACACTGGTTATAGAGGGCGAAGTAGCGAGCTTCAAAGTCAATCAGGGAAAGTTTGTCTTTTTCGATATAAAAGATGATGGCGGGACGCTCGGTTGTTTTATGATGGTATTTCAGCTGCGACAACCCGTTGAGGATGGTATGCGAGTGCGGGTTGTCGTGAGCCCGAAAGTAACAAACTGGGGAAAATTTAGCCTGACGGTGCGAGATATTCAGCCGGTGGGCGAGGGAAGCTTAAAACGAGCGTTCGAGCTCTTGAAAGAGAAGTTAGATAAAGAAGGGCTGTTTGTACCGGAGCGCAAACGGACACTGCCGGCGTTTCCGGAGCGGATAGCCGTTATCTCTAGTACGCAGGCGGCGGGGTATGCTGATTTTGTACGACTTTTGAATGAGCGATGGGGCGGCGTGCAGGTTGATGTGGCGCATGTTCAGGTGCAAGGGATCGAAGCGCCGAAGCAGATTATCCGAGCATTGCAGTATTTTAATGAACAGGAAAACCTGCCGGAAATCATCGTCATCGTTCGCGGTGGCGGCAGCGCGGATGACCTCGCAGCGTTCAATGATGAACCGCTTGTGCGAGCTATCGCCGCAAGTCGCGTACCGACAGTTGTTGGGGTCGGCCATGAAGTTGACGAGAGTCTTGCTGATATGGCGGCCGATGTTCGCGCGGCGACACCGAGCCACGCAGCCCAACTGATCGTTCCCGACAAGCACGACGTTCTTCGCGGGGCAAGACATGATGTGATGCGAGTAGCAAACGTTGTATATAGAGCAACAGATGAATTATCCAACACGATTCGCCGACTGCTAACAGGTGCTATAGACGCGTTCGATGAACGATTTGGCCGCGTGAGCGAGCTGCTCGCTACGTCAAGGACCGTCCTTGAAGCGTATGACCCGCAGGCGGTGCTTGCGAGAGGGTACGCTATCATACGCGGCACAGCGAAGGTTGGTGGTACGATAGAAGTTGAACAGGCAAAACGATACATAACAGCGGAGGTAACAGATGTCAGAGACAAATAACACAGTATCAAAAAAACTTGCAAAACTAAGCGAGCTGGTCGCTTGGTTTGAAAGTGACGAGTTCGTGCTTGAGCAGGCGGTCGAGCGGTTTCATGAAGCCCAAAAACTAGCCGATGAGATAGAAGGTGATCTCGCCACACTAAAAAATGACATAGTTGTTCTGAAGAAAAAATTTGACGAGGATTGATGACGGTTTTTCTTTGGTTGTTGGTTATATCGCTCGGGGTTGTTTTTTTCGGAGTGGTGCTTATCGGGCCGCCATTTGTGCCGGCACTCAGGCGTGACACTGAAGCACTTTTCGAAGCTCTGAACCTCGGAGATAGGGATTTGCTGGTTGATCTTGGCGCAGGTGACGGCCGAGTGCTGCAGCTCGCGGCTGAGCGCGGCGCGAAAGTGAGTGGAGTCGAAATCAACCCGTTTCTTGTGTTTGCTGCGTGGGTTCGACTACGCCGCTTCAAGGGGTCGGTGGTGCTTGGTGATATGTGGAAATATCGTTTACCGGAGGGCACGACACATGTGTTTGCGTTTTCCGCCGAAGTTTTCATGAATAAACTTGAGCGGTATCTTACGACACAGCGGAGTCATACCGGGGAGTTGACGGTACTGTGTTATGGATTTCGTTTTAGGGGCAGGGAACCGGAAAAAGTGATAGGTGCTTTTAATTGCTATCGGTTTTGACTATAATAACTTTGTATGAATAAACATAACCGAGAAACTGGGTCAGTCAACCCCTTGCTTATCGCAAGTATTTTACTTGGACTGGTCGCGGCAGGGTTTGCCGGGGCGTTTTTCTGGGCCTATGGCAACTACATTGACCAGCGCGATAACACAACAGAGAAGATAGATGTTGCGGTGACGGAGGCGAAAAAAGCCCAAAGTGTCGAAGACGAAAAAACGTACCTCGAGAAGGCTAAGCAGCCGTATAGCCAGCTGGTGAGTCCGGATGATCTAGGGCGCGTGACCATAAGCTACCCAAAAACATGGAGCGTCTATGTTGCAAAGTCCAGTTCGACCGACTACGAAGCGTACCTGAACCCGGTTGCTGTTCCGGCTATTTCGTCAACACAGCCATTTGGCGCGCGTATGGTGATAACGGGCAATAGTTATGACTCTGTCGTCAACAACTACTCTTCGCTCGTGAAAAAAGGTGACCTGAAATCATCGCCAGTAACAGTCAATAATTTTAACGGTATCCGACTTGATGGCAAGTTTAGTGCAACACGTTCCGGATCGGTGGTGATTTTTAAAGTTCGGGACAAAACCTTGACGCTTGCAACGGATATCGATTCGTTGAAAGGCGATTTTAACGACGTTATCGTGAATTCGCTGAACTTCAATCCGTAATAGGAGAGTGTTTTCGAGATTCAGGCGCAATGAAGCATAGCCACTTTTTTCGCTGCTTCTCAAGCTGTATACTAGATGTAAATGAAGGAGACAGAGGGTACGCCGGTACATGTATCGTTGCCATCCATATACGTGGCGGCGCATGAGTTGAAGGCTCCACTCGTCCTTATGCGTCAACTAGCGCTTGAGCTACGGTCGTCGAGTTCAGAAGATGCCCAGACTATCGAGCGGCTACTGCTGACCGTCGAGCGGAGTCTTCGACTTGTTGAGCAGTTAACAAAAACCAGTCGCCTGGAGGATTCGCTGTTTGAAAGCGAGCCAGTGCTCGCGCGCGCGAT
The DNA here is from genome assembly GCA_027492975.1 of Candidatus Saccharimonadota bacterium. Lineage (GTDB taxonomy): Bacteria > Patescibacteriota > Saccharimonadia > Saccharimonadales > Saccharimonadaceae > JAPUDS01. Next base: position 11,009 of record JAPUDS010000022.1, read on the forward strand.
CTGCCAGGCGGTGAGCGATGAGCTTACTCCGTTTGCAAAAGCATCAGGACAGGAAATTGTCGTGCGGGTGTCGAGAAAAAGCGGTGTCGCTATCGGCCACAGGTCGTTACTCACTGCACTACTTGTGAACCTCTGTGATAACGCCATCGCGCATAATCCTACGGGTTCAAAAGTGATCATCGCGGCTAACGCAACGAAAAAAGGAGTGTTATTTAGTGTCAAAGACGAAGGCCCGCGCCTTAGTCATGGTATTTTTGACGCGATGCGTTTGCAGCTCGGGAAAGGTCCTTTGCCAGCTAGCGATAGGCCCAGGAGTAGTGGACTCGGTCTATGGATAGCCTCGCGTTTTAGTGAGGCGATGGGGGGTACTATGACTATGACGCGTCACCACGCGGCAGGTATCACTGTTTCGCTCGAATTGCCGCATTCTAAACAGATGTCGCTACTATGAAAAAAGTGCTTTTGATAGAAGATGATCGTTGGCTAGCCGACAGTTATATGCACGTACTCGCGCACGGTGGTTACGACGTGAGTTGGGCCGAAACTGCCGAAACTGCTATGCGGCTTGTCGAAGAGAGTATGCCCGACTGTATCGTTGCTGACGTTATGCTTGGAGGCCACACTGTCTTTTCACTGCTTCATGAACTGCAAAGCTATGATGATACACAGAGTATCCCTGTTATTTTGTGTAGCAATCTGACACATGATGCGCTTGACCGTGAGCGGTTGCGCCAGTACGGAGTGACAGCAGTACTTGATAAAGGGACGTTAACGTCAGATAGACTCAGTTTGGCTATAAAGGACGCCGTCTCATGAAGCCGATTCGTACAAAAGCCATAGTGCTGCGCCGCACTAACTACGGCGAGGCGGACAGAATTTTGCAGCTACTGACGCCGGAACACGGCAAGGTTTCGGTGATGGCAAAAGGTGTGCGCCGCGAAAAGAGCAAGCTTGCCGGTGCGGTCGAATTGTTTGCCGTGTCTGATGTTTCGCTCACACCCGGGAAGGGTGAAATCTGGACTCTCACAGGGGCCAAAATGGATACATTTTTTGCGCATATCATGACTGATTATGAACGTATGCAGTTTGCATATGAGGTTATAAAACAAGTATCGCGATCTGCCGAGCAGGTCAGTGATCCGGCATATTTTACGCTACTCACGACGGCACTTATGTCACTTAACGACCCGGTTGTAGCACTTGATATCACGGTAGCTTGGTTTTGGTTGCAGCTGGCCATACTCGAAGGACAGGGGTTGAATCTCGCGACCGATGTCAACGGTATGAAGTTAGTCGAAGACAAAAATTACGCTTTTGACCCGGAGACTATGGCGTTCGTGTTTGAAGAAAATGGTGAATTCACAACTGAACATATAAAACTATTGCGGCTGCTCAGCGCCCAATCACCGCAAGTGGCCACCAAAGTCAAAGGGATTACGCCGCTACTAGCTCCAGTTCGGTATCTGGCTGAGCGGGTGATTGCCGGGTAGGCTTTTGTAGGGCGGCTCGGTCTAAGCGGGCAGTATGGAAGATGGTTGCGACGATATTTTGGCGGAACGTGGCGAGATGTGAGTCGCGCTCCTCGGCGGTAAATGCTTCCGGGTGTTTTTCGTGTAGTCTGTCGAAGTATAGTCCGCGAACGACCATGGCACCGATAGCACGAACTGCACGGTTGTTGATGGTCTCTGCGCCATCCTCGGGGATACTGTCGCGAGCTTGTTTGAGGACTGGCTTGATACCGGCTTCCAAAAAGTCTTGAGCGACAAACATTTTTGCGAGCGGTTCAACTTCACCGGTGCGCCGGTTGGTATGTACTACTGTACCGCCTCTGATAATCTCGATACGATGGAGGTCGATAGTCTCGTTATTATCAGAAATAGTAGCTTCGCCGTTTTCAATCTCATGCATCAATGACCCGGCGTATGCTTCTAGCCACTCTTTCGGCAGGCGGTATGTTTCAGAGGTGAGATAGCGCGGGTTATTGGGCGAGTAGGCAAGCCAGTCAAATATCTTATCAACGGCCGACATAGCAAATGACACACGACGTTCGTCGTGTGTCTGTTGTGGTGCCGTCTCTAACGATGCTCGCTGTTCGGGGCCAATATAACTTATGCTGGCGAAGCCGTCGTGGGGCATGAAAGATTCCTTTTCTACTGTTTATCTTACAAGACCTTACCTTTACCATACTCCTTACGTTTGCTGCCGTCAACTGTAAAAATAAGACAAATTGAAGAGGGCCGTCACCCTCTCTCTGTAGTAGGAAAGGGTAACGGCCCCAGGTGGACAATAGTGAGATGACGAGCTAGTGGACTCGAGTCTCTTGGGCGGCGAACTTCTTTGCCAGCCGAGCGCGGCGCGTGTCGGACACTTCGAGAAGCCGCAAGGCTTGCTGCTTGCGTCGATCGCTGGCGTCGTGGCCGGCGACCCACACAGCTGAGTTGACAGAGTCTTTGTCGCCCGTCAAGGACTGTGTGAGTAAAAGCCACCAGTAAGCAAGTCGCTCAACCGATGCGAATTCCTGCCACTGCTGCTCTTCGACTTCCTCGAGTTTGTCGAGGATGGCTTCGATCTGCCGGCGAGCGTAGTCGGCCATGTTCATGGCGACGAAGATCTGCGCCAGCAGTAGCTCATCGAGTAAATACTTCGGAGTGCCGTACTCGTGAAGCTCCATGGCGCCCTGTACGGCGCCGCGAGCGGCGGGAATTTCACCTTGTGACAGGAAGTACCGGGCGTGACCGTCACGGTACCAGTCCCCGAGCATCTCGGGGGTGAAGTCATTCCAGCCCGGCATGTCGCTCCAGCGAAGCTGCGTAGCTTTCTTGTCGCGGCCGAGTCGCATCAGGGCGGTGATGTGCTGATACGTCACTGCTGGGTTGCTGAAGCGGCGTATTCCCTTGGCCGAACAGATGCGGTCGAGTGCTGCCTCGGCGATCCTCACCGTTTCGCGGTAGTCGCCCTGAGCATTGAGTCGCCGCAGCTCTTTCTCCAGTTGTTCTTCATCTATAACTATAACGCTCATAGTATCCTTCCTCGGGTAGAGCGGTTGTCAATGTTCAATTGTCCTAAATGTAATTATAATGTGAAAATATATTCATGTCAAATAATTGCATAACGCTATTGTTTTAGAGTGATGTTCGTGTTATAACAGAGGTATACGTAAAATTGTATAAAGAAACACGAAAACTATGGAAACATCCGGGACATCCGAACAGCACAGAGGCGAATTTGGCAAATACAAGGACCTTTCAGGCGAGCAGCTGCTAGGAGAATTGTTAGAAGACCAAAACGGAAATACACAGCTGCAGCAACTTATCGTCGAATACGGTATGGAAAGCCTGAAAATCAATCCTTCAAGAGAACGACTCTCGGAACTTGCGGGTAGGATGGATGGGATAGCTGAAAATCTAAAAAACGTACCTTCGCCCGAAAATACCATAGCTCCCGATGACGCTGTAGCTGCTATCGACCGATACAACGCCGCCGCGGTTGCTCATGGCGAACAAGCGCCAGTGCTCGCTGAGTACGCTACCGCTGTTGATGATATATATAGCCGGCGTGCGGCTGGACGAACCGAACCACCGAAGGGACCAGCGCCTCCAGCGCCATCGGGAGGGGAAGGTGGTTCAGGCGGTCGGCTACATCTTACACCGGAGGCCGCAAAGCTCGAAGAATCGCTAGATGCGTGGTCAAGTGAAGCGCGTAGAAAAGCTCAGGCGAGAAGAAATCGTCACGCCCAGGCCGATGCTCAAAAGACAGGACGCGATGGGACGGTTGGTGTGGAAGGGACGAGTACCGCAGACCCGCCTGTTGTCGAGGGCGGAGAAGGTGGCTCGTCGGCGGAGTCGGATCTCGCTACGGCTATTCGGGAAGAAAAGGAAGCTACCGCTCGGGTTGATGCAGCAGAAAAAGGTTCTGAAGAATTTATAAATGCGCTGCAAGAACAGATCGAGGCCCAGCGATGGGTTCAGGAGCTGCTGGATCGACAGGGCGGCGAACCGGGGCCGGATGAAACCGAACTCAAGCCTGAACCTGAACCCGAACCCGAACCCGAGTCGACACCTCCAGGGTCCTCTGATCTTTCTGGTGACAATAGTCAAGAATCACCCGACGAAGCGCTACATGCTCACTATCAGGAGTCGCAAAACCAAACAAACGAGGCGCTTCGCGCGCTTGCGGACGCAGAGGAGCTGCATGGTGCGGATTCTCAGGAAGTTAGAGATGCGCGAGATGCACTTGCCGCAGCGCAAGCGCAGGAAAATGAGGCGTACGATGCATGGCGACCAGGTGCGTCCAGGACCGAATCTGGTCCAACACCTGAACCTGAGCCAGAACCTGAACCTGAACCCGGCCCTGAACCTGGCTCCGAATCAGAGCCGGCACCTAGTCCTGAGCCTGAGCCTGAGCCAACGCCAGAACCAGAACCAACATTTGAGCCGCCAGTAACGTCTGAACCTACGCCAGGCTCCGAACTTCCCAGTGCTCCGCCGAACACTACAGAGACCATATCCGGTGCGGATGAAGCCTATGACACACTCCCCGAAGGTATAGGTGGCTCCGTAGAATCTTTGGGTGGAGCTTCACCAGAGTCGGCCCCGACGTCCGAAGAGGGGTCGATGACCGCTGACGAAGCATTTGACTCGCTTCCGGAAGGAATTAACCAACCTGTAAGCGAAGCGCCTGGTCCGGTCGAGTCTGAACCAACGCCAGAACCAGGATCTAGTTCAGAACTAGTACCAGAACCAAGCCCCGAGCCAACACCGGAACCTACCCCGGGCCGCATTGCAGAGGACGATATTCGTGCGCGCGAGGAAGCTGAGCTTGAACGTCGTCGTAGCGGAGAGTCGTCAGGAGTAGCTACCGGGACACCGGAACGGCCAGAGACACCCAAGCTTGAGACAGAGCCTACCCCTAGTCGCCCGGCGGAGGATGGTATTCGTGAACTGATGGATGAAAATAAGATAAATCTTGCAGCGGCTGAAGAAGAGTTACAGCTTGCCGAGCGTTCTCGAAACATGATCACTGAACGTGTGGCCGCATGGCGTCAGGTGATCGAGAGCGCGCCCCGTCGCGGTCAGTTTGCATCTGTAGAAAGCCAACAAGCCGGACAGGGTATGCTGGAACTCCTTGAGCAGCAGGAAAAGGACGCGCAGCAGCGGTACGACAAAGCAGTAGAGCTCCGAGAGCGGATCTTGACGGGTCAGCGTGAGCTGCAGGAACTTCTCGACCGACAACGACAAAACGTCTCCGAATAAACCACCCCAAAGTCCGCTAACAGAGAAATATTGCATAACAGTTGACTTTTTATAGTTCTTATGCTACTATGGTTATAGTAATCAAATAACCAAAAGCAAAAGGACGCCACAATACCATGACTAAAGAAGCAAATGAAGCGACCAAACCTCACTTGGACCGCAAACAACAGGATGCTGCATCAAAAGCTGAATTTCTAAAGTGGTGGGGTAGCTTGAAGATGGATGGCACAGACAAGCCGTACGAGCAGCCTTTCGGAGAAGACGGCGATACTATGATATACGAGATATCAGATAAGGGGATTATGGTAGGAGATTTAGTTGTAACAACGGATTATATTCGAAAGGAAGAAGAAGCTGGCGGGTTTCGTTATTGTTTGGTTGACCTTCGACCTGGCGTCTGGGCTTCAACATCTGTTCAGGAAAAACCAGAAGCTCTGGACTGGCTCGTTGCTATGAATGTTCTCCAGCCAAACGAGGCAGAGCAATTTAAGATTCAGAGCCTGCTCACTGATGATGATTCCATTCTCGAACACACGGCTGTTACGGCGTACATGAAGGAGCTCGAAGCCGGACATACCGATCTGAGCTTTGAAGAGTGGGAGAAGGAGCAAAATGGTGGTGATGAGATTAGTCAAGAAGCTATCGATGCAATGACTCGTGATATTTTGGATGGTCTCGAGGAACTTGCGCAGCGGCTTCAATCTCGGCGATCTCTTGGTGGTCGTGCTGTTGATGCCGTTCGTTCTGCGACTCGTAGTCTGAAGCCGAAACGACGGAAATAGCGCTAAATATCTCTTCTATAAAACTACCCACACCTTACCTCGCAAACAGGGGTAGGGTGTGGTATACTTATGGGTAAATATAACTACCATGTTGCCAACATGGAGAAGGGAGTTCTGTATGCCGGAAGTAAAAATGGAAGATGTTGTAGGTCTCGCGAAGCGTCGCGGGTTTATTTATCAGGGGAGCGAGGTGTACGGGGGTCTGAGCGGTACCTGGGACTATGGTCCGCTGGGTGTTGCGCTAAAACGTAAGATTATGAACTTGTGGTGGCAGCATTTTGTCGATGGACGTGATGATATGTACGGTGTTGATGCTGCGATACTGATGAACCAAAAAGTCTGGCAGGCGAGCGGCCATGTCGATACGTTTACTGACCCGCTCGTGGAATGTGCGGAGTGCAAAGGTCGTTTTCGTGCCGATAAACTGGATGACCCCAACAAATGTCCAAATTGTGGTAAAGAGGGAACTTTTGGCGAGGCGCGCCAGTTCAATATGATGTTTAGGACAAATGTCGGACCGGTTGAGGACGAAAATAGTATCAGTTATCTTCGTCCCGAAACGGCTCAAGGTATTTTCACGAACTTCAAAAATGTGGTTGATAGTTTTTATCCTGACCTGCCGTTCGGGATTGCTCAGCAAGGAAAGGCGTTTCGTAACGAAATCTCTCCGCGAGACTTTGTATTTCGCTCGAGGGAGTTTGAACAGATGGAGATCGAGTATTTCGTACATCCCGACAGGTGGCAAGAGTCGTTTGATATGCTGCTCGCCGAGACACACGCATTTCTTGGCGAACTAGGGTTGCCGGCAGAGAAAATTCATGAACTTGAGGTGCCGGAAGAAGACCGGGCACACTATAGCAAACGGACAATAGATATCGAGTTCGACTATCCGATCGGTCGGGAAGAGCTGATGGGCATCGCGTACCGGACGGACTTTGATCTTGGAAATATCCAGCGGGTGAGCGGTAAAAATATGGAGTACACCGTCAAAGGCACGAATGAAAAATTTGTGCCGCACGTCATAGAGCCGTCGTTTGGTGTTGAGCGGGCACTTATGGCAGTACTAACCAGCAGCTACCGCGAGGATGAACAGAACGGTGAGAAGCGTGTCTACTTAGCGTTGCCTGAGCACTTGGCACCGTATAGATTTGCTGTTTCGCCACTCCTCAAAAACAAACCAGAACTTGTTCAGAAAGCTCAGGAAGTGTACGTGAGCTTGAAGGAAAAGTACGGTAATGTTACATGGGACGACAACGGCAATATCGGTAAACGCTATCGTCGTCAGGACGAAATAGGGACGCCGTCATGTATTGTAGTAGACTTTACAACACTAGAAGATGGCACGGTGACGGTGAGAGATAGAGATACGACAGAGCAGCTGCGAGTTCAAATCGAAACCATATGACTATAGGTATTATCGGGTTCGGTAGTTTTGGTAAGTTTCTGGCTGAAAAGCTAAGTTCACATGGGGTCGTGAAGGTGTATGACCGGCGTGAGCGGCCGACAACGTGGCGGGCGAGCTTTGAAGAAGTGGCAACCTGTGAGTATGTTGTTCTTTCGGTACCGCTTGAGGCATATGATGAAACATTAGAGCGTCTGGCCGCGGTGATACCGGAAAGTAGCGTACTCGTTGACGTTTGTTCGGTCAAAGAGCGTCCAGTTGAGCTGATCCGTCGGTATTTGCCGGGACAGCCGCTAGTCGCAACACATCCACTGTTTGGTCCGGAGTCTGCGAGTGTTTCGCTCGGTGGACAGACATTTGTTATGTGTCCGGAAGTGTCTGATCCTCGGCCGTATGCGAAGATACAACAGTTTGCCGAAACGCTAGAACTGCGTGTTGTCGAGATGAGCGTTGCAGAACATGACAACGAGATGGCAGTCGCGCAAGGGCTGACATTTTTTATCGCGCGGACGCTTGATGGTATGAAACTACATGAGCAACAGCTCTCGACACCGTCGTTTGAGCGGCTCCTGTATCTTGCCGAGCTTGAAAAGCATCATTCAGCCGAACTGTTTCGAACCATCCAGCAAGGTAACGCACATACGAAAGCGGTACGAGAGGCGTTTTTAGGGGCGGCGCGGGCGCTCGATGATGAGCTTTTGGGGCTGAACGGGTTAATGAAATGACGGAATTTATTGCAAGAACGGTATATCTGGCAGGGCGTCTCGACACGGGCGAGGGAGATATCGCGGCCTGGTCAGAAGAGCTAGAGGCGCAGGGACATAGAGTCTTAGAGCAGTGGTGGAAACAAGGAAGGCTACCAAAGCCCTATCTTGATCATGGCGATACTTCGAGACATGCGGCTAATGCAATGATTCATGCCGCTACCAGCAGCGATGTTATGATGCTATTTCCAACTGACGATATCTTGGGAGCAGCTGTTGAGTTGGGGGCAGCGCTGGGAAGTGTCGAGACGAACCCTCAGAAAGAAATAATTATCGTTAATCCATGGGAAGTTCGTCAGTCTGTCTTCTATGCTCATCCGGCAGTTACTGCGGTGCGTGGTTTGGCAGAAGTGCGGGCGATGAGCTGGTATAAAGGACTACAGTAAAAAGAGAGGATGAAACTATGGCATACGAAGGCACAAAACTACACAACTTTGAACCGCGCGGGGAAGTGAAAGAGCTCGAGATTATTGACGTCGAAGTGGGTACTGGCGAAGAGGTGAAGCCGGGTGCGACGATCACAGCGCACTACACCGGTGCCCTCTGCAAAAATGGCATAATCTTCCAAAGCAGTTTTGATTTTGGCGATCCAATAACATTTGGGCTTGACCAGGTTATCGCCGGTTGGACGCGTGGTGTACCGGGTATGAAAGTTGGCGGAACACGCCGACTGGTCATCCCGGCTGAGCAAGCGTATGGTGCGGCGAGCCCATCACCAAATATTTCGGCAAACAGCGACTTGGTGTTCGATATTGACCTGGTGGCGATACCGCGAAATGGGTGAGTACATACAGCACCTTGGACTTGTCGCCATTATCCTACTGAGTATCTCGGGGTTTTATACCATGCGGCGATGGCCGATGGCCGCGAGACGGTCATTTAGTGAAAATGTCGCGCGCGATCGTTCGTCATTGTTGTTTTTCGGTATTTATCTGACGATCACAACAGTAGTATTTTACGCGTTTTTACTTTTCTGGCTAGGGCCAAATCTTGGGGTCGGACTGAGCTTTTATGTACTCGCTTGGACAGCCTTTTTCTTGCAGCTACTCCTTTCGTGGGTGCCAGCGACAACTGGCCGTTCTATGGCTATCCATAACGTAGGTGCCTACGGTATCGCCTTCATAATACCCTTGTCTGTCATGGCTATTCTTTTGACGGCTACAGTTGAAGTAACTTTTGTACAACGTGTTATCGTTACCGTGTTTATGGTGATCACGGCAATCATCTTCTCACTACTTTTCTTTGTGCCGAAAGCTCGAAATTTTTTTCTATACGGTCAGTTGGCGTATTTCGCCAGCTTTTGGGTAGTTGTACTTGCTTTTACATACCTCTGACGAAAGTGGTATAATCTCGAGATAACTAAAAACGGGTGGCTAGAAAGGTTGGGTCGCAAGTGGCTGTTGAAGTTGATGATCCGGGCGATGGGAAGCGCGACGACAAAAAGCAGTCTACTTCTACTGGTGCCGACGAGCCGCAGGTAACCCGGCTTGGCGATAGTGCTGATGTAGCGCGGTACTACGATAAAATGGGGCGGATTCGGCCGCTGAGCAAAGAAGAGGAGAATGCACTTTCCGAGATAAAGTTGCCGCCCAGGAAGAGCCAGGAACTTTTTCCGGCATATGCGGAGTATCTTCATAACGAAGAGCAGTTTATGCTGCATGTTCAAAGTATGGTAGACATACAGAAATCCGATGATGAACGTCAGGAGGATGACGATACACTAGATGAACTAACTGATTTGATAAAAGAAAACTTTGTAGCGACTCTTCAGGGTATGTATAAATATTATGGAGAAGAAAACAAAGAAGATTTTCTGGCCTTTGCAAGTATATTTATAACCGAGCGGACGAACGCCCGCGTGTCGGATCTTCAACTGGCGTTCAGTGAGAATGGACTGTTTGCCTGCGCTAGACTAAAGAAGACCATCAAACGGGTTGCGGGGATCGCGGTTGCGAGTAACTCCGACAAAGAACTACCGGATGAAATTGGACTATACTTTATGAAGTTACTCGATGAAGATGTTGAAACTCTACGGGAACTGATGAAAGGGATTTACCGCGATCAGGATATACACGAGATGAAAGGGTATATGCTGCGAATGTGTGAAATGCTTGAGGAGATGAATGGAGAAGGTAGACCGCGTAGATGGGGAGCCCGTGTACTCGGTGTCCTCAACGCGACACGTGGAGTTGTCGCCGGGTTTGTAGCTGGTCGGCATACACCTAGCGATGAGTAGCAAACGAGCTGGATTTTTAGCTGTTGAACGCTTAAAATATGCGTATGTATAGTATCGGATACGTGGAGGGGTTTGGTCGTCATGGATCAACAACTTGCGCTTGAGATTTTGCTCGATGGTCACAATGTTTTACTGACTGGAGCGGCGGGGTCGGGCAAGACGTATGTTTTGAACGAGTTTATTCGCCGGGCGAAAAAATCAGGAAAGCATGTGGCAGTGACAGCGACGACGGGTCTTGCAGCAACGCATATCAGCGGGACAACGATTCACGCGTGGAGCGGGATAGGTGTGCATGATGAATTACCAGAAGACTTTGAGGACTATCTGCTCAAAAGCCGGCGGGATATCATCGAGACAACTGATGTGCTAGTGATCGATGAGATCTCCATGTTGCACGACTATCGTCTCGATATGGTCGATCTCGTTGCGCGCAAAGTTCGAGATGACGAGCGGCCATTTGGCGGTATACAGGTTGTGCTGTGCGGTGATTTTTTCCAACTGCCGCCGGTGAATCGTCAAGACGCCAGGGAGGGTAGCTTTGTAGTAAATGCGGTGGTCTGGGAACAACTCAACCCAGTGGTGTGTTACCTCGCGGAGCAGTATCGTCAGGATGATGAAGTGCTGCTTGGTATCTTAAATGCGCTCAGGTGTGGCGATATACGACGGCGACACGCTGAGACGCTGCTTGGTCGTGTCGATACGTATATTGGCGATGTCACAGAGCTGCATACGGTCAATGTCGATGTCGACAGGATAAATCAACAAAAACTTGATGCGCTCGATGGTGAAGAGCAGGTATATATGGCCGCCACAACCGGTAAGGAAAACTATGTCGCGTCGCTGAAACGTTCCTGTATAGCACCTGAGCGGCTTGTGTTAAAGCAGGGCGCGCTCGTTATGGCGATCAAAAATAGCCCTGAACGAAAGTATGTCAATGGTTCGATAGGTGTTGTGAAAGCGTTTGAAGAGGTGACGAATTATCCGGTTGTTGAATTTTTGAGTGGTCGTACTGTGACCATGAAACCTGACACGTGGGAGCTGCGTGATGGTGATAAAAAACGGGCTGGTCTGAGCCAGGTGCCGCTGCGTCTTGCGTGGGCGATCACTGTGCACAAGTCTCAGGGCATGACACTTGATGCGGCACGGATTGATCTTCGAAAAGCTTTTGTTGAAGGTATGGGCTATGTCGCGCTCAGCCGAGTGCGCAGTCTGGACGGTTTGAGTCTGGTCGGTATCAACCAGATGGCACTCAGGGTGAGCGACGAAGCGCTACGGATTGACACAACGCTGCGCAAAAAGGCAGCAGATGATCATGCACGGTTTGAACATTTGCGAGCAAGGGCGCTGAAACGTCAAAAAGAGGAGACGAAAAAGGTCGCTCTGAAGGAGAAGAAAGCGTCATCGTGGGCGGAGCGGCTCGAGAAGATGCGCGCGAAACATCCAAATGCGTATCGTCCGTGGACACATGAACAGGATGAACAGTTAAAGCAGGGATTTCAGACTGGCGAATCAGTCAAGAACCTCAGTAAACAACTTGGACGGCACGAACGGTCGATCCTTTTGCGCCTGCAAAAACATTTCGGCGAAGATGCTGTCGTGCTGTAGTTCTCTCGTTTCATAGTACAATAAACATATGCATATTATTTTCGGAGGCACGAGTGGGCTGGGGCTTGAGATGGCGCGGCTGTTTCGTGCCGATGGAGGCCGTGCAGTGGTTGTTGGGCGGTTTTACGATGCGGCGCAGCATGGTGAAGGATTTGAACTTGATGTGTATGATCGAGCCGCGGTGGATTGGGCTGTTGGGGAGTGTGGTCGGCAGCTGGAAGGCGAAGTGTTGGAATCGTTCGTCTGGTCGGCTGGGTATATATGGCGCGGTAACTTTGCCGAACAACCGGATATTCGAAGTATGGCGGAAGTAAATTTTGCCGGAGCACTGCCGCTTGTTCAGTGGGCGTGGCAGCGTATGACAGAGCAAGAAGCGGTCGGAAAACTGGTTGTTATCAGCTCGACGAGCGGTGTAAAACCACGGGCCGACGAAGCGGTCTATGCGGCGACAAAGCATGCTCAGGTGGGTTTTGCGCGCAGTCTCGGCATGGAAGCTGAAGGTCGGAACAGTAACGCTCAGGTGCTACTCTGTTTGCCTGGAGCGACGAAGACGCCGTTTTGGGACGGTCACCAGCCGGACGACTATGCGTCGTTCAATGACCCGCAGAAAGTTGCAGCAAAAATTGTTGCAACTATGTCGAGCCAAATAACGCCATATGCCGAAATTGCCATGCCGCATGGCACACTCGTGTAAAATAGAGTATATGAAATTATTGTTAACATCTGGCGGGATCACAAATGACACGCTCGCGGATGAGCTTTCAGGCCTCGCGGGTAAGCCATTTAGCGAGTTGAAGATCGGTTTTATCCCAAGTGCCGCGTTTGGCGACACGAGCGATAACAAGTGGTGGCTTATCGATGATATGTATCGGCTGAAAAACAGGGGTGCGAGAGTCGCTATCATCTCGCTTGCCGACTTAACTCCGGAAGAAATTGCCATACAGCTCGAAACTGTCGATGTGATATTTGTTGGCGGCGGCCAGACGTTTTATCTGAGCTGGCTGATGCAACAGAAGGGACTGACTGAGCTCATTCCGCGACTGCTTGAGTCAAAAGTGTATGCAGGTATAAGTGCCGGCAGTATGATAGTAACGCCGAAGCTTCTTACGGTTTCCTTTGCTATGCGACAACCAGGTATCTCTGATGAAGAACTTGAAGAGCTCGGTCCAGAAGGCCGGTCGTCTGCTCAGACGCTTGACTTGGTTGATTTTATGCTTCGACCGCATATGAACGGCGAGGCAAAGTTTGCGGATATTACACAGGAGATGATCCAGCAAGTAGTTGACAGAGCGGGTATTTCGGCATATATTCTCGATGATAACTCTGCGGTTCGGGTGGTTGATAGTGATGTAACGGTTGTTGGCGAGGGCGAATGGATGCTGCTACACCCAAGTACTGCAAGCGTGAAATAAGGAGGAAAACTATGGCAAGCGAGAAGAAGATCTACAGATACACAGCAGGCGGAAGCGGGTCGTCGACGCAAGTTGATGAAGTGGAGGTCGTACGCGAAAAAGAGAACATGGTACTTCGAGGCGCTAATTATCTGCTTGGGCGACTGCCAGTCACGAAGAATGAATTTGAACACTGGTCAAAAGTGAAACGAGTGGTTATCGGCTATTTGCTTTGGCTGGTCGTACTGCCTATTTGGCCGCTTGTCGTACTCGTCGTTTTACTCATAGGCGGCAGGGTGGCGCGCAAGGGGCTTGCAGCTGTCCTTCTCGGCTTTGTGGCGCTGCTGTGGTTCTGGCTGCTTATCAGCCTGCTTAGCCGCGTCGTATAACGGGACGCGTGGTAGCGCTTAGCCGGCGAAAACAGTATACTGTCTGGTATGGCGAAAGATACTCTGAAGCTGAAGTTTCCAAAACGATTTTTGTGGGGCGCTGCAACCAGCTCGCACCAGGTAGAAGGCGGCAATCACAACAACTGGACGGTTTGGGAGCTTGAAAATGCCAAAGCGTTTGCAAGTGCGGCAAAGTATAAGATAGGGCATCTGGACGCGTGGCCGGATATAGAAAAACTCGCGATATCACCTGAAAATTACATCTCGGGCCGGGCTATCGACCATTACAACCGCTACGAAAGCGACTTTGACATCATGAAAAAAATGCACTTCAACGCGTTTCGTTTCAGTATAGAATGGTCGCGTATCGAACCAGAAGAAGGTGTCTGGGATGCTGCGGAAGTAGAACACTACCGGCAGTATATTGCGGCGCTGAAAAAACGAGGACTAGAGCCGCTCATAACGCTGTATCACTGGACAACTCCGGTGTGGTTTGCAAAGAAAGGCGGATTCGCACGGGCTGGAAATATTAAATATTTTGTTCGTTTTGCTGACAAAGTACTCGAGGAACTTGGCGCGGATATACGACTTATCACGACTATCAACGAACCGGATACGGTCGCGAGCCATGGGTATATGTTTCAAGATCATCCGCCTGGGGCGCATTCGCTTTTCAAAATGATTTGGGTATATCGTAACCACCTCAAAGCGCATAAGGAAATTTACATGCTCGCAAAGCGCCGTTCACGCCGTTTTCATGTCGGATTTGTAAAAAATTATGTTTGCGTTCAACCAGCAAACGAACGGTTTCTTAGTCGTTTTGCGGTCTGGCTCGACTATCTGTTGCGCGATGGTGTAGTGCTCGGTTACGTTGGACGCAAAACAGCATTTATAGGGGTGAACTATTATTTTACCGACACATACGACGGGTTTAAAGTTGTCCATGACGACACAGCAAATAGCGATCTCGGCTGGGAGATGCGCCCGGCAAACTTGCTACATGTTCTTCGTCGACTCGGCAAACGCCGGAAGCCACTTCTTGTTATGGAGACTGGCGTGGCAGATGCGCATGATGCATACCGTAAAACTTGGCTCAATGAAACGATCCGCGCCGTGCAGTTAGCGCTCGACGAGGGCGTTAATGTTCAGGGGTATCTACACTGGAGTATGTTCGATAACTTCGAGTGGGCGTATGGACGCTGGCCGCGTTTTGGGCTCGTTGAGGTGGATTATGACAATAATTTGCAGCGTAAACCCAGAAAGAGCGCTGTATACTACGCGGCGATTGTAAAAAAGGCGAGAGGACTGTAGATGAACCAGGCGGTCACGGATAAAAAAGTAGTAGTTATAGGCGGTGGAACGGGTAGTTTTGTTATGCTGTCGGCACTAAAAAAGTTTACAAAGTGTCTAAGCGCTATAGTAAACATGGCTGACGACGGCGGTTCGACTGGGGTGCTACGCGACGAGCTCGGCGCTCTGCCGCCCGGCGACGTGCGTCAGTGTCTCGTGGCACTGAGCGACTCACCGAAACTTCGTGAACTTTTCAGCTACCGGTTTGAAGAGGGGACGTTCGGCGGGCATTCGTTCGGGAACCTTTTCCTAACCGCGCTTGAAAAAACGACCGGAAGTTTTGCTGAAGCGGTCGAGATGGCTAGTAAGATTTTGCGGATTCGCGGCACAGTCATACCGGCAACACTCGACGATGTGCGTCTGAAGATGGAATGGCCGGATATGAGCGTGATCCTGCACGGCGAGAGGGTTATAGACGCAGAACATTTTAAAAACGATCCGAGAAAGGCTGAGCTGTCGCTCGTACCAGCACCAGTGGTAAATTCAGCAGCGATCGACGCCATAAAAGAGGCAGATCTCGTCGTGATCTCGGCCGGTGACCTCTATACGTCGCTCGGGCCGCTACTCGTCATAGATGGTGTTGGCCGGGCACTATATGAAACAAAAGCAACGGTCGTTTATGTATGCAACTTGGTGACAAAACATGGTCAGACGGACAATTTTACAGTGTCGGATCATGCTGCCGAGATAGAACGATTTGGCGGTCATGGTTTTCTGGACGCAGTGCTCTATAACCAGCAGATGCCGGACGCAGCGCTTCTTGAACGGTACAAAGAGGAAGATTCGGCGATGGTCGCTATCGACGAAGAAAACCTACGCAGCGCACCGTACGAAGCTGTCGGAGCTGATCTTTTGGGGCAGGTGACCGGAGGGCCAGATAAGGCTGAAACCATAAAAGTACCGCGTACGTTCATCCGGCATAATGCCGATGAGGTTGCAGCGCAGCTCATGAGGATTCTTGAGGTATGACGAGCGGACGCCGACTTGTATTTCTCGACGGCGACCGAACCCTTTGGCGCACAGAACGCTTCATGGATATAGTATACGAACAACTCGAGTCCCGCGGTATCGGGCGAGAGCAGATCATCAAAATGAAAGAACAGGCAGAGCTGAGCGGGGGTTCGTTCGATGCCTTTAGCGCACTTCGCTCCAGCTACGGCGAGACACTTGTTGACCAGGTAGTACAGGCTGTTGAAGCGGAGGCGGCGTTGCGACGAGACGTACCATATGATGACGAGCGTTGTCTACTCACGCCGGGTGCGCGCGAGCTGATAACGGCGATTCCCGCGGAAAACAGAGTCGTCCTGACCAGAGGCGGCGAAGAGATGCAACTTGCAAAACTGCGTGGTATAACTGGGATCGACGCGCAGCACGACCTTTTTGAGATTACCGACAGGGAAGACAAAGGCGAGCTGCTCGCTGAGTCGTTTGATGCCAGCCAGGGTATATTCGTTCTTCCGTGGGTTCGAAACGCGCCGAGTGACTTCACGGCTACTCACGTCGTACTTGTCGAGGATAAAGGCAAGGCGCTTGCCGGGCTGGAACGGCTCGGTGAGCAAGCAACTGGCTACTGGTACCGGGATCCGGATGAGCCATTGCTTCCGTCGCAGCAACTTCCGGTTGGTGTGATGTTGCCGTCAAACGTTACCGTAGTCGGTAGTCTGTATGCGGCGAGAGATGCTATACTTACCATACAATTTTAGGGAGTTGGAGACGATATGAGTATTACAAAAGCGGTTATCATGGTTGCGGGGTACGGGACGCGGCGCCTGCCGGTCACAAAGACGATAGAAAAGTGCATGCTGCCGTTTGGCAACCGTCCGGTGGTTGACTACACTGTTCAGGACTGTATAGCGGCAGGTATCACGGATATATATTTTGTCGTGAGCGAACAAAGCACGCAGATTCGCGACTACTACCGAACAAATATCGATCTCAAAGATTACCTCATGCGCAACGGCAAAGACAACCTCCTGCCGCTCATCGCCCCGCCTGACGTCAAGTTTCACTATGTCACGCAGCCGAACTACGGCAACCGCGGCACCGCTGACGCTGTCGGACGTGTTGCGCCGATGATCCCGGAAGGCGAGTCGATCGTCGTGCTTGGCGGCGACGACTGTGTTTATAGCGAAACCGGTTCCGAGATAGCGCGGCTTATCGAGGCGGCGAGCCAGGGCGGCTCAGCTATGATGGGCATCCGCGTCGAACGCGAAAAACTGCCGTCGTACGGTGTTATCGAAGCTGACGAGGCGGGTCATTTTGTCAGTATCCATGAAAAACCGTCGGCCGAAGAAGCTCCGAGCGACATGATCAATATCAGTAAGTACGTGTTTGACTACAAACTTTTGAAACTCACCGAAGCCTATCTCGAAACGACCATCACCTCTGGTGAATACCTGATCACCGAGCCGATAAATCACTATGTATCGGCTGGCGGAGCCATGAAGGTTGTTCCCGCAGAGGGCGAATACTTAGACAGCGGCACACTCGAAAACTGGGTTCATGCCAATAACTGGCTGTTCGAGCGCATGCAAGGGTAGGGAAGGCTTTCTCCTCTTGACACCCTCTCCGGGGGGGGGGTACCATAAAAGTAACAATAAGCACTAGTACAATCACCTTGCTTATCGGTATGAGACACATTACTTTTCATAAGGAGGAACCAACAATACCATGACAAGACTACCCACCCCAGGACAAGACGCCGGTGCATGGGGCCAAATCCTCAACGACTATCTCTCAGCAGCTCATAAAGCAGATGGTACGCTAAAGGATAATGCTGTTACTGGTATTACTATTGCAAATGATTCTGTCACAGAAGCTAATCTTGCACCGGAAGTAGTAGACAAACTAAACTCAGCTGGTGTTAGTTCTGTAGCTACACTAACAGGAGATATAACATCACCTGATCTTGTAGATGCACTAGAGACAGATCTCAGACTTCAGTATGCTCCGGTGGCTGGATCGAATTTGACGGCTAGTGGAGAGGACTCCTGGGCGGAGGGACGGGGGGCAACGGCGAGTGGGAATAATTCGCATGCGGAGGGGTTCCGGACAACCGCATCAACGACTGGTGCTCCTGGAGCACATGCGGAGGGGGCAAATACAGAGGCGACTTTCTATGCAGCACACGCTGAAGGTGATGGCACAAGAGCGACTCATGCTGGAGCGCATGCGGAAGGAATGACCACGACGGCATCTGCAGCAGGTTCTCATGCAGAAGGTAGTGGAACTGTGGCAAGTAGCCCCTCTGCTCATGCCGAGGGCAGCCATACGACTGCTAGTGGTACTAAATTCCCACGCAGAGGGTCAAGATACTGTGGCGAGTAGCAGCATTGCTCACGCGGAGGGCAACCATACGACTGCCAGTGGTGTAAATTCCCACGCAGAGGGTCAAGACACTACCGCCAGTGGAACCAGTTCGCACGCTGAAGGGTATGGGACGATCGCTAGTCAACCGAGTTCTCACGCAGAGGGTCAGCAAACTACTGCAAACGGACCTCTTTCACACGCCGAGGGTATGTCAACAACCGCCAGTGGAGCGGTTTCTCATGTCGAAGGCACTAGCGTAACTACCTTTCGTAGTAACGAGTCAGCTCGTGGTAGTGGTGGTTTTGTCCAACACGCTTTCGTCCCTGCCAGCAACGGAGCCGCTCATCAAGCGGGTGTTACGTATGTCGCCGCCACCGGTGTTATCACTATCCCAATCCATGGAGGTATCACTAGTGGCAAGGTTACGGTACTAACCGAAGATGGTGCAATACGTTGGGATATAACCTTTTCGGCTAACAATAATGCCACTACCTATGCAACTAGAGCAACTGGAACAGTCAGTAGTATCGTAAGTGCGGGGACAAGCAGTCCAACACTCGGCACATCAAGTATCACTTGGACTGTATCTGGCAATACTACGGGGCAAGTCGTTATAACCCCAAACACCGCACCGCCAGCAATACGAGTATGGTGTGAACTGCTACAGCTTGGATCTCTCGCACAAACAAGACCAGCGTAAGAAGACTCAATCTCAAAAAGAATGAATCTCAAAAAAGTCTTCTTTAACAGAGAAGATTTCGTGCAATATAGTTTTACCCACAGCGCTTGAGGAGTTTTCCACGGGCGTTTTCGGTTATTTGACCAGAAAAGGGGCGGGTGAGGCAAACATTGCGAAACAATATACTAACCATTCGTCAACAGATGAGAAACACAATACTTGACAATATATCAAGCTTATGCTAAGATGGATATATGGTACACATCACAAAACCAACACAGCACTACAACATAACAGAGGTCAATGCACTAGTTCTCCAGGATCTTAAGTATTCGATGGTGATTATTTCACTGTTGATAAACCTGACAGTTTTCGTTACTTGGCTTGTTGTTGCAGTTGCATAGCTCAGAAATACATCATTTTTCGTCATGTGACTCGGCAGGGGAGCTACCGCTGTTATGCGTGTAAGTTTTCCACAGTTTGTCGGTTGAAAATGGCAATATGTGGGTATTTTCTTTGAAAAAACTATTGCATGTGGGTAGCAGTGGGTAGTACACTACTTTCAGTGGCACCCACCGGCCCGGCAAAATAAAAAGGCTGGCGGGCAAAAAGAAAAACCACCACAGGAACTACAAACCTTAAAAAAGCAGGATGTTACGGTAGCCAAAAGTGGCAACGGTCGACTATTTTGAACGAAAGCTTGACGATAAGCGGCGGTTAACCATACCGGCGGAGCTTCGAGCTGAGTTCGCAGGCGGCGTCGTTATCACAAGAGGCTTCGGTGAGTACCTGCATATGTATCCGTCAGTTGTCTGGAACAACGATGTTGAACCAGCGCTCAACGGCGATATACTCGACGAACGCGTCGCGGACCTGAATGTTCAGTTCCGGGAAGGCAAAGTCGACGTACTGCCCGATGAGAAGCAGGGACGGATAACGCTAGAGCAGCACTTGCTCGACTATGCCGGGATGTCACGCGATGTCGTGGCGGTCCGGGCAGGCAAGTACTGGCGGCTGAGAAAAGCGTAGTTCTTCGGTACAAGCACGTACATTGACAAGTTGGCATGTAACACCAGATAGAGAACACCCACGAGGTCAACTATCTGGCAGTCAGCAGAAGAAAAAAGCGACTTCTGAAATCACCGCTTTTGTTCATTCGTTTTTTAAAAAACACCTCCCAAAAAACTCCACCTCACACATAAGTCTCTCTCACTCTCTCTTTTTAGTCAGTGGGAATCTCCGGAGCAGACAAGTACGCTTGATCTGTTTCACACCACAACAACTCCATTGACACACTAAAACAAAAATATCTGCGAAAACAAAAAACTGGCTGTCAGTTAGGTGACCTCGTTAGAGGAGGGGCTTGCCCCTCCAGCTACCGACGAAGTAAATTCGTCAGCAGCTTCCTCCTCCTAAAGGCTCGCTTGCGCGGCTTGTGCCTTTTGGCACAACGGCAAAAGCACGCTAAAATAGGGAGAGGTCTAATATATGAGTAAAAATATTCCACCACAACAACTCCATATTCATATACCCGTTCTCCTTAAACAGGTCGTAGAGCAACTTGCTCCGCGGCCCGGTGAATCATATCTTGATCTTACTGCAGGCTACGGCGGACACGCTCGGGCTATTTTGGCGCATACACAGGCTCCCGAAAGGGCAGTTCTCGTGGACCGCGACCAGATGGCTGTCGACGCGCTGAAACCGTTTGCTGAACGTGGAGCAAGTGTTATACATGATTCATATGCTGAGTACGCTCAAGAAGCGTCTGAGGCGGGGAAACGGTTTGATATGATCCTTGTTGATCTTGGGGTATCGTCACCGCAACTTGACAAGGCAATTCGTGGGTTCTCGTTACAACGAGATGGTCCGCTCGACATGCGCATGGACCAACGTCAGCAGCGATCAGCCGCTGATATTGTAAATCGCACGTCGAAAACGGAGCTCGCGGAACTACTGGAGCTATACGGTGAAGAACCGAAAAAGCAAGCTTTGAGGATAGCTACGGCGATCATTCGGGCT
This sequence comes from Candidatus Saccharimonadota bacterium, assembly GCA_027492975.1. Taxonomy (GTDB): domain Bacteria; phylum Patescibacteriota; class Saccharimonadia; order Saccharimonadales; family Saccharimonadaceae; genus JAPUDS01. The sequence continues at coordinate 32,187 of JAPUDS010000022.1, forward strand.
CGACCAGTAACAACTACGGAACAACTTGCCAACGTCATACTGAGCACTCATCGCGGGGCGTACCAAAAAACGCATCCAGCGACGCGCACCTTTCAAGCAATTCGGATCGTCACCAACGACGAACTGGGACAGCTCGAGAAACTACTCGAAGTTGTACCAGAACTCCTGACCCCAGGAGGACGAATTGCAATCATCAGCTTTCATAGCCTGGAAGACAGGCGAGTGAAACGCTTTTTCGCCGAGCAGGCGAACGCTGGCTACGAAGCGAGCCTCAGCCTGCTCACGAAAAAAGCTATTCGCGGGAAGCTTGTGGACGATTCCAATCCGCGCGCCAGAAGCGCTTCGCTTCGGGCCGCAGTGAAAAAATAAACATTTTCTTACTCCAAAACAGGGTAAGCGAAAGAAAGGGTAACAGAGCGATGGCTATCCAAATCGTGAATAAGTCACGCGCCCAGAAGGTCGAAGTACGCGTCGTTAAACGCGCGTAGTAAGTCCCTTTTAGGCCCCATCGACCGGCTCCGGCATGCCTGGTGCTGGTCGAGGCGGGCGCGAAATAAAAACTACTAAACCACCACACTATGTCATATTTCCGCACTCCTCCCGGCGCGGCTGAGTTTCGTGCCAGGCGGGACACCACCACAAAGTGGCAGCGCAATCAAAATACTGTTGCTTATGCTGCTCCGGCGCGTATGGGCCCCATAACCCATACCGTTGTCGTAGCGCTTATGGTCGCAGTGCTTGGACTTATTTATCTCTCGCAGGTAACAAAATCCAGCACGTTCGGCTATACATTGCAGCAGCAAAACGATACGCTTGCCTCGCTTGCGGCCGAGCAGCAAGATCTTGAGATCGAAAATGCACGTTTGCAGGCACTTACCACTGTCAAAGACAGTAATGTTGCGAGGGCGATGACGGCTCCGGCCAGCACGGCTTCGGCAACAAACTAGCAGTTAACGCCGCTTCAATACGAGAGGGGCGTTAATTGTCTGGTTTCTTAGCTGTTATACTATATAGAAGAACGTAATTATGTTTAATCTGAGTTCATATCTTCAGAATGTCAAGGGGCGTACTGTCTGGCTTGGTCGGCTGGTTGCGCTGGCATTTTTGATATTTGCACTCAGATTGTTTGATGTGCAGGTTTTGCAGCATGATCGTTATGTGGCGCTTGCAAAACAGTCGCAAATTACCAAAAACACGATTTTTGCGAAGCGAGGCGATATCTTAGCTCGAGATGGCGCGAATGGCACTGCTCCGCTGGTGCTAAATGAAACAGTGTATACGGTATTTGCCGATCCGCACGAGGTAAAAGATACCGGAAAAGTCAAAGAGGTGTTGCAACGCGTAGCCGGCGGGGAAGTGCTGAACGACGCGTTTGGTTACCTGAGCGATACATCACGGCGGTATCTTGTCCTGGCGCGTCAAGTAACGAGAACGCAGGCAGAGTTGATACAGAAAGAGGATCTGGCGGGCATCGGGCTGCAAAAAGGGTCGAAGCGGGTGTATCCAGAAGGAGCGCTTGCATCGCAACTGCTCGGCTATGTTAACGCCGATGGCGAGGGCCAGTACGGAGTTGAAGGAGCGCTTGACGCTCGTCTGGGCGGTACAAACGGCGTGTTGCAGTCGGTAGCTGATGTGCGGCGGATACCACTGACTATTGGCGACGACAACACGGAAGTGGCCGCAAAAAACGGCGACACGCTCGTCCTATCCGTCGACCGGAATATCCAGTTTCAACTAGAGACATCGCTACAAGCACATTTCGATAAAGTTCATCCAACTAACGCGAGTGCTGTAGTGATGGATCCGAGCACTGGTCAGATCGTTGCCATGGCAAATTATCCAACCTATGATGCGAGTAAGTATTCGACGGTGACCGACTACAGTCTTTTCCAGAACCGCGTTATAAGCAACGCGTACGAGGCTGGGTCGGTGATGAAAACGTTGACAGTGGCTTCAGGGCTTGATGCGGGGGTGATCACACCGACATCGACATCGCCAAACCCGACAGGCTGTATGACAATCGACGGGTCAACGATATGCAACGTGATCCGAAACGGCATCACGAGTCCAACAACGCAGCAAACATTGCTGTATTCGTTTAACACCGGTGCGGTAAGCGTCGTTCGGTCACTTGGCGGCGGAGCGATCAATAAGACTGGCCGCGACAAACTTTATGATTATTTTGCAAATCGTTTTCGTCTTGCAACGACAACTGGAGTTGAGCAGTCTGGTGAGGCCGAAGGGGTGATGTACTCGCCAGATAACGAACAGGGCAATAACGTTCGCTATGCCAATATGTCGTTTGGCCAGGGTATGACGACGACCATGCTGCAAGTTGCGGCGGCATTTTCGGCGACGGTAAACGGCGGGACATACTACAAACCGACGCTTGTATATGGGACGAAAAACAGCGATGGGACCATACAAAAACAGGCATCGACGGTTGTTGCGGCTAGTGTCGTAAGCAGTAAAACGTCAGCTGAGATGCGTGAACTTGTGTACCATACCCGTCATGATAACAGCGTTAGTCGAGCTGCCGACCCGGTTGGCTACTATATCGGCGGCAAAACAGGGACAGCTCAGACGATCGATCCCAAAACCGGTCAGTATACATCTGACTTGACTATCGGTAGTTACCTCGGCTTTGTCGGTGGCAGCGCAAACGCCACGCCAAACTATGTCATAATGATACGCATGGATTACGCCCAAGGGGGCACTTTCGCGGGGTCTATCGAAGCGAACACGATGTTTGGCGAACTGGCTCGCTGGCTTATAAACTATGACGGAATAGCACCGAATTAAGGGGGAGTATGGGCGAAGCACTACTGGTATCACAGATCACGGACGCGCTAGTCAAACTAACAGTGCTTGCTATGGCGGCATTTTTGTTTTCTATGGCGCTCACGCCGTTATATACGTATGTTGCGTACCGGTATCGGTTCTGGAAACGGCCGCGCGAAACAGATATGGGTGGAAATCCGCTCGCTATCTTTGCGAAACTGCATAAAAAAAAGCACGAACGACACATACCGACGATGGCTGGTATCATCGCGGTGGTTGTCGTGATACTTATCACAGTTGTTGCAAACCTCGACAGGCGACAGACATGGTTGCCGCTTGCAGCGCTTGTTGGCGGTGCGGTTGTTGGGCTTATCGACGATATCATCAACATTCGGGGCGGGGGCGTCGGTGTCGGCGGGCTGCGCTCAAGCTTGAAGTTTGGCATGATTACCGCTGTTGCTGTCGTTGCGGCGTGGTATTTCTTTACAAAACTCGGGTACTCAACGCTGCACATACCGTTTGTCGGGCCGCTCGAAATCGGCTGGGCGATCATACCGATCTTTGCTTTTGCGGTTGTTGCAACGGGAAATGCTGTCAATATCAGCGACGGACTCGATGGGCTGGCCGGAGGGCTTTTGGCGCAAGCATACGGCTTTTTCGGTATCATCGCGCTTTTGCAGGGAAACTATGGTATCGCCGGTTTTTGTTTTACGATACTCGGCGCGCTACTCAGCTACATATGGTTTAACATTTATCCGGCGCGCTTTTTCATGGGTGATGTCGGTAGTTTTGCGCTCGGAACCACGCTCGGGGTTATCGCTATGCTGACAAATACACTACTGTTACTCCCGGTTATCGGGCTGGTGTTTGTTCTCGAAGCTGGCTCGAGCTTGCTTCAGATTACGTCTAAAAAGTTCTTCGGGAAAAAGATTTTTCTCTCGGCACCGATCCATCATCATCTTGAGGCGTCGGGCTGGCCGGAGACAAAAGTCACTATGCGGTTCTGGGTTATCGGTGCGGTTGTTGGGTTTCTCGGGCTTTTGCTTGCACTCGCAGGAGGAAATATTTAGATGCGCGTCTGGCGGCCAAAACCCGCTCCAGTTGACTCGTCGGCCCCTCTGGTGCGTCGCCACCGGCCGGATTATCAGATAGTGCTATTTATGGGTTTGCTGATGCTGATCGGGCTGGTTGTGCTGTACTCTATCAGTCCGGCGCGGGCCGAGCTGATAAACGCAAACACAAACAGTTCGCTTGAAGCTTCGTATTTTATGCAGCGCCAACTCATCAGCCTTGCGGCGGGCTTAGTGGTATTTACAGTCGCAGGTTTTTTACCTGTTAAATACTGGAAGAAATACGCTTGGCCGCTCCTGCTTGCGGGTATTGCTGCGAGCACGCTTCTCGCAGTACTTGGGCTTGTCATGGATGATGGCCTGATCATAAAAACTAACGGCGCAGTACGGTGGTTTAACCTCGGTTTTATGTCATTTCAGCCGGCTGAACTACTCAAGTTCGGATTTATCATCTACGTCGCGACGTTTCTCGGTCGGCAGATCGCCAAAGGGAAGCTAAACGATGTAAAAACAACGTTTTTACCACTTGGTATTTTACTAGCCGTTGCGGGACTGTTCATCATCGTTTTTCAGAAGGATATGGGAACCGGTATTACACTTATCGGGGCGTTTGCCGCGCTGTTGTTTGCCGCTGGAGTCGATAAACGCTGGATGACTATCGGTGTTATCGGTGCTCTTTGTCTCGGTATTCTCCTCATCATCACATCGCCACATCGTATCGAACGAGTAATGACATTTTTACAACATACATCAAACACGGTAGAGGTGAGCGACGCCTCGTCGTATCACATTGAACAGGCGATGATCGCGCTCGGGTCGGGCGGGTTATTTGGTAAGGGACTGGGGCAGGGGATTCAAGCCTTCGGATATCTACCAGAGGCGGTGAATGACTCGATATTTGCCATTTTAGGCGAAACGTTCGGTTTTGTCGGACTCATCGTTATCATGCTGTTGTTCGGCGGGTTGCTTAGACGCGTTTTACTCGTTGCCGAACACACTGTTGATGTTACCGACCGGCTGATTGTCGCGGGAATTTTCGGCCTCATTGCGTCGCATATCATCGTCAATATCGGTGCAATGACCGGGATTTTTCCGCTGACCGGCGTGACACTGCCATTCCTTAGCTTCGGCGGAACTAGTTTACTCTTTACTTCACTTGGTCTAGGTGTCGTCTTTTACATTTCGCGGTATACTACTCATAAGGAAATAATTCAACAGGAGGGCAGCAGTGAAACTACTGTGCGTCGGCGGGGGGTCGGGCGGCCACGTTACGCCGGTTCTCGCCGTTATCAATGAACTCGCCAGGCATCAGCCTGATCTTTCTGTGATGTTTGTCACTGACAAGGCATTTTTAAAGCAGACTGAAGGACTAGTCGCTCGAGCGGCGGTACCTATCGCGGTACGAACTGTTACGGCGGGAAAATTTCGCCGTTATATGGATATAGCACTCTGGAAGCAAGTACTTCGACCAGATATCGGCGGCCGCAATATGGTGGATGTTTTTAAGGTTGCTGGCGGTGTTGCACAGAGTATTCGCCTGCTAAAACGGTTCAAACCGGACGTCGTATTTGCAAAGGGCGGTTACGTGTCGCTACCGGTTGGCTATGCTGCTCATCTCTTGAAAGTGCCTCTTGTTATCCATGATTCTGATGCCCGCCCCGGGCTAACAAATCGTGTTCTGTCACGCTGGGCAACACTCATCGCAACCGGAACGCCGGTGAAAAATTACCGGTACAATGCTGAAATCGCTCACTACACGGGTGTTCCGGTAGGGAGCGAGTATCACCCGTATACGTCAGCTGAGCAGAAAAAGGCGAAAAAAGCGCTCGGACATGACGCCGACCGACCTCTCGTCGTTGTGACCGGGGGAGGGCTCGGTGCGAAAGATATCAATCAAGCTATGTTGAAGGTCGGCCCTCAACTTCTTACGACGGGCTACGATGTTTATCACGTGACCGGTAAGACGGTATTTCCGGAATTATCAAAAGAGTTGCCGCAAGACGCGCGGTATACGGCCGTTCCGTTTGTTTACGACGGCTTAGCGTCCGTATTCGGAGCGGCGGATGTTGTCGTAACTCGCGCAAGTGCAACAACGCTACAGGAACTAGCTGCGGCAGCCAAGCCATCGATCATCATCCCAAATAGTTCGTTAGGAGACCAGCTTGAAAATGCTGAGGCGTACGAGAAAGATGGTGCCGTGCGAATGCTCCGCGACGAACAGCTTGCGGGTAATCCAGAAGTGCTGTACGAGGCGATCAGGGAGCTCCTTCGGAGTGCAGAAACCATGAAGGCGTTGTCTACGGCCATCTCTGCTTATGCGAAGCCCGGTGCGGCCGAAGAGGTGGCGCAACTATTACTAAAGGCGAAGCGATAGGGGCGCCCAAGCGGTGGGACTGTTTAAAAAACAACAAAAACCGGTGAGACAGCCGCATATCGGTGACGATACGTACGCATTTCGGCGCAGTCGAACGATGACCGGGTCGTCGTCTGACTCGGTACGCACAGTGGCGGGAAAACATGCCGACCTCCAGTCTGACCGTCTGAAGCACCATATATTACGCAAAAAACAGCGTCACCTCACACTATATCTGTTTCTTATTTTGACGTGCGCCGGTAGTTTGTTGCTTCTCCTAAATAATTTTATGATCACGACTACCGTCACTGACGGTGGTGGCGCAACGGTAGCTGACGTAACCAGTTATCAGCAGACTATCAACAACTATCTTTCTTCGCATCCGAGTGAACGCTTTTCATTCTCCCTGCGCGGTGACGGTTTGCTCAGAGAGTTGCAGGGGAAATATCCGGAAGTGCACTCTGTGACCGTGACGACGCGGCCGTGGCTTCAGGCAGCGCATGTTACTGTCGAGCTTCGAAAGCCTATCGCAAGCTGGACTATCGGTTCAACAAAATACTATATCGACAGCGGCGGCGTGGCTTTTCAAAAAAATTACGGTCCCGAGCCGACACTTGTGGTTGAGGACAATACAGGGATTGATCCGACCAGTACGGCCGCTGTTGCCTCTGAGCGCATGATCCGCTATATCGGTCGTCTGGTTGCGCTCCTACAACAAAACGAACTAGCGGTTCAAAGGCTTGAACTGCCTCCAGCGACGAGCCGTCAGGTTGATGTTTGGCTGGCGGGTAAACCGTTTAGTATCAAAACTAATATCGACCGCGACCCGGCGGGGCAGGTGGCAGATATCGTCAACGGTGTGAAGTACCTGACTCAACAAGGGATAGTTCCGTCATACGCTGATGCTCGGGTGAGTTCAAAACTATACTATAAGTAAAATAGGGAAACCCCTGCACTTTCGATAGTGTTCTATTTTTGTTCTATATTTTGAAATATTTAAACTATATAAAAACATACAAAAAACACAAAGTCAAACAAAAGTCAAAATAGGGTGGTAGTGGGGGCGTGAAAACAAAACCGTGAAAAAGTCAAACATTACTGCAGGTTGTGTGGAAAACTTGAGACGAGTGTTGTGCAAATACACAACAACCCGGAGATAGCGTCCGGTAGAGTGACATAAAAGCGGTATGTCACAACGAAGAACAGACGAGCATTGGCAGTCCGGGGTGATAATCGCCAAAACTCCCCTGTTTGAGGGGTATTGCATATCATCCGAGGGGTATATTATGTATGACGTAAAAGATATATTGTGCGACGTAGACTATATACACTAATGTTGATTCATTATGCTTTCCTTGCGGTTTATAGTGAGTAAAAATTTCAGCGTATTTTACACTCATCACTTTCCTACGTTTCCACTGCCGCATGTTACACGCTATCGTATAGATTCCTGGCATATTGATTTGGGACCACCGGTTAACTCTTGCTGTACGTTTATCTACTGTATATTATATGTTCTAGTTTTGTTCTATATTGAATTCTTACAGACCTATTAGTTGGTAGAAGTATCTTATAGTTCCCTGACGACTTGGGTAATTACCTAGAGAGTAGAGTTGAGTCGTTGCTGTTCGCGTATTTCTATACGCTTCATAGCCTCTTCGGGTGTTTTGAGCACTGGTAGCTGAATACCAAAGCTCTGCTCGTTCCATCGATGGATACGTTCAGCAAGATCTTGGCGAGACGCGTAGCCATATCGTTGCATCTGCCATCGATCAATATAAGAACTCCACGAATTATAAGGGTTTGCCGAGACGGCTGAAATAGCGAGGTTTGGTAGAGTGGCTCCAGGGGCATAAAATGGCAGGGCATATAGCGGTTCTAAGCGATCACGTAGTGTCACGGAGTATTTAACGCCTTGAGCGCCTATCGCAAGCGCGTATCGTGCATGCGAGAGCTCATGCTCGATGACTTCAGCGGCTCTCCATGGCATGGCTGCCGGTGCTCGATATCTTAGGATATGTCGATATAAATCTTCAGGATCCTCAAAATATGTACGCCCAGCCTCTTCCTCAAGCGGTTGCATGTGGTAGGGTCTTTGGTCTATCAAATCACGTCTGTCCTCGTCTGTTATTCGGCGAAGGAATTCCTCTTGCATATCTGGAGGTATTTGTTCAAATTCAGAATAGTGCACTTAAGGTTCCTTGCTTTCCTGGGTTTCTAAGGTTCTTTGGTGGTGTCCGGACTCTTAGTGCCTCAGCCTCAGTTCAGTCGGGTCTTTTCTGTCTGGTTGAGGGGTTGGTGTGGATGGGGACGGTTTGTCGTGCGTAACCGTTAGTGTCGCTGGCTTGGGGGCCGCGGTAGGGGTGGTAGGGGCGGCGCCCTCCCCTGCCTCACTCTTTTTCTTCCGGGAACGGCTGCGACTGCGTTTGCGTTTTGATTTTGGTGAAGCGGACTCTTCTGTGCTGACCGGGATAGGCGGCGAAGTTTCTTTAGGAGGCTTGACGTCTGCTCCCTGCTCTACGTTTGCCATGGGTGGTTTCTGCATGGCTGGGATGGCGCTGACAGCGATCGGTTTTGGTGTAGTGGGCGCGGTTGACGGCGAAATACGGTTGTTGATCTCCTGTTCTACTTCTGCCCTGTCGCGTGAATACAGGCGGCGAGAGTTGTCGACGATGTACGAGAAGTAATCAGTTTGCGAGGTTGGTATCGTGAGAGTTGTTGCGCTAAATGCCGGTGCTTTTTCACCTTTTATGACCATGTTGATAATAAAACTGCGGTTGTGCATCTGTAAGAGGTCGCCGGGTTCAAATTGAGGCTCGAACTGCTTAGCGAGCGTTGGCGCGTCGTCTGCTGAAACACGGAATGAAATCATCGTGCCAACATTGCCAAAAACAGCATTACGAACGTTCTCTTGCAACTGTGCGATGTATTGGTTGGCAACGGTCAGGTTGAGGCCGTATTTGCGGGCTTCCGAGAGGATGACGGCAAAGCTATCGGTCGCAAAGTTCTGAAATTCGTCAACATAGAGATAGAATGCTCTGCGATCCTCGATGTTTGGTATGTCGGCTCGACTCATGGCGGCCAGCTGGATTTTGGTGACGAGAAACGCGCCGAGAATAGCGGCGTTGTCTTCGCCGATAAGCCCGCGCGATAGGTTGACGATGAGGATTTTACCTTCGTCCATGATCTGCCGGATGTTGAACGTACTCTTGGGCTGACCGATGATATTGCGGATGATCGGGTTTGCAACGAAGGCGCCGACTTTGTTGAGGACTGGTGCTATCGCCTCAGCCTGAAACTTGTCGTTCCAGCTGGCGAATTCGACGTTCCAAAACTGCAGTACGACCGTGTCCTGGCAAGTTGCGAGCACTTCTTTGCGGAATTTTTTATCGGTGAGCATGCGGGTGATGTCGAGCATGGTCGTATCTGGATGATCAAGTAGCGCCAGGATAGTGTAACGAAGGATGTATTCGAGCCGCGGGCCCCATGACTCGCCAAACATGCGTTTTAGAACGCCGATGATTTCCGAGGAAATATTATTTTTCATGCTCGGGTTGATAACTTCCATAGGGTTAAACCCGAGCGGATATGCGGTGTCGGCCGGGTTGAAGTAGACAACATCGTTGATACGGTGCGATGGGATAAATTTCAAATTGTTTACAGCAAAGTCGCCGTGCGGATCGATGATAGCGTATCCTTGATTGTGATAGACGTCGCTCAGTGCAAATAGCTCGAGGAGACCTGACTTCCCTGCTCCGGTTTGACCGATGACATAGACATGGCGTGACCGGTCGGTACGCCAGAGGCCGAACTGTTGGTTTATGCCACGGAAATTCGTGAGTCCAAATGCACTGACCTGGTCGTCGGTGGTTGGATTGCCGGTGAGAACCGGTAGATTTGACGGCGGCTCGGCGGTTTTGACGTTCGCCCAGACGATATTTGGTGTTTCGACGTTTGTGTGCGGCAGGTGAAATACGCTTGCAAGCTCTTCGATATTCAGGATGAAGCCTCGATCTATAAAGAACCGGGCGGTATACTTTGCGATATCGTCTGTTTTGAAGCTGGCATTTGCCAGTTTGAAACCATTAAGATTTGTCGAGTTGAACTGTTTGAACGCACCGACTATCGCCTGCATACGGAGCTTAGCGGTCGCCTGGTTGTTGCCGAGATACGCGATACGGATTTTCACTTGGTATCCGAGTTTGGTCGACTTTTTCTCTATCTCAGAGATACGCGTTTTGTCGCGTTCAGACAACTCCCGTTTGCCTTCTTTGGCACTTTCCTCGGGCGGTTTCCAGAGGGCTTCGAGCGCTTTGAGGAGATATATGCCGACCCGGGCGAGACCATCGCCAGTACCAGCAAACATCGTGCCGTTTTTTATACTTTCAGCGTAGCTGCTGGCTCGTCTGTGCCAGTTGTCCGGGATTGGCCGTGCGAGAAATTGTATCCAGACCTCTTCGTCGGCATCCTCAAGCTTTGCAAGTGTCGCTGTGATACCAGCGAGCGGATCAACTTCAAAGCTCTGAAAGGTCTTTATAGGTAACATTTCGTTGTCCGTCGGGACGAGCTCTGTCGTGTAGACCACGTCGTGTTTGATATGTTTCTTCGTATAATCTTCGTCCGCTTCGTGGATTTGTACTGTTGGATACTGGGCGTAAATCTGCCCTTCAACAAAGTTCTGCAAATGTTTCGGCACCCAAACATAGAAACGGATGAGCTTGCCGACGGCAGCGATTTCAAAACTGATATGCTCTTGCATACCACCGCTCATACGAAGTTCCGTGCGGTCGCGGAGGATACCGTGCAGGCTTGCGAACATCTGTTCGGCGGCGAGTTCTTTCTTGTCGTTTGTGCGCGGAATCTCAAGAATCAACAAACGATGCTCGATATGCTCGAGCGTATCAGCCTTTTTATAATTGCGCCGTGCCAGGTAAACAAGCACTACAACAACAGGTATCCAGATATACCATAGGGACAAAAGGCTAAGTAACAGCGATAGAAGTGTGCCCATACTCCCTTCTATTTTCTCTCAAATTTCCCCAAGAAGCAAATCGCTTATGCTGCCGGTTCCCGAAGTTCGTACGTTGCCTTCGCAACACGCTTGAATTCCGGCTTGCTTTGGAGATTCAGAAGAATGGTTGTTTCACGGACCTGGCGGCTCTTCAGAACACGCTTCACTATCTCATCACGGTGGAGTGGGCCAGCCTCTTTTTTCAGGATATCAGCGATGATATCAGAGACGGTACCCTTTTTGTATCCCCACTCAGCCAGCGCATAGATGCCGCGGCCGATAAGTACGAAACGCTTATCTTTGATGAGTTCGTTGTGAATTGCTTGGGTAGTAACGTCTTTGCGTTTAAAGTCAGACTCTTTGATAGCCTGCGCGATGTCCGAAAAGTGCAGCGGTTTGCCGCCGTCGCTCAGGATAACATAGATCTTGTCGCGGATGTTTTTCGGGTTGACACTTGGCCATTTGCCGAGTCCCCAGACACCCTTAAGTTCAGCGAGATCTTTCGAAAGTGTCGCGATCCCGCGGACTTCGCTCGGTTTGTTGTATCCTTCCGTTTTTGAGAACAGCGTCTCGAGGTCGATAGCGCTGCCGTACTCTTTTATGATTTTCACCATGTCGTCAACAGCTTTCTTGAGACCTTTTTCGTCCTCAAAGCTGCTTTTTAGCGCAACACCCTGATAGTAGCGGTCATTTTCGTCGAGTACGGTCAGTCGCGGTGCGAGTTCGGCGATAAAGCCGACCTGAGCTTTCAGTCGATCGTCGGCACTAGGTTTGATGGTAGCCGCAAGATCGGAAAGACGGGCTACGTTTCCCATTTCACTGAGGTGGCGGACGAGGACTTTTTCGATCTCAGCGATATTTTCCTGCCCTTCTTCAGCGGCGATCTTGAGGCGTATAAGGATGGCTTTTTCAAGCTGGCGGACGCGTTCGCGGGTGATTCCCAGCAGTTCGCCTATCTGTTCGAGCGTTTCTTTGCGGTCATACAGCCCAAAACGGCGTGACACGATTTCACGCTCGCGTTCCCGATCTATGTGTGCTAGAACGGCCTCAACGGCTTTTTTAACATCGGGGGTGGTTTCGGTTATGACTGGTTCGCTCATGGGTATATAAGTCCTTTTCTTCCTCTTATCCTTAGTACATCTTTGGTTTCGCCGGTGCCCAACTTAGCGAATGACTTGTATGTATTTTACAACTAATTGTATTTAAAGTCAAATACAATTTTTCATATAATTTTTACCTCTGTTATGTTAAGTACATAAGTTCGGTTTCTTGCGTCAGGAAAGTTGAGATACATTCAATTTTCTGCTCGCTACACTAGCAATTATAGCACATTTTAGACGCCTAAGATAAATAATTATTTCGAACTTTTTGTATGAAGAAGATTGTGGTTAGCCTGTTCATATTTCACGCTCGCGTCAAGAAAATGCGCTATAGACCCCTTTGGGTTGCAGGATCTAGGAGTGAGAGAAGGGATGAAAACTCTACAATAATCGCTGCGTTGCTTTGAGCGCGGCTGTGCGAAAACCTGGCATGCGAGCGAAAAGGTTGATGCCGAGAGCACCGAGAGCACCAATTTTGGCTTTTGTGATGGCACGCTTTCGTTCGTTTGCTTCTCGATGCGGTTCTGAGAACTGCGCCCATTTGAGCGCTCGCACACCCAGTTTCCAGCCCTTGCTACGGTCGCCGTAGAGCGATTCGGCCATACTAAACCGCCTCGTGCCATTCAGTTCGTACTGATGAGGGATTGCTTCTTCAGATGCATCAAGCTGGCGAGCTGTTTCAAACGAAGCTTGTGATGCGTGCATGAATGACAAGGCCGAAGCACCAAGTTCACGCCGTTCTGCCTCGGAGTGTCCCCTGCTGTTCAGCTCTACTGCCATAGCGGCTTTGAGTGCAAATGCACCGAGGTAGAATTCGTCGGCAGCGATTTCACGGTGGATTTCCGGTCCGGTGGGGTTGCCTTGTTTGGCAAGGTTTGTATGAAGTGTACGGGCAACGGTCATCGCTTCTTGGGCATACTCATCCATACCGAGCCGCTCGTAAGTCGCACCGATATTACGGTAGTTACCAGCCACAACACTTTCCAGTTTTGGGTCGCTGAGGTTGCCGACAACTCCTTGTGCTTCGGCCGGGTCGAGCGTAAAAAGCTTGCCAGTCAGAGCTTCATTTGCGCCGATGCGCAGTTGCAGAACATCATCGTATCTTCCGGCGATGTGAAGACTTGTTGCCTCACCCATCGCTTCGTGGAAGGCGTCGACGGACCTGTTCCGACTTTCGTTCATACGTTCAAACGCTCCTCTTTTCAGTAGTATTAGTCTATCTTTTCATAATAGCACACTTTATATATTTTGTCAATATCTCCCCTGTTGCGGCAAGTAAATATGACGAACCCACCCTGACGGCGAATTCCTTTTCTCTCGATAGCCACTAAGCCATCAAGGTGGTATTCGTCACGGGTGGGCTGGGGATCTCAGTTGGCGACGATCGCCTCGAGATCCTTGATGTGCTGCTCGAGCGCTTGTGCGTAGCGTCCGCTTCCGCCGTTCTTGCGATGGATCGCATACTCGGAGCGCTTGTGGCTGAGCATGCGGTCGAAGATTCGCTTGATGTCCTTGATTGCCAACTCTGTGGCCTCTTCGGTCTTGAGAGGGGAGTCGAGGTGAACCCCTTCATCCTCGAGGTGGTCTTCGACCCACCAACAGGTCCCTCCCCCGAGATGGAACTCACCGTCGGTTGCTCGCATGGCGAGATCCCAGATGAGTGAACGGTATGTTGTTGCCACGTTTTCTTCCCTTCTACTCTGGTGTGAAGTAACGCTTGCGAGTCATGATACAAGAAAGAGGCGTATCTGTCAACTGTTGCGAAATGAGTTCTCTGGTGCTATTTCTTTTTCCGCGTAAATCGCCGTTTGCCGGTTTTCGCCGGTGCTGCGGCAAGCAGCTTTTTCGCTTCGTCGTGGGTGATAGTCTTCGGGTCGGTATCTTTCGGAATTTTGGCATTTTTCTTGCCGTCGGTGATATATGGACCATAGCGGCCGTTGAGGACTTTAACGCCGTCGCCAAAGTCGGCAATGTTTTTCTCGGCTTCAACTTTCAACTTTTCGGCGTAGAGTTCGCGGGCTTCCATCTCCGAAATAGTGTGCGGGTCGAGCGGTTTTTTGATGCTGACGTAGAGTTTACCAACCTGGATATACGGCCCAAATCGACCGATATTGGCTTTGATCTCCTGGCCGTCGTCAGTGGTACCGACAATTCGCGGCAGCTCAAAGGCCTTGAGCGCCTGTTCGAGCGTGACGGTTTCGACGCGAGTGCCTTTTGGCAATGGAGCGAATTCTGGTTTCTCCTCAGCTTCTGTGCTGCCGAGCTGTAACAGCGGTCCAAAACGGCCAAAACGGGCAAATATCGGCTTGCCGCTCTTTGGTTCGATACCAACTTCCCTTGCCTGTGCAACGCTAGCGCGGTCGATATCGCCCGAACCTTCGATGCGCTCATGGAACGGCCCGTAAAAATTCTTGAGCATAGTGTTGCGGTCAAGTTTTTCGGCGGCAATCTCGTCAAATTCTTTCTCAACGTTCGCAGTAAAACCATAGTCGACGATCTCGTCAAAATGGTTAGTCAAAAAGTCGGCTATCAGCTCACCAGCCGGCGTCGGGACGAGCTTGCCTTTGTCCGCCCCGGTTTTTTCGACAATCGTGCGGTGAGTGATATTCTCATCTCGTTCTTCTCTGTCGGCTGTCGACTGCGGGCTGTAGATTAGTTCTACAACTTCCCGTTCTGTCCCTTCGCCAACTCCTCGCTCAACATAACCGCGGGTCTGGATAGTGCTGATAATTGTCGCATAGGTGCTTGGACGACCGATGCCGAGCTCTTCAAGCTTCTTCACGAGCGAGCCTTCGGTGTACCTGGCTGGGGGTCGTGAGAAGGTCTGGCGCGCAAGAGCTTCAGCTAGGTCGAGAATATCGCCAGTTTTCAGTACTGGCAACAGGTTGTCTTCTTTTGAACGCCCGTACACTTTCAGGAAGCCATCGAACGTTACGATTTCACCCTTCGCAACAAATTCTTTATTCTGTCGGCTGTCGGCTGTCGGCTGAATAGAGATTGTGATCTCTGTTCTCTCCAGCTTGGCTGGTGTCATCTGGCTCGCGAGAGTGCGGCGACGTATAAGATCGTAGAGTTTTTGGTCGTATTCATTACTGGATGCAATCTCGCGGCTCATATCTGTCGGGCGAATAGCTTCATGAGCTTCTTGAGCACTTGTATTCTTCGTTTTATACGCACGTACTTTAACGTAGTCTTTGCCAAATGCTTGCTCTATATACCCCGCAGCAGCGGCCATAGCTTGTTTTGACAAGTTGACGCTGTCAGTACGCATATAGGTGATCTTACCCTCTTGATACAGCTTCTGGGCGGCTTGCATGGTTGCCTTTGAGCTAAAACCAAGCTGTGCGTTGGCAGTTTGTTGCAAGGTACTGGTCGTAAACGGCGCGGCTGGATTGCGGGTTCCGGGACTTTTAGAGACGGCACTGACTTGAAAGGATGATTGTTGCAGCTGCTCAAGAAACGTGCGAGCCTCGTCTTCGGTCGCAAAGCGCTCGGAGAGCTCAGCTTTGATCGTTTCGCCGTCGTGCTCAAAGAGTCCAGTTACCTTAAAGTCAAATTGGCTATCGAAACTGCGGATCTCGCGTTCGCGTTCAACAAGGAGTCGAACTGCTGGACTCTGAACGCGTCCGGCCGACTTGCCGCCAGGGACTTTTTGCCAGACAACCGGGCTGAGTTCGAACCCGACGAGCCGGTCAAGGATTTGCCGAGCTTGTTGTGCCCGCACCAGGCTCATATCGACAGTACGCGGGTTTTTTACCGCTTCTTCTATGGCGCTTTTGGTGATTTCATGAAAGACGATGCGGTTCGTTTTCGCCGGGTCGAGTTTCAAAACTTCACAGAGGTGCCAGGCGATCGCCTCCCCTTCGCGGTCTTCGTCGGTTGCGAGCCAGACAGTATCGGCTGCTTTAACGGCTTTTTTTAGTTCAGTGATTGTCTTTTTCTTGTCGCTATCGACTTCGTAGACTGTTTCAAAACCATTCTTTATGTCTATCGGCGGCGTGCCGTCTTTGGTTTTTTTAGCGATCGAGCGGATATGACCGATACTCGAAAGCACCTTGAAGTCTTTTCCAAGGTAGCCTTCGATAGTTTTTGCCTTTGCTGGTGACTCTACGATAACGAGATTTTTTGACATATGCTCTTTTCTATATAGTACAGCCACCTATACTAGCACCAAAAAATGATTTGTAAATAAAGAGATTGCGGTTGACGCCAGAAAAGCATAGGCGTATAACGGGAGGTAGCTGTAAGTGTTATAAAACAAAAACAGCGGTAACTATAATTTTGTAGATATAGGAGAAAAAATATGACTGCATCTTTAGTTGAACAAAAATTTGCGCCTGCTGGTGCGGAAACATGGCGTAGCAGCGGGTGGGACAACCGAGAGCTCGGAGCGCGTGCCACTAGGCCGCCGAGATGGAATGATGATGTTAACCATACTAACCCTGTTATGGCAAATTGGCCCGGTACGAGAGTGTCGACGGATAGTGACGAGCTAGGCAGATACCATCAATATGTGGCTAGAATGTACGCCGACGGGACGCTGGGCGACGAAGCATAGAGGTGCGTCTCCGGGACGTTAAAAGCCACCCGGAGGGACGGGTGGCTCGGGTGCGGGATGGGATTTCCGCGGTGACAGTGACGGCTCGTCGGGCCTACCGGAGCTACCCCGGTATTATGGACCTGCTTCCCAAGCAGGAATTATGACATATCCTTTCGGACATCCGTAGATCTAACTACGGCCGTTTGGCGTTTATAGCCCGAAGCACGGAGGTACGCTTCGGAACGCTTGAGAGGAGAACCTACTTGGCCTTGGTGACGCAGAGCGTCACGCCAGCCGCGGGGGCGCTGTCGTTGAACTTCTTGGCGAAGTTCGCGGTCAGCGTTACCTTCGCGCCATCGTTCTTCATCGGCTCGATGGCCGACACGACGGTATTGCTACCGTCGAAGATCGCTGCCACGTAGGCGTCCCCGTGGACCGGTTTGCCGGTGATCCGGATGATCACCGAGTCGTCGGTCCACTCAGTTGCCACCTTGTCGCCGGTCGGGGCGTCCACCTTGCCGTCCTTCTTGAGGATGAGCGAGACGAACCCTTCTCCGCACTGCAGCCGGCCATCGCGGATCGCGACGCCCTTCGGGAGCATGTCGCCGGCTGGCGACAGTCCCTGGCTGTAGTTCGTCTTGACGACCTTCTCCTCCTTCTCCTCCTCCTTCGCGTCGCTCGAGGGACGCAGGTTGGAGAAGAGGGCTACCGTGAGGATCACGATGATGACCAGCAGGCCGATCACCACGCCCATCACGGTTGTCCGGCTCCATCGAGGAGCGCGGGTGCCGCCCGGGCCAGCCGAGGCGGCGGGGGTTGGCGTTGGTGCCATGACAGCCTCCTTGGGCTGACCCGTGTACGCACGAGCACGGGGAGTACGGATGTACCCCACTTCAGCTATCCCTCAATAGCTTCATTTTTTATAGTAGCACAAAAATAACTATAAGTCAATGATTAGATCATGAAACATAAGAATTAAATAGTATTATAACGACCAGTGATTTCCCCCAAGGGGGCGAATAACACCGCGCAGTTCAAGCATTGTTATAGTTGTTGAGTAGGTACTCGCGTCGAGATGTGATTTCTTCTGTAGTTCATCTCCATCAGAAATGCCGGACTGTATAAGGTCTAAAACAGCCTGTTCTTCCGGTGTTTGAGCGAGCAGTAGCGCCTGTTTGGGTATCTTTTCGAGTGGTACAAACTGGTCGACGAACGCGTCGATATCGACGATGGGTATTGTGCCTTGCTCGATGAGCTTGTTGCAGCCGGCACTCATGGGACTTGTGATATTTCCTGGTACAGCGTAGACATCCCGCCCCTGTTCGAGAGCGTGCATAACTGTGTTCATAGTACCGCTCCGCGCGGCTGCTTCCGTTACTATAACGGCATCAGCGAGGCCGCTGACGATCCGGTTTCGCTCCAAAAACTGGTGTGCAAGCGGTGGCGTGCCGGGTTCGTATTCGCTGATGATAGCGCCGTCTTTTGCGAGAATTTGCTCCGCGAGCTGTCGATGGCTCGTCGGTGTTATGACGTCGACGCCGCTTGCAAGCACGGCTATGGTTCGACCGCCAACATTGAGCGCTCCCTGGTGAGCAAGGCCGTCTATACCGAGTGCGAGTCCGCTAACTATGATCACGCCGCGTTTTGCTAGTTTCTCAGCAAGATCCAAGGTAACTGCCCTACCATAAGGTGTGGGTTTTCGGGTCCCTACGATGGCGACTGCCGGCCCGAGGACCGCCGGATTACCGGTAGCATAGAGTTTTCTGGGAGGCTGCGATATCGCAGAAAATGCTGGCTTGAAACAGGGGTCAGAAATGCTTATGGTATTGAATTTCATATAAATTGTGGTAAAAAGTATTGACTTTATGTTAAATACGTGCTAATATGTGTAATGTATTTGGCAGCAATAGCCGCCAAAACGCACCTTATACCCCCATTTTAACAGATAAAATTCTGTTAGGCGGTCCAGTGAAACGTCTGAAAGTTTCTACCCTCCACTTCCAGACATTTATGTTTCACTGACCTCTAACCCCTTTAACCCCCAGACTGACTCCTGCGAGTTCAGTGTGGGATCCCGTTCAAGCATGGACTATACAGTAGTGTGAAAGCAGGCGTACTTGAGTCATAAGTGACCTTGTAGCGCTTCCCTGCGGGGTGGGTTGAAGGGACAAATAGCGGCTCAGCGATGCCCACCCTTGCTGAGTCGCTTTTTGTGTAGAAAATGAGTAAGCCCCAACCGTTACGGTTGGGGCTTTTGGGAGCCTAGAGGCGAGTGGACTCAAGTGCGTCAAGCAACCTCACGAGCCGGAACAAATCCAGCGACTCGAGGCGGACGCGCTGCGGCTTACGGTAGACGATCTCGCTGCTGTTGTTGAGCGGGAGTAACTCCTCCAGATACAGTGCCCCCTTCGAGTCGAGATAGATTCGAAAGTCATGCTGGGGGTAATCGTCGAAGTCGTAGTGGATATACCCCACTTCGGCGAGAAGCAGCGGCCGCCGCCCGAGCCGCTTGAAGGGTCTTCCGGAGACCCATTCATCACGTTCAAGCTCGATGAGCTTTGCTCTGACGGCTTTCTGGATCGCCCGCAGGACTACCTTCTTCTGCTTAGCCATTCTTTTCCTTTGTCTCAAGCTCCTTTTTCGGAGCGGGTATGGGTCGGAGTAGAACTCAAACAACTCTCGTCGCTCGACGAAAACAACCGTAGTATAACATACGTGAGAGTTATTGCAATTTTGTTGCAGTAAGCATTAGCCTTTTCGGCAATCGCTACACACACCTTGCAGTTCGATATGATGCGTGGTGAGTGTGTAATCGTGAGCGCTGGCAAGTTTGCTCACGAGTTTTTCGAGTCGAGGTGTGCGTTCAAGGTCTACCAGAGAACCGCATTTGACGCAAACGAGGTGATGGTGGTGTGCTTTGAAGGGTTCTGCGAGCTCGTAGCGCTGTTTGAAGCCGACTTGAACGATATCGACGATACCAAGTTTTGTGAAGAGTTGGAGTGTGCGGTAAACGCTCGTGCGCTCGGCGAACTGGCTGGCGCGCAGGATTTCTTGGAGTGTTAGTGGTTGGTCGCGGCTATCAAGTATGGAAAATATGTCCCGTCGTGGTTCGGTAAGACGAAGATCATGGTCCCGGAAAAATGCCTCGAGGCGTTCCATGTTGCAAGTATACAGCCTACTGCAACATATTTGCAACAAGACCTCGGTATGCGATATGCTTTTTTGCGTATGAAAGGACAGAAACAATGAATTACTGGTACATGGTCATGGCGATCGCCATCGGTAGTGCTCTTTCCTTGCTTGGCGGCGCGACAATATTTTTAGCGAAAAAGAAGCGAAAACGTGCTGTGGCGATCGCCCTGCCCTTTGGTGCTGGTGCATTGCTCGCGGCGGCGTTTTTTGACTTGCTACCGGAAGCGTTCGAGATTGGCGATGCGGGGACGTTGTTGGTGTGGGCGCTCGTCGGATTTTTGGCATTCTTTATGATGGAGCGGAGTGTAACATGGTTTCACCACCATCACGAACACATGCTAGGCGTTACGAACCGATCTCAGGGTGTTATGGTGATGATCGGCGACCTGCTGCATAACATGATAGACGGCATAGCCATAGGCGCGGCGTTTCTCGTTAACCCTACGACTGGTTTTATAACGACGCTTGCGGTGAGTGCGCATGAGATACCAAAAGAACTCGGTACGTTCGGTATACTGCTCTCTCGCGGCTGGAAAGACAGAAAAGTTATGCTGGCGAACATTGCGACTGCCGCGGGTACGCTACTTGCTGCTAGTATGACATTTTGGCTCGGTTCTACGATGCGCTTGCCGGTTGCCGAGCTTCTCGCGCTGACCAGTGGGTTCTTTATCTACGTTGCTGCAAGCGATATAATTCCCGATATTCACGAACAGCCGCGCAAGATCGGCACGGTTCAGGCCGGCATACTAGTGCTCAGCGTGGTGTTTGTTGGCGTTGTGATACACTTGATCGGTGACTAGCTCGTCACTAATTTAGTTACCTCAAACGACCCATCCAAGAACTTTTGAACCTGCGTTTTTACGAGCGGCATGACAGTTTCCGAAAGGACAGTCCTTTCGGAAGGGGTGAATTTGGCAAGGACGAAGTCGGCTGCGTCCATGTGTTCGGTACGCTCATTTCGTGTGCCGATACGGAGGCGTTTCGTGGTATGTCCAAGGTGAGCGTTGAGGGATTTTATACCGTTATTTCCGGCGTCACTCCCCTTTTCGCGTGTTCGGATCGTGCCGAACGGCAGTGCGAGTTCGTCGTGGATGATCAGTATGTTTTCTGGTGGGATTTTGTAAAAATCAGCAAGCGCCCGGACCGCTTCGCCGACTAAGTTGTAGTATGTCGTTGGTTTGACGAGTAGTGCGGTTTTATCCGGTAGCTCGGCGACGAGAGCTTTAAATTTACTCTTCGACTCCCACTTCAGACCTTCTGCCGCTGCAAATTCATCGACGATAAAAAAGCCGGTGTTATGCCGAGTACCGTCATATCTTTTCTCTGGGTTGCCGAGGCCGACGATGAGTTTCATAGTACTAAGTGTAGCATTTTTCGGTACCCCAGGGGATGAAAATCAAGCAGAGCGTCATGGTATAATCTCACGTATGAACACAGGATCAAAAGATACGGGTAAGGCGGCGCGCTTCCGACGTTCGCGGTTGACCGATGTGCTGTGGGGTATCGCCACGGTTGCTCTAGTTGTAGGGATTATCGGTAGTATCGTATGGACGGTTGTTAGCATACCCGGAGATGTTGTGAAGAAGCAAGAACTGAGGGCGCATGGTGTGCAAACGTCGGCGGTTGTTATCAATACATGGCAAGGGTTTTTCGCCCGGGATTATGGGCTGGCCGGAGTGTCGCATAACGTTAGCTATCGCTTCGAGTATACGGATGGTGATGGCGGCACAAATACATACACACAAAGCGGCATAGAAGTGAGCCCGGGTGCCTTTAGTCAGTTGGCTATCGGCGGTGAGATACCCGTGTATTACCTGGCGTCCGACCCTGCGATCAATGTGCCTGCGAGCGAAATAGATAGTCTTGCGCGCGATGTCCACCGAACTGCGCGGCTCATCATACTGTTTACCATGTGGATCATAATGTGTGTTGGTATAGTGATAGTGTATAACAGACTGGCGCCTAAGCTCAAAAAATATCGATCCCGCAAAAGTAAGGTGGACGTACCAGTTATTTTTCTCCTAGGCTCGGTGACGGCAGCGTTGCTGATAAGCTATGCGCTCTCGTTTCCTCTCATGGATATGATAGAAAAAGCTGTTATGTAGGCTCTTGCTCTCTCCTCCCCTTGACACCCCCTCCGGGGGGGGGGTACCATAAAAGTAACAATAAGCACTAGTACAATCACCTTGCTTATCGGTATGAGACACATTACTTTTCATAAGGAGGAACCAACAATACCATGACAAGACTACCCACCCCAGGCTCTGATGCCGGTGCATGGGGTCAAATCCTCAACGACTATCTCTCAACTACCCATAAACAAGACGGTACTCTCAAAGACAATGTCGTCGGTAGTGCTCAACTCCAAGACAACGCTATAACAACTACTCAACTAGCAGATGATACCGTCACAGAGTCTAACTTAGCTCCTGAAGTAGTAGATAAACTAAACACTCCTCCCTCCTGGACAGACCTTACCGA
>JAPUDS010000023.1 GCA_027492975.1 Candidatus Saccharimonadota bacterium
TCTGCTTTATTTTCTTCAACGTACGTCTTCGTAAATGGTATAATAGAAGGTAGAAAAATGTAAACGTATAAGGAGTAAAGAATATATGGACGCAGTTACTATCACGCTTATCGCTATCATTGCGGTTGTGGTGCTTATCGGTCTCTTTTTCTGGGCGACCTACAACGGCCTTGTTAAACTCAATGTTCGTGTCCAGGAAGCCTGGAGCGATATAACAGTTCAGTTGAAACGTCGTGCGGATCTCATCCCAAATCTTGTTGAGTCGGTTAAGGGCTATGCCGCGCATGAAAAAGGTGTTTTTGAAGCTGTTACAGAGGCGCGCACAGCCGTCATGGAAGCAACCAGCAAAGGCCCGGCTGAAACTGCAAAAGCCGAAAACCAGTTTGAGGGTGCACTCAAAAGCCTGTTTGCGGTTGCGGAAGCATATCCGGACCTAAAGGCAAACCAGAATTTTCTACAGCTACAAAACGAGCTGGTTGATACTGAAGACAAGGTTCAGGCAGCACGACGTTTCTATAACGGTGGTGTACGTGACCTCAACACAAAGATTCAGGTATTTCCAACCAATATGATTGCCGGCATGCTTGGCTTTAAAGAGCGCGAGTTCTTTGAAGTTGAAGATATGGCATCAGTTGAAAAACCTGTTGAAGTCAAGTTTTAATCCGGAGGCGACATGTACTCAGCAATTGCTGCAAACAAGCGCAATACAGTGATTATTATGGTGCTGTTCATCCTGATAATCACCGGTCTCGGTTGGATTTTTTCCGAAGTGTACGGAAGCACCGGTATTTTCTGGGGAACGCTCGTTGGCGCGGGTATATACGCTCTCATACAGTATTTTGCCGCTGCTAAAATTGCCCTTGCGGTCAACGGTGCAAAGGAGATCCAAAAACGCGACAACCCACTTCTCTATAACACGGTCGAAAATCTTGCCATAACTAACGGCATGCCAATGCCAAAAGTCTACCTCATCGACGACCCGGCACCGAACGCTTTTGCAACCGGTCGCGATCCGGAACATGCAGCTGTTGCTGCCACGACAGGTTTACTCCGGATCATGGATAAAGCCGAACTCGAAGGGGTGATCGCGCATGAACTTGGGCATGTCAAAAACTACGATATTCGTGTCATGATGATCGTCTTCGGTCTTGTGAGCGCCATAGGTCTACTTGCCGATATATTCATGCGAATGATTTGGTTTCGCGACCGCGATGAATCACCGCATCCGGCGATACTTGTTGTCGGTATCGTTGCTGCCATACTTGCTCCGGTAGTTGCGCTTTTGGTGCAGCTTGCAGTGTCGCGTCAGCGCGAGTTTTTGGCCGATGCGACCGGCGCAATGACAACCCGTCACCCCGAAGGTCTTGCGAGCGCGCTCGAGAAACTAAAAAACGTTTCGACTGCTACGAAACGCCAAAACTCATCGACTGCACATCTTTTTTTCGCAAACCCACTTAAAAAAGGAACGGTGAGCGGTTGGTTTAGCACGCACCCGCCGCTTGAGGAGCGGGTGGCGCGCCTGCGCGGCCTAGAAGGGAAAATGTAGGTTTTTTGTATGGCATCACCGACGCAGAAAAAAGCCACTGCAAAGAAACGTCAAAAAACCGGCCATTCAAAAAGTAGTTTGCGAAAAGCCGCACCGTCTGAGCCGCGCGCTACAAAAAAGTTCACCTTACCCAGCTGGCGTTCTGTCGGCAAGGTGCTCGCGTGGCCGTTCGTGACACCGTACAAAAAATTGCGTCGTAACCGTGACCAAGCGCCTCACAAAAGCTTTATACGAACGCGCCACCGCGACAAGATAAAAAAACCGAAGATCGAGAACTACGTTGCTTTTTCATGGTATACAGCGCGAATATTATGGAACCGCAAATGGGTGTACGTTCGTTTTGTTCTTGTTTTCTTTTTCCTTGCAGCTCTTTTTATAGGCGCACTTCAGGCGGATAACATCACATCGGTCAACGAAGTTCTCGACTCTGCAACGAGCGGTGAAACTATACTTGGACCCGTCGGGCGAGCAGCGGTGACGGTAGGGTCAAGTATTGCCGGTGCGCTCAACAGCAACCTAAGCGACGTGCAGTATATCTATATTTCTGCGTTGTTTATCCTTGCACTCCTCACGATCGTTTGGTTGCTGCGGCACCAGCTTGCGGGGAACAAGCTAAAACTGCGGGATGGACTATACAACGCCGCCGCTCCGATAGCTGCCGAGTACGTGCTCTTGGTTGTTGGTATAGCGCAGCTTATCCCGGCAGCGCTTGTGACACTTGTCTATATCAGTGCGACGACGAGCGGTTTGCTTGACGGCGGTATAGAAACAGCTATGTTTTCTATCGCGCTGTTTTTGGTTATCGTTTTGACACTGTACTTCATGACGACGACGCTATTTGCGATGTTTATCGCGACTATTCCTGGTACATATCCTATGAAGGCGTATCGCGCCGCGCGGCATATTGTTGCCGGACAGCGTCTTCGCTTGTTGTTACGTTTGTTGTGGATGGTCGTGACTGTTCTCGCGGTGAATTTCGTCATCCTCGTCCCGATAGTTATAGTGATAAACTCGGTCGGCGGCGGTAACGGTTGGGCTATCCCGATCGCGTATCAGCTTGCGGTCATTTCGAGTATCATGTACGGTGTAGCGTACGGTTATTTGTTGTATAGGAGAATGATAGATGACCCTGTCGACGAGAAGTGAGGCCAAGCAGCGCATAGCACAACTGCGTGAAGTGATAGATGACTACCGCTATCATTACCATGTTCTTGACGAATCAACCATGAGCGAGGCGGCGGCCGACAGCCTGAAGCACGAACTCAGTCAGCTTGAAGCCCAGTATCCCGACATGGTGACGTCGGACAGCCCGACACAAAGGGTTGCTGGTGTCGCGCTTGATAAATTTACCAAGGTGACGCACCGTACACCAATGATCAGTCTAGCGGACGCATTCAGCCGTGATGAGGTTGAGGCGTGGATCAAACGTATGGAACGTGTTATGCCTGAAGTATCTCATGACTATGTGTGCGATATAAAAATGGATGGTCTCGCATGTGCGCTTATCTACGAAGACGGCGTCCTGGTCCAGGCAGTAACACGCGGCGATAGCCGGGTCGGCGAAGATGTAACGATGAACGTCCGGACGATAGAAAATGTTCCATTAAAACTCCGTGAAAACTCTGATTTTTCACGTTTTTCACACTTTTCACGCGGTCGTACTGAGATTCGCGGTGAGATAGTTATGTACAAAGACGACTTTGCTCGGCTCAATACTGCCCGCGAAAAAGCAGGTGAACCACTCTTTAAGAACCCGCGAAATCTAGCAGCTGGGACTATCCGTCAGCTTGATCCGAAGTTGGTCGCCGAACGGCCGCTTCATTTTCTTGGTTATGATATCCTGCGTGATAACCCGGAAGATGTTCCGACGATCGCTTTTGGGTATGAGGCCCTGGCGTTCCTCGGGATTACAACCAGTCGACAAACGCAGGTTGTTCACGGGATCAACGAAGTGATGGACTACGTCAGTCATCTCGATGAAGTGCGCAGCAGCTTACGGTTTAACACGGATGGTGCGGTCGTCAAAGTCAATGATCGAGCACAGTTTACCCTACTAGGGACTGTCGGCAAAACACCGCGTGCGGCGATCGCGTTCAAATTTGCCGCCGAAGAAGCAACGACGATCGTCAAAGATATAGTTATATCTATCGGCAGGACCGGTGCGGCAACGCCGGTGGCTGTTTTCGACCCGGTGTCTATCGCCGGCACGACGGTTCAGCACGCGTCCTTGCACAATGCCGACGAAATTGCCCGGTTGGATGTGCGGCGAGGCGATACGGTGATAATCTTTAAGGCCGGTGACATTATCCCGCAGGTGCAGGCCGTTATACCTGAGCTGCGTCCAAAAAATTCCCAGCCGATCAACTACGAAGCCGAGCTCGCCAGACAGTATCCTGAGCTAGAATTTATCCGGCCAGAGAGGGAAGCTGTGTACCGCGTCAAAGGTCTCAGCGGTCCGCTCATCTTAAAACGTGCGTTGCAGCATTTTGCTTCAAGGGGTGCGCTCGACATCGACACGCTTGGCTCAAAAAATGTCGAGGCACTCGTCGATGCCGGTCTTGTCGGAGATCTTGCAGATATTTACCTCTTGAAAAGTTCAGAGCTTTTGCAGTTAGAGCGGTTTGCGGAAGTGTCGGCGCGAAAGTTGGTTGCTGCGATAACCGCAAAAAAACAACCGCCACTCGAACGGTTTGTCTATGGACTCGGTATTCGTCATGTCGGGATCCAAACGGCGATCGATCTAGTGCAGTGGTTTGGTTCGCTCGCGGATCTGGCGCAGGCGACGATCGACGAGCTGAAAAGTATCGATGGTGTTGGCGAGGTGGTAGCGGAGAGTGTTGCCGCTTGGTTTGCTGACGAGGACAACATAGCACTGCTCGACAAGTTTGAGCAACTTGAGGTTCGGCCGCAGTTTGAGAAAAAATCCGGGAAACTGGCCGGTCAAAATTTTGTCGTTACTGGTACGCTTGAGAGCATGAGCCGCGACGAAGCGGCCGAGCGTATCCGCTCACTTGGCGGCACGTTCCAGTCGGCGGTCGGTAAAGACACGACGTATCTCGTAGCGGGTGGTAAGGTCGGCGGGAGCAAGCTGAAAAAAGCGGAAGAATACGGTACGAAAATTATCCGTGAAGAAGATTTATTACAGCTCATAAACAGGTGATCAAACAGGAGGCATACGCTAGGCTTATGAAAATTATACAGTTGTTGACATTTTGCCTCGCCTGAAAGAAGCATCCGGGTTGCAATATGAGTACTTTTCTATGCGGTATTCCGTGGACGTTGCTGGCGGCACAGCACCTTATGGCAACGCCATTCTCTCACGTTTTCCGTTGCAATCTGCGCAAACCACCAAGCAAGAGCTACTGGAAATGCTATAATCATAGATGAATAGACTATAGCTTAAGCTTATAGAATCAACGTTGTAGCCTAGAGGGGAGAGGAAGCGCGTATGAGTTTAAAACAGTACCAGAAAAGAATCGATAATGCGCTGGAATCTTATGAAAAACCGTACTGGCATCCGCTGAGTCAGTTTGCACGGTTGGCTGAAGAAGTTGGGCGAAGTTGGGCGACTACTCAACCACATGTATGGTGATAAACCGAAAAAGCCAAGCGAAGCAAAACAGGAACTACCGGATGAACTTGGTGATATTTTATTTGCAATCATCTGTATGGCAAACTCGCACAATATCGATCTCGACGCGGCCATGGAACGTACAATAGGGAAGACGACCGGCCGCGACAAAGATAGATTTGCGAAAAAATAGCATAGAACTGAACTATGGTACGACAACGCAAAAAACCAAGCAAAAAACAAATGACGCCGCGTGAGCAAGCGGCGGCGATCGTGAAAGTTGCGAAACTCAGTTTTACTATCGCGCCAGGCGCTGTTCTTTTTAAAATGTTTGGGGCGGTCGTTAACGCCCTGCTACCCATAGTAACGGCGTATTTTGCGGCACTTACAACGACGGCGCTGGTTGCTGCGGTCGGCGGTAACGAGGCGATGCGCGACCAGGCGATTGTATATATTCTCCTAACGGCGCTGTTTGGTTTGTTCGGCACGGCGTGGAGTAGCGTCGACCAGTATATCCAGGCCAGTATGCGTTACCGGGTTGAGTCAGAAGTTTCCGACCGTATGTATGAGCATTTTCTCAGTCTGGAGTTTTGGCGCTATGATGACAAAGAAACGGTTGATCTGTATGACAAATCCCAGAAATTTGCCCAGTTTTTCGCATGGGTGTTTGACAGATTTGCAAACATCATTTCGCAGCTTATCATGATAGTCGCAAGCATCGGGGCGTTACTCATCATAAATGTTTGGATGGCGCTCGGTGTCCTAGTCGCCATTATTCCAGGCGTGTATTTGCAGTTTAAATTGTCTCGGGCGGAGATTGCACACTGGAACGATAACGTCGAAACTCGCCGAGTGAAAAATATGATCGAATGGAACATGCTACAACCTGAGGTGGTTGTTGATCTTCGCCTGTACGGTATCGTTCGGTACCTGCTCGACCTTCGTATGAAGTTGCGTGATAAAGATGAGAAAACACAGATAGAATTTGAAAGGCGATTTATAGGCAGACGGCTGCTCGCAAACGGCGCTCAGGCAGTTGCCGAAGTCGGTTCGCTGATATGGATCACACTCGAAATTGTTGCTGGTCGCCAACCGATTGGTCAGTTCGTGTATGTACAACAGGTTGTGAGCCGCGCAATCAGCGGTGCGACTAGATTTATCAGCGAGCTCAGTTCTGTCGACGAAGATGTGGCAAATCTCTTCGAGTATGAACAGTTTATGAAACTTGACGTTCCCGAAAACAGGAAGCGACAAGTGAAAAGTCCGCCCGAGACAATCTCGGTTGAACATGTATCGTTTCACTATCATGGCAGCGAGCAGAAAGTGCTGCGAGACGTTTCACTCAAAATCAAACGCAATCAACACATCGCTATCGTTGGTGAAAACGGTGCAGGCAAGACGACGCTCATAAAGCTACTGACGGGGCTATACGCGCCAACCGATGGGCAGGTATTGCTTGACAGCGTGCCGCTCACCGAGATCGATCTTGCGTCATGGCACCGGCAGATCGGAGCGCTGAGCCAGACATTTAACCGCTATATGTTCACAAATATTCACGATAATGTGTTGTTTGGTGATGTCGACAAACATGACGAGGCGCAACTTCGTCGGGCTCTTGATGAAGCCGAAGCAACGACATTTATACAGAAATTACCGCAAGGGATGAACACACTGCTTAACAACTGGATGGAGGACGATGAGGGGAACAAAGGTATCGATTTGTCGGGCGGACAATGGCAACGGCTAGCGCTGGCTCGCAACTTCTACCGCGATGCGCCGATTATCATTCTCGATGAGCCGACGAGTGCTATCGACGCACTGGCCGAAAGCCGGATTTTTAACCGCTTATTCTCCGACAAATCAAAAACAATCATCGCTATCTCGCATCGTCTTACAACTGTCAAAAAAGCTGACGTTATATACATGATGCAAGATGGTCAGATCGTTGAGCAGGGAACATACGATGAGCTACTTGCACGCCGCGGAGCGTTTTACCACATGTTCGAGTCGCAGCTATAGGTTGTTTTATTGCAAAATAAAAAGAAGACGCAAGCTGTCCATTCCAAGACTGCTCGCACCTTCTGATTTTATGTTAGCACTACCGCTTATGAGAGTCAAGAATCTCGTTTGATTTGAGTATTACTTTCAATCTCTTTATGCTACGCCGGAGTCTGAGCTCTTTCTCTATTTCCGTCTGTATAAAATCGTGCCGGAGGCTCACTCGTCGTACATCCAAAATGATATTCTTCGACTGCTTGACGGCACGCTTGAACTGGTTTTGTATTGTATACCGGCTGCCGCCCGTGGGCGCTTTGATCTCCCATTCAACGCCGCCAATCATGACGTCGGGCGTTTTTGATTTCCTTGTGTTTGACGGTTGCAAAAACTGTACGTCAAGTCCCTGCAACAGGAAAACGGCAGCAGTTTCAAGCTCGTGCCTTTCAGGGTAGACACCGAGGGGTATGATAGTTTCACCAATTTTCTTTTTGTGAGGCATGCGTGCTAGCAGTATACCATTTGTTGGCATAGTAGTACCCGAGAAAGGCCGTACGTCTTAAGTTCACGCAGTTTTCAAAATATTTGCAAAAATACAAAAAGTATGATATAATGAGAAGATAGGGTACGTCTACCCTAGCAACTTTACTTCCTGACTTGAGGGCGGCACCATGATTTTAATGTTTTGAAGTCGTCGTGCCGTTCTCGTCTACCGCGTAAGGTGCGCGGATGGAACACGGTGGGAAAGAGGGATGCCATGTCGGCACCCACGTTTAAGCAAGCACGTCGAGTTGTCGACTTCTTTGATGAAGTCAAGGCTACGAATGAAGAACTGCAGAACTGGCTCGGTGCCGGCGATCTGCAGAAGATGATGTTGAAGGCTGATCTGACCCGGGTCGATCGTCAGGCATTCCACGCGCTGTTGAATCCGCCGCCCGTGCCCATCAAGTGGGGCTCGGCCATCGACTACGTCACGAAGATCCGGGACTGGAACCAGCGGTTCTATCTCGGTCTGAGCGACCAGCAGATCGACGAGTTGTTCTCGGTGCTGCCGGCTCACGCCAGTCCGTTGCAGCCTACTGGCATCTCGCTCACGCTTGGGCGAGGTCTGAGGTACGACTGGGAAGTCGTGATGAAGATCCTCGAGTACGAAATCGAGAAGCTCAATGTTCGATTCAACCCGTACGTTGATGCATTACACGTCTCGTACTTCCCGGGCAGCATGCCCGCCACGAACGAGGGGCCAACACTTGACTCCAGTGTTGCTGGACATCGGCACGTTCTGGGATCCCCAGAACGGCATCGCGCCTCGTAAGGCCCGCATCCAGCGTTGGTGCTGGCCTGGTCTGGAAGTCGCATGGCTGCTTGCCCTCAACCCCGAGGTTTTCCTCGCGATGGACGGTAAGACCGTGCCCTTCATGTGGGCGGCTGGCCTTGTCGTCGGCTCCGACTTCGCCCCCGGTTTCTACCGGGGCGACGACGGGGCGTGCGTCCGCGACGGCTGGGACGCCTCCGCGTGGTTCGGCAGCTCGGTCGTTGCCTCCAGGGAGTGAGGTTTTGGATCTTCGGATCCTTGGTGTCCGGAAGGATCTTGGACTTCGGTTCTTGGTCCTTCCGGCACCACACCCCTCTGGAAAAGTCCAGAGGGGCATTTCATTTGTCCTTATGCCTCCATACCTCTCCTTTAGATCTTCTGCTTGAGGCCTGGCCTCAAGCAGATCGGAGATTTTAGGAGGTGGGCGATACTAAAAACACCCTGCGGTGAGGCGGGGTGTTTTTAGTTGACAGATGGTATTACCAGCTGCGCTGACGGAATGAACCGCCACCGTTGCCGCCACCATCGTAGTCGCGGCGTGGCTTGTCTTCGCGTGGGCGTGCTTCACTGACAGTGATGGTGCGGCCGTCAAGCTCAGAATTGTTGAGCTTTTCAACTGCTGCGTCAGCTTCTTTGTCGTCATCGAACTCGACGAAACCAAAACCGCGTGAGCGGCCGGATTCGCGGTCAGTGACGACCTTGGCACTAGCAACGGTACCGCACTGCGCAAAATGCGCTTG
>JAPUDS010000024.1:0-6391 GCA_027492975.1 Candidatus Saccharimonadota bacterium
ATTGTTAGGCACAAAAAGAATAGACAGAGTGTTGCAGAAAGTTAGAGGTTGACAGGGGAGGCTTATGCAAACAATCCAATTACTAGCCTAACTATAAACATGGAGCACATACAACCTTACTTTTTTGGCAATACCATAGATGTTACTGGTTCAGCTGTTGCCATCACTCTTGGTGATAGTGTGAAGACCATCGGTGACAGTGCATTTTATGCGAGCGGGTTGACTTCTATCACTATCCCGGACTCCGTTACTACCATCGGCGATAGCGCTTTCGGCTCCAACCAACTCAGCTCTGTCATCATCCCTAGTTCTGTGACCAGCATTGGAGATAGGGCTTTTGCCTACAACCAACTCACTTCCGTTACCATCCCGGATTCCGTTACTACCATCGGTGAGTGGGCTTTCGCCGACAACCAGCTCACTTCCATCACCATCCCAAGTTCTGTAACGAGTGTAGGTGAGGGGGCTTTTGCAGGAAACGCTATCGCATCGGCAACTATCGAAGGTGATCCCACGGTAGGACAATGGGCGTTTAGTAGTTATTACATCAAAACGCTCTCATTCAACGGCGTCGTTCATACTCCTTCCATGCCAAATGCCGAGTCGTGCTTTGCCTTTGACGCAGGTTCGGGTACCATTACCGGGTTTCGTAGAATGGATTTCGATCTTATTCGGAGCGGGGTCGCAGGATCGGCCTGTCTAAACACAACTATTGCCATACCGAGTAGTGTCAGCGGAGTGTCCGTCACATCGATTGGTCAACAAGCTATTTTCGGCCAAGTATTCACTTCTGTTACCATCCCAAACTCAGTGACGTCTATCGGTCAGGTCGCTTTCGCCAACAATCAGCTCACTTCCGTCACTATCCCAGCCTCCGTAACGTTCATTGGTGACGGTGCTTTTATATTCAACCAACTCACCTCGGTCACTATCCTTGGTAACCCAGATATAGGAGATGTCGTCCCTCCTTTTCTCGTGCAAGGAGCTAGTTCTAGCAACCGAGGTAGCGGTTATTACAACTTTTCTAACGCTCTCATCACTTTCCTCTACGCTCCCAATATGACGGCACCAAATCTCCCAGAAAGCACACTTTACCGGGCATCTGATTGGGACTACATATTCAACGAAGACGATGATGCAAGCGATATCATAGGTGCCCTCATCGTCAACACCTCATCAGTTATCGTCAACTACCGAGACACTGCCGGTAACACACTCGCGCCATCAAAAATATTGCTCGGTAACGATATAGAGTTGACCTATAAAGTTAGTTCGCTGCTTGCTATAAACCCCAGCCCAACTAACGATGACTTGGCAAGTTTGTATTACTCTCCGGGAGAAACGCTCACACTTGAGCCAGTTACTATCGATGGTTATAGCACCCCTGTTTCGCGGACGGTGACACTAGCTGCAGGACGGACTACTATCAATTTTGTATATACACAGGCAGGTGCCGATGGGTATAGCCTGGCGGATACCGGAGCGAACCTACAAGTGTTGCTGGCTGGTGCGGTAGTGATGTTGGGTGCTGGCGGTATAGTAGTTTTTCGCGGCAGAGTAATCTAACGTCTCATACCTGACATATTGCTCAGTAAAATACACGGTCGGGTATTTTATTCCAAAATCCAAAATCTAGCTTCTCTTTTGTGGTATAATATATACGTTACCAACCTAAAGCTTGTCTGAAACAGGACAAGCACCCCGCATAGGGAGTACCAAAGGAGGTTTTACTATGCGTGAGTATGAGCTAACAGTGCTTATACATCCGGATCTTGAGGCTGACATAGAGCCAGCGCTTAAAAAGGTTCGCGAGATCGTTGCCAGCAACAAAGGTACGGTCAAAAAAGAAGATAACTGGGGCAAAAAACGCCTGCAGTATAAGATCGGCGGCGAAGAGTTTGCTGTGTATGTCTACATGGAGATAGAACTGCCAGCCGAAGCAAATGCTAAGGTGCAGAGTACGCTCAACATTACCGATGAAGTACTGCGCTACTTGCTCGTCAGTGTTGACGAGAAAATCCGGGCGCTGAAAGAAGCGGAAGATTCGAAAGAGTCTGAAGGGGAAACGGAAGAGTAATTTAACAAGTAGAAGTTGGATGCTGGATGTTGGGTTTTGGAAGTAGCACTTTCATAATCTAAAATCTATCTCCTAAAATCTTCTACGCCAAAGGAGTAGACTATGGCAAAGGGGTTCAATAAGGTAGTGCTCATGGGTAATCTGACGCGGGACCCAGAAATGCGAACAACGCCGAACGGCCAGAGTGTAACGAATTTCACTCTCGCGGTTAACCGCACATGGAAGGGCGCTGACGGTCAAAATCAAGAGTCCGTGAGCTATATCGACTGTGTGGCGTGGGGCAAGCCGGGCGAGATCATCACTCAGTATGTGAGCAAGGGCCGTGCACTGCTCGTGAGTGGTCGTTTGGACCAGCGAAGCTGGGAAGACAAAGAGTCGGGCGGCAAACGCAGCAAGATCGAAGTTATCGTTGAGGATTTCAATTTCGTCGACAGTCAGGGCGGCGGAGGCGGTGGCGACTACAGCTCGCCGGCGCGGTCTAGCAGCTCGAACCAACCGGCCGCTGAGCCAAATGTTGAGGACATCGACGATAAGCCGATAGATCTTAGCGAGATACCATTTTAATAAAAGTAATTTAGTAGAAGTTGGATGTTAGAAGTTGGGTTTTGGAAGTAGCACTTCCATAATCTAAAATCTATCTCCTAAAATCTTCTACTCCAAAAGGAGTAGTTTATGGCACGAAGATTTAAAAAAGACGCACCAGCGTACTTTGACTACAAAGATGTAAAAACATTGCAGCGGTTCGTAGATCCGTACGGACGTATCGAGCCGGCAAGCAAAACCGGGCTGAACGCTCGTCAGCAGCGCCAGCTCGCGGTCGCTATCAAACGCGCCCGACACCTCGCACTATTACCATTTGTTGCCGCGGGGTAATGTATGTACGGTCCGACAGATTTAAAGAAGGGCGTCGTCATTCAGATAGACGGACAACCCTTCCGTGTACTCGACTATAACCAGAAAGTGATGGGGCGGGGCGGCAGTATCGTCAACGTGCGCCTGAAAAATATTATCACTGGTGCGGTTATCCCGAAAACATACAAGGGACAAGAGAAAATCGAGCCGGCTGAAGTGCGCGGCAAAACCGTTCAGTATCTCTATAACGACGGCGCGGAGTATCATTTTATGGACCCCGGTACGTTCGATCAGTTTCAACTTTCGGCGGACGATGTCGAAGATGTCAGAGAGTATCTGCGAGAAGGCGATGAAGTCACGCTGCAGTTTTTCGGCGATCGCGTTATAAGCGTTGAAGTACCGACCAGCTTGGCGTTTACCGTGACGTATACCGAAACAGCGGTAAAAGGCGACACAACGAGTTCTATCCAGAAAGATGCGACACTCGAGACCGGCAAGATCATCAAAGTACCGGCGTTTATAAAAACAGGCGACATAGTCAAAGTTGACACGCGCGACGGTAGCTACATCGAGCGCCAGAAATAATCCGAAAGGACAGTCCTTTCGGAAATAGTTTCTCAGGATTTTGTAGGGCAGACGTAGTATACTCTTCTTATGCTTGGGAGAAAGCAATTGTATTCTGGTAGTTCACCGTTTAGATCTAAAAAAATCCGTTGGAAGCGGTTGTTGCGAGAGGTGGCCGTCGGCTTTGGCGCACTTGCCGTATTTGTCGTACTCGTGCAGCTACTGTATCCGTCTAACCGCGCTTTGCCGTTTTCATCACTCGGCGATACGACGCTCGGCTATAAGACGACTGCCGAAGTGGGTTCGGTGTTGCAGGACTCGTTCGAGGCGAGCACGGCGCATATTGCGGCAGAGCAGGTCGGTGTTGATGCGAAGCTGACGTCGCTTGGCGCTGAGCTTGACGCTGAGAAAACGGCGGCACAGATAACGCAGTATCCGTTGTGGCAGCGCGTGCTGTCTTTTTCTATTTTCTGGGCGCGGCCCCAGGTTGAGCAATTTTATGTGACATTTAACAGTACTCAGCTATCGAACGCGGCGAGTTCGCTCAGTAAAAAACTGACTGTTGAGGCGAAAAATGGCGCCATCTCCATCGGCGATGGCGGCGAAGTTGCGCTGAGTGAGGCGAAAAATGGCGTCATAGTGACAGATGATGGCGTAAAAGCAGCGATAACCAAGGCAACGTATCTTCCCGGAACGACCACGGTTACCGTAACTCCGAAAGAGATCACACAACCGGCAGTGACAAACGAGACAGTCAACGCCGTGAAGAGCAAGATCACGACAGCACTCCAGCGCAAGATCACGTTACAGAATGGTATCAGTAAGGAAACGTATACTCCAGACAAGAAAACGGTTGGTTCATGGATAAAAATTGGCGATAAACTCTCGCTTACTCTCGATAAAGACGCCGTGGCGGCATATGCAAACGCGGCCGCAAAAGCGCAGCTTGTCGCGGCTGGCACGACCAAAGTGACCGTTGTTGATGGTGTAGAAAAAAGTCGTACGACAGGAGCGACGGGACGGGGCGTGAATGTCGATGCTCTCGTGGGCGAACTCACTAAGACTCTTTTTGGCGATGGCGCTACGGCAGTGACGGTCAATTTTGTGGCTGTCGCGCCGACGGTTGTTTACGACCGGTCGTATAGTAGTTCGCAAGCAGCCCTGCAGGCGTACATAAACGATG
Source organism: Candidatus Saccharimonadota bacterium (assembly GCA_027492975.1). Lineage (GTDB taxonomy): Bacteria > Patescibacteriota > Saccharimonadia > Saccharimonadales > Saccharimonadaceae > JAPUDS01. The sequence continues at coordinate 4,677 of JAPUDS010000024.1, forward strand.
TTACGGCTGGCGGCAATATAGAAATTTCCGTTAAACAACTCAGTGGTGCTGGCTGGTCTGCTTCGTCCGGGGCATCGAAAAGCGTCGTTGCTGCGAGTACGTACAAACTGTTCATCTCGCTGCTTCTTTTTGACAGAGTGGCCGCTGGACAGATCGACTGGTCGGATTCGATCCAAGGGACGAACGTGGAGACCTGTCTGTACAACACTATCATTTACTCAGCCAACAACTGTGCCGAACAGTGGATAGGCGATTGGGGTCGGACGGCGATAAACAGCGCGCTATATGGCAAGGGTTTTTCTTCGTCAACAACGTTTACGGCGTCTGATGCAACACATACGTCGGCGCAGGATCTCTTAAAATTGCTGGTAGGATTGCATAACCAGTCGCTGTTCAACACTTCCGATGCGGGTCGGCTCATAGGGCTGATGAAAAACCAAGTGTACCGCAAAGGTATTCCGGCGGGTTCTTCCGGAGTAGTTGCGGATAAAGTTGGCTTCCTGTGGGACTATCTGAATGACGCGGCCATAGTGTATCACTCCAGGGGAACATATGCTCTCGTTGTCATGACGAAAGGGCAGTCGTGGGGCAAGATAGCTGAGATTACTCGGCAAATTGAAAAGATTATGTATCCGTAATTTAGACGATATACGTGATAATTGCGAAAAAACCAAAAATATGATAAAATGTACAATAGTCTCGTGGAATGACTCTACGGGAAGTGTTCGGTTGAGCCCTAGAGAGGTGCTGTCGGTATCTGATGATACACGGGGGTACTGATCAGGCTCCCGTTTTCACAATCCGATATCATTTTCTATAGGCAAAATACCGGAACTTTTCGCAGCTTTGTTGCATAGGACTGTGCGGAGCCGTCGGTTTCGTACAAGAACAAATCCTCATTGGGGAGAGGAAAGGGGAGCGATGATGTCCATCGCGAAGCGAGTGATGGCAATTCCACTCGCATTTCTACTAGTTGCCCTGTTGGGGGTGACACTGTCGGTCGTTCAGGCGACGCCAGCCAGTGCTCACCAGGGAAACATCAAGGTGTCCGACACGCAGTGCGTGGACGGCAACACCATGAAGGCCACCTACACAGTCGGCTGGACCAATGGCACGTCGAGCGGGGTGCTCTACACCAAGCTCGGCCTGTACGGCGGTTCCAACGATACCTCAGGCTGGTCCAAGGAGAAGGACGTGTCCGGTTCCTCCGGCTCGGCCTCCTTCACCAAGACACACTCGTTCTCCGGCGCCAACGGCCCCTGGGTCGCGTTCAAGATCGTCTTCTCCGACGGCTACACCGTTGGTGGCGATACCCGAGTAGAGGGCTGGAACTGGGACAAGTGTCTGACCAAGGATGCCAAGGCAGACGTGGAGGTAAGTAACCCCACGTGTAACAAGCCTGGCGTCGCTAAGGTGGTGGGCCTTGCTCACGCCACCCTCGTCGGTGAGCTCGACCAGTCGGTCGGCACACACACGGCGACGTTCAAGTCGGACGACGGCCACCTCTTCGCCAACGGCAAGTCCACCCTCGAGGTGGAGTACACCATCAAGGCGAAGCTGACCGGTGAGCAGTGCTGGACCAAGGACGCGACGGCCAACGTCACGACCGAGGCCCCGACCTGTTCGGCAGATGGTTCCGCCGCAGTCGTCGATGTGGTCAACGCCACCCTCGTCGGTGAGCTCGACCAGTCGGTCGGCACACACACGGCGACGTT
>JAPUDS010000024.1:6491-9093 GCA_027492975.1 Candidatus Saccharimonadota bacterium
GGCCACCTCTTCGCCAACGGCAAGTCCACCCTCGAGGTGGAGTACACCATCAAGGGGTTGACCAACGATGAGTGGGTGGAGCTGGGCTGTGTCCCGGATGCGCCCGAACCGCTGGTCAAGCCGAAGAGTGATTCGCAGATGACCTGCGATGGTGTCTTCGACCGTTCGTGGGACGTCGTGACGTACCACGACTGGGTCTGGTTCGATCAGCCCCAGGAGGATGGCTCGCGCGGCGAGTGGGTTCTTGGCAGTTCCACTGTCGAGAATGACACAGGCTGGCAGAAGGTTCGGTCACTGACCGACGCCGAGAAGGACGCGAAGGGGTGTGTCACTACGACACCGCCGCCTTCGTTGCCGAACACCGGCGCCAGTGACAGCATGCTGGCCTACGCCTTGATCGCCCTGATCGGCGTTAGTGCCGGTGTGGTGATGCGCCTGAAGACGCTCCGAGCCTGACGCTTGAGCGCCTAGCCCAGTATGGGCGGAAAATGAAATCGGATATAACTGAGTCAACCCCTGCGTGAAAACGCGGGAAAAGTTACTCTGGCTCCCCGGTACCTGCTACGCAACCAGCGTAGTAAGGGCCGGGGCATTTTCTTTGTTTACTTTTTGACATTGAAACGAAATTCAACTACATCGTTTGGCTGCATCACATAGTCGCGGCCGACAGTGTGTATCTTGCCGGCAGCTTTGACTGCTTGTTCAGAGCCAGCAGACACAAGATCGTTGTAATCCATGATTTGTGCGGCGATAAATCCTTTTTCAAAGTCGGTGTGTATGACGCCGGCAGCTTCAGGTGCAGTTGCGCCTTTTTTGATAGTCCAAGCACGAACTTCTTTGTCGCCAGCCGTCAGGTAGCTTTGGAGCTCCAGTGTGTGGTAGGCGGCGCGTGTCAGCTGTGCTAAACCAGACTCGGAAACACCGTAACTTTCAAGCAACTCGTTCGCGTCTGTTTCGTCAAGTCCGCGCAGCTCTTCCTCGAGTTTTGCGCAGACAAATACAGCATCGGCTGGAGCGACCAGTGCGCGCAGTTCGGCTTTTTTGGCTTCATTGCTCAACGTTTCTTCGTCGATATTGAAAGCGTATATAACTGGTTTCATGCTGAGCAAGCTTAGATCTAAGAGCTTAGATCTAAGATCTGGGTCAGGGAGTTGCCCAGAATCAAGTACTGTTCGGACTGAGCGTAAGACTTCAAGCTTTGGCTGAAGACGCGGGTCGCTTTTCGCCTCTTTTTCAAGTTTCGGCAGGTGCTTTTCGAGTGTTTGCAGGTCGGCGAGTATCAGCTCGGTGTTTATGACGTCGATGTCTTTTTTGGGGTTGACTGTGCCGTTGTCGTGGCGGACTATGTCGCTGTTTTCAAACGCCCGGACAACATGAACTATAGCGTTGCATTCGCGAATGTTCGCGAGAAACTGATTGCCAAGTCCTTCGCCTTTGCTCGCGCCCGCGACGAGTCCGGCAATGTCGACGAATTCCACAGTCGCTGGTTTTATGGGTGCGTCGTGGTACATTTTGCTTAAAGTCACAAGCCGTGGGTCCGGAACGGGAACGATACCAGTGTTTGGCTCAATGGTTGCAAACGGATAGTTCGCGGCTAGCACCTCCGCATCAGTGAGGGCGTTAAAAAGGGTAGACTTGCCGACGTTTGGCAGGCCAACTATACCTATAGATAAACTCATACCCAAATATTGTAGCATGGTTTCGAGGTTAGCACCCCTGAAAGAAGAGGGAAGAACACTAGAATTTACATTCAAAATTCGGTATAATAAAAGATATGAAAACAACGGTCGAAAAACGAAAAAAGATCGTCAAACAAGCCTTGGCGAATGAACGACTCGAGGGTCTTAAAGTGTCTCGTGATACGCAAAAGATTGCGGAAAACTATATCGTAGGAAAAGTTTCGGCCACCGAAGCCGCAAAGAAGATTCGAGCGCGTTACGGAGCCATCTAGGTGGCGATATCTGATCCGTATTACGATGAGGTTATCGGCGATCTTCGAAATTCGTTAGGAGCAACTTCTTCAGAGGAGCTTAGACAGTTAGAGCCGCAGGTCGTTTTTGCAAATGAGCTTGAACTTGAGTCGCTCGTTATCCCTCGTACGAACGACCTTGAGGAATTATTATTGCTTCACAAACAGCTATTTAAGGGCGTTTATGATTGGGCAGGCCAGATACGTACCGTTGATATTAAGAAAAGTCAGGACAATGCGGAGTTTTTCTTGATCGTAAACAAGATTAACGATGCAGCGCGGTATGTATTTGGCGAACTTGCGAAGGAAAATTATTTGAAGAATCTCGACGTTCGGGCATTTGTCGAGCGTCTTGCGTATTATTACGACCAACTCAATTTCATCCATCCGTTTCGAGAGGGAAATGGACGTGTGCAGCGGTTATTTTGGAGCCGTGTTTCAAAGGATGCCGGATATGAAATTGACTGGAGCGCGACCGTTGGTAATGAAAATGATGAGGCCTCAAGAGCTGCGGCTGAAGATATGGATTTATCGAAGTTGATCAGGATGTTTACGAGGATAGTCAAGTCGCTTTCCTGAGCCATTTAAACACCCCGCAACCAACAAAGACTACGGGGGTAGATCTCGCGCTGG
>JAPUDS010000025.1 GCA_027492975.1 Candidatus Saccharimonadota bacterium
AGATACCGCCGCACCGCGAGTCGCGACGAGACAACACCGATAAGCGCACCGATAGCTATCATGATAACAACGACAACCGGGCTGTACATGACGAGATTTGTATGCAGGTCACCAGTTGCAACTCCGTACGCGCTGAGTTTCGGCTCCGCAGTAAGAAACAGGAAGATGCCGATACCGGTTGCGACAAGTGCCGCGAAAAATCCATACATCACTGCTTCGACCACGAACGGTCCGCGGATAAAGTTTTTGTCCGCACCGATGAGTTTCATCATTTCTATCTCGTCTTTACGACTAAAGATCGCCATGCGGATAGTGTTAAAGATGATGAGCATGGAGATGGCGATAAAGACGATACCGGCAACAAGCCCGCCCTTCTCTGCCGTACTGGCCCAGCTGCTGATAGTCGCGATGGACTTCGCTCGGTCGCCGCTAAATGTCGGCTGTAAGCCTGGTTGCGTGTTCAGTGCTGCCTGAACATCTTCGTCTTCTCTGACAAACCGCTCAAGTGCCGACGTATTTGAGGGATCACGCACAACCAGCTTCAGGATAGGATAGTACGGCTGCTCGGGAAGTTCGGCGATAATTTTCAACTGGTCGGCTGTCAGCTTTCCGCTGTCGAGCAGGTTTTGTTTGGTCTGTTCTTTGCTGATGTAGTTGACTTCGATAACATCGGGCTGCTCTGAAAACTTCTGGCGCAGTAGCGCGATCTGTTTGTCTGTGGCGCCCGACTTGAGATTTATAGGAATATCGACCTTGGCGCGAATATCCTGGACTGTGTCATTGAGCACCACTCGTGCAACAAATGTCGTCAAAATGATCAGGAGCGTTATGGTCATAACCGCCGTTGCTGCCGTCGTCAGCCAGAGGTTGCGCGTAAAATTATTGACGCCGTAGCGCATCATACGTGTCCAGGTGATCCATTTTCTACGGAACTTTTTGTTGCCGCCTAGTTGAGCGTGAATATCGTGCTTGCTCATTGCTGGTATGTCCCCTTCGACTGGTCAGACGCTATACGCCCGTGTTCTATAGTGATAACGCGGCGCTTTAGTTTGTTCACGATCTCGGCGTTGTGTGTCGTTAAAATAACCGTTGTGCCGTAGCGATTGATTTTCTCGAGTAGTCGAACGATATCCCAGCTGTGTTTCGGGTCAAGGTTTCCGGTCGGTTCGTCGGCGATAAGAATCTTTGGTTGACGCACCACGGCCCGAGCTATAGCAACACGCTGGCGTTCACCACCCGAAAGCTGATGCGGGAATTTCTTCTCCTTGCCCGTGAGGCCAACAAGTTCTATGACTTTCGGAACAGTCGAACGGATCTCGCGGTTCGTCATACCGGCAATCTCAAGTGCAAATGCGATGTTCTCAAAAACAGTTCTGTTCGGCAACAGTTTGAAATCCTGGAACACGACGCCTATCTTGCGGCGTAACAGCGGGATGTGTTTGTTGCGTAGCGTGTCATAGTCTATGCCGCCGACAACAATCTTGCCGCTTGTTTGTCTCTCTTCGCGCGTCAGAAGCTTCAAAAGTGTTGACTTCCCCGCACCGCTTGTCCCGACGATGATGACGAATTCCTTCGGCTCTATATGGAGACTTACCCGGTTAATCGCCGGTGACCCATCTTTTGAAAACGATTTGGAAACCCTATCGAGCAAAATCATAATAGTACTACCATTTTAGCATATCCGGTTCATAGAACCTGATTCGGCTCTATAGTATACTTCGCCACTCAAGATACGCGTCGATAAACCCGTCGATTTTGCCGTCGAGTACGCCTGAAGTATCTTTGTCTTCGTATTTCGTCCGTGTGTCTTTGACGAGCTGGTATGGATGCAGAACATAGTTACGAATTTGGTTGCCCCAACTAGCTGACTCGCCGGCGCGGAGATCGGCGAGCGTTTCGGCGTGCTGCTCTGTCTGCATCTGCGCCAGTTTTGAACGCAATATCTTCAGCGCAGTTTCTTTGTTCTGCAACTGCGAACGCTCGTTTTGGATAGCAACGACCGTGCCCGTAGGAGTATGCGTCACACGAACGGCACTGTCGGTTGTGTTAACACTCTGACCGCCATGACCGCCAGCGCGGTAAACATCTATTTTTAGATCTTTTTCATCGATCTGTACTTCGTCGGGTGCAGCAATCTCCGGCATGATTTCAACGAGCGCAAAACTCGTCTGGCGCAGACTATCGCTGTTAAACGGACTGAGTCGAACTAGCCGGTGTACACCGTGTTCGCTCTGTAGCTTCCCGTAGGCGTACGGCCCAGAAACACTATACGTCGCGCTTTTTAGTCCCGCCTCTTCACCGGGACTACGGTCGATAAGTTCTGTCGTCATACTATTTTTCTCCGCCCAACGCAGGTACATACGCTCAAGCATCTCTGTCCAGTCCTGTGCGTCAGTGCCGCCCGCACCTGCGCTCAACTTCAAGATGGCCGCATGGTCATCGTATTCGCCGCGAAACAGAAGGTCCTTTTTGAGCCGTTCAAATTCTGCCTCGAGAGCATCCACCTGGTCGTTGAATTCACCGAGCATACTGTCATCACCGATCGCCATGAGCTCAGCCATATCAGCCACCTGAATACGCAGCGTTTGCCACGGTTCTACCTGAGATCGAAGGCTTGCCGACTGCTTACTGAGATTCTGCGCCCGTTCGACATTATTCCACACCTCGCTTGTTGCGAGCTGTTCGTCGATACCAGCCAGTTCTCCTGCTTTTGCGTCGACATCAAGCTGCTCATACGCAGCGCTGAGCTTCGTTTGTAGGTTAGTTAGTCTCTCGAGTAGTGGTTGCATCTTTATTGTACCTCTCGAAGCCGTTTCGGCAGATAGTGAGCCGTCCACTCCTGCGCTGGACCCATAGCACGGTAGTCAAAATGCCCTTCCGGCACATCAAACGGCAACTGACAGGCAACTGTACCATACCGGGCGCGGGCCATAGTATACGCCGTACGAAGTTCTTCAACTTCACTAACGCATTCAAGCGGTTTCATGACGCCGCCAACACCAAGCAGCCCTTTGAACGCTGCTTGTACTTTCAGATTTTGTGACACAAACAAATTAACACCGTCAAATATTCTGCGCAGTTCATACGGTATAACAAACGGTGAGAAAAGCAGGAACGCGTTTGCGCATTTTGGACACACACCGCACCAATGCAGCTCAGTGTTCAACTTCCCTTGTTCATAGTTTACTCGGTTACAAGATGAAAACCCATACGAATACGGCGCCCAGCAAACCTCTTCAAAAAGTTCCGCGATACGAAGTTCTGAAAACGGCCGTAGTGGCGAGCCGACATACAATCCGGGAGAAATAAGCTGCGTAACGTAGTCCGCAAACAACTGTTCTGCTGACCAAGTTTTAGACCACTGATGATTTACCGGCAACGTGCCGACCATGGCATGCGACTCATTTCCTTCGGCGCCAACAGCGGCAAGTACGGTATTTTTACCATGCAATACGGCGTCGATGAGCGCATAGGCAAGTACTATGAACGTCACCGGTACGTGGCCATTTAGCGCGCCATCCCGAGCGGCCTCGCCGAGAGCGATACTATCGAGAGAACGATGCGCAAGACAAGGTTCCTTGCTGTTGAGGCGAGAAATAATCTTTGGACAAATTTTTGTCGACGTCATATACCACGTGGTGTAGTTCATACCTTGCTCGTTGAGCAGTTGCCCGAGTAGCAGAGAGTCTTTGCCGCCACTCTGAAGCGACAAAAGCCCTTCGCCCGTATATGGGTGCGACCCCGGATCTTTGCCGTGCCCTTCTACCCGCGCCATAGTTTCCGGATCGAGATGATTTTCAAAGATAAATTGACTCAACCCTTCTGTATACACCCGGTTGATCAGTTCCGCCTGTTTCGGGGAGAACTTTTTGCCGCGGTACTTTATCTGCTCCACAGGAAAGCATTTGTAGTATGACGTCCCCGCAACAAACAACGCAAGTTCCAGACATCGCTCCAACACATCCTTTTGTATGGCAACTGTCGAAGGTTCAAACCTGACAGTTTCCATAAAGCGCCGCTTGCCATCAAAACTATATGAGAATGTCGCTGTCATCGTCTTTTCATCAAATCCATAGCCTTCGAAGAAAAATGTTGAATATCGGTTTGCGCCCACTGTTTTATAGCCCCTCCACGAGCTGAATAAATTGATCCCCTCTGTCCGAAAAGTTTTTGAACATATCGAAACTCGCACACGCCGGGCTCATGATAACTACATCTCCGGGTTCGGCTAGTGCATGCGCTCGCCGCACGATCGGCTCAAGCGTTGTTTCACTATGCAGTTCATATAGCTCTGTACAACCAACCGAGTCGAGAGCCGCTGCCAGTTTGGTTCGCGTCTGCCCTATAAGGTGTATTTGTTTGATATTCGATTGCGCCTGTATGGCTGCTGCCAGTTCAGTAAACTCCACGCCCTTATCATAGCCGCCAAGTATCAGTACTTCCGGTTCTCGAAATGAGCGTACGGCAGCAATAGCCGCACCAGGGGCAGACGAATAGTTATCATCGTAGTACCGCACATCGTTCAGTTCGCGAATCAGTTTCAGTCGGTGTGGCAACCCCGAGAAACTCGCAAGACCAGCTCGCATCGCATCGAGTGGAAACATGTTGTCATACGCAAGCACGGCACTCATGGCAGCGCAGGCATTTTCAACGTTGTGTGTACCCGGAATTTGCAAAATATCAGTTCCGCATATCTGTTCTCCATGAACAAAAAATGTATTCGAATCAACATAGACACCACCATCTTCTGGCACGTTATAGCGAATTTTTCGCCCTTCCCCACCCATGGCAATACGCCGCGATAACTCGTTCGATGGATGATATACGACCGTGTCACCGCTCGTTTGAAAGGCGGTTACATTTGCCTTCGCGCCGACGTATTCGTCCATGGACGCGTGGATATCCAGATGGTCAGGTTCGATCATGAGAACAACCGCTATATGCGGGCTTTTTTCAAGATCCCAAAGCTGAAAACTACTCATCTCGAACACAACAACATCGGTAGACTGGATGGTCGGCAATACTTCGAGCGCAGAGACCCCGATATTGCCAACGAGATGAACTGTTTTTCCGGCGGCACGCAGTATAGACGTTATGAGACTTGACGTTGTCCCTTTGCCTTTTGTACCCGTCACACCGATGATAGGTGCTGGGCACTGCACGAAAAATTCATTGGTCGCCGACCATATCTTGCGAGCAGACGACAATTTATCTGGTCGAAGCGAAGCGGTGCGTATCACCATGTCGTAACGGTCAAGATCTTCGAAAGCGCCCTCGCCCATCACGGTATTCACCCCAGCCGGAATATCGGTCACATCCTTTTCGTCAAGTATAGTGACACTGGTCCCTTTTTGCTGCCAGTACAGCAGGCTCGTTTTCCCCTCCATACCGTACCCCGCAACCGCAACATTCATATCTCGCCTACCCTTCAAATAATGGTTCCAGTTTTGCTGATAGTTCCCTAATAAATGCTATATCGCTGTTACCGTAGGCGCCGAACGCCCAGCAGTTTGCAGCAAGAAACTGACGTGCCGTTTCAACAATTTGTTCCTTCGTAACTGCCGTGATCGCTTCCGGCTGCTTCATAAAGTCCTCAACCTTACCATCAAAGAAGTACCGGCTCGCATACCAGTTGTTGATACGCCCCACCGTCTGTGCTCCCATTTGGTGTCGTCCGAGCGCATAACTCCGCGATGCTTCGACTTCTTTCTCGTCAACATCGCCTGCGGTTACGGCAGCTACTTCTTCAACCATGATGTCTATGAGTTGGTTGACCGTGTCGATGTTTGCCTGCGCCCCAAAATCCCAAGAACTGTTGTGTTCATAGGTCGACGTGTCAGAAAACATACTGTACACTACGCCTTTTTTACGAGCACGTCCAAGTATACGAGAACGAAGTGTGCCGGTGAGGATATGGTTCAAGAAATCCATCGCGTTATCTTCTTCATCGCTGAGCCGCCGCGAAACATTGAGCGATAGTCCAAATGTCAGATTTGGTGCATCTTTGCGGCGGATCAGGAACGACCCGGCGCTATGCAGCTCATCAACCGGTATGGGGAGTCGTTCGCCCTCAGGCAGCTCCCAAGCATTCAATAAATCTTCAAGTTTCCCCTGTTGACGAGCAAAATCTCCCGCCACCACAAACCGCATATTCCCGGCCGTATGTGTTCGCTTATAGTGTTCTTTGATGTCACTTAGTCTTATATCGCCGAGAACTGCGAGACGCTCGGGAAACGTCAGCGTGTCTTCGCCCAGCTCCTGTGCTAGTTTCGGCCAGAGCAGCCGGTCCGGCACATTCAGATACCCTGTTAGTTCGCTCTTTACGTTCCCTCGTTCACTGATAAACTCGTCTTCAAGAAACAGCGACTGGGTAATCGCCGTTCGTTGCAGATCAAGTATCCGATCCCACTCAAACTGAGCGCACTCCGCTTCGTAGACCATGGATGTATCAGAGGTAAACGCGTTATGGTATGCACCGTTTTTTGTAAATTCGGCTTCGTACTCATGCGCGTCTTTACAGAGACGATTTGCCCCGAACGCCATATGTTCCATGATGTGTGCTGTCTCACAAATACCTTTGTCACGCACAAACCGGTTACCGGCGCGAAAATGAAACTGTGTACTCATAACTTGAGCACCGGGTACGTCAATAACCAGCCCACGTGCTCCATTTTTCAGGATGAGCTCACTGACAGTATGCTTCATCGCTACTTCCGTTTCCGGGCCGCCCGTGCCGCTTTTCGCTTCTTCTTGACCGCTTTTTTCTTACCGCGCGCTTCGGTTTTCGCCTTCTTGACTTTAAACTCGTCGTCACCATGCTTTTCCGGCATACCTATCTCATTGACACCGGTTTCGACGGCTCCTTTTGCAGCTTGTGTTAGTTCTGATTCATAGGTCTCGTCCGTCACCTGAGCCGGCCTGATATCCTGGCGCCGCACGGTAAAGATAGTTCGCAAGACCTCTTGTCGGAGCATACCCTGCAAGCCTTCAAACAGCTTTTGGGATTCGCTCCTGTACTCAACAAGCGGGTCGCGCTGGCCAACGCTACGCCAATGAATCCCATCACGCAAATGTTGCATATTTTCGAGGTGATTCATCCAGAGAACATCGAGCACTTGAAGGTATACTTCGCGCTCAACACCACGGAGTAACTCGTCGCCAATCTCTTTTTCCTTTGTTTCGTAAAGTTTTTTGGCAGCCTTTAGCGCAAGTGCTGTCCGAGCGCTATCTTTTTTCTCCTGGCCAATTTTCTCGAGATCTTTTGCTTTCAAAGGAATGGAGATCTCAAACTCGTCGACAAACTTCGGGTTGTTTTTGGCCGGCAACAACGTTAGTTCTTTCACCCGTTCGGTCAGCAAACGTTCGATCTCGGGTTTAATATTTTCACCTTCCAAAATCTCGCGGCGAATTTTGTACACAACTTTGCGATGACGGTTGATAACATTGTCGTACTGAACAACGTTTTTGCGCGTATCGTAGCTATAGCCTTCGACGCGTTTTTGTGCCGCTTCGAGTGTTTTAGACACCGCCTTGTTTTCGATAGGTTGATCTTCCTCAACCCCAAGTCGTTCCATGAGCAGCGCTATTCGTTCTCCCTGGAAGATACGCATCAGGTCATCTTCGGTCGAGACGTAGAACTGGCTCGTGCCCGGATCGCCCTGACGACCGCCGCGGCCACGCAGCTGGTTGTCTATACGCCGAGCTTCATGCCGCTCACTGCCGATAACCGCAAGACCGCCCAGCTTTCTTGTTTCATCGGTCAGAACGATATCGGTACCACGACCAGCAATGTTTGTCGCAAGCGTCACCGCGCCTTTTTCACCGGCTTTTGCAACAATTGCCGCCTCGCGCTCGTTATTTTTCGCATTGAGTAGTTCATGCGGAACACCTGCCTTCTTCAGTGCAACGGAAATAAGTTCGTTTTTCGTGATAGAGGCCGAGCCGATCAGCACCGGACGACCTTCTTTGTGAAACTGTTTAACATCCTCGACCAGCGCTTTGATCTTACCCTTTTCGGTTTTAAAGATCTTGTCGGTTTTGTCCTCGCGGATCATCGGCCTGTTCGGTGGAACCTGAACAACATCGAGTCCGTAAATCTGCTGGAACTCCTCCGCTTCGGTAAAGGCCGTCCCGGTCATACCAGATAACTTCGCATACAAACGGAAATAGTTCTGGAACGAAATAGTCGCAAGCGTCATGCTTTCTTGCAGCACCGACACTGCTTCTTTTGCTTCGATAGCCTGGTGTAAGCCTTCGTTGTAACGGCGTCCGTGCATGAGGCGTCCGGTAAATTCATCGACGATAATCACTTCGTTGCTCGTGTTCACAACATAGTCTTTGTCGCGCTTGAACAGCGTCTCGGCACGCAGCGCCTGATCCATATGATAAACACTACGTACATGCTCCGGACTATACAAATTCTTGATGCCAAGCATCTTTTCCACTTTATCAACACCTTCGTCAGTCAGCGCCACGCTGCGCCGTTTTTCATCGAGGATATAGTGTTCTGGCTTCAAAGTCCGCGCCAGTTTTGCAAATTTGACGTAATTTTCCGGGTTTTCAGCCGCGGGAGCACTGATGATAAGTGGTGTTCTAGCTTCGTCGATAAGGATAGAGTCAACCTCGTCAACGATCGCGAAATTTAGCTCACGCTGGCGGAGCAAGTCAACTTCATTCACCATGTTATCACGGAGGTAGTCGAACCCAAATTCATTGTTGGTGCCGTAGGTAATATCGGCGGCGTACGCTTCTTTGCGAGTACAAGGACGAAGTTTCTTTACACGCGGGTCGTCATGGTCAGGGTTATCGTACTTCGGGTCAAACACAAATGACTGGTCGTTGATGATACAACCAACGCTGAGACCCAGATAGTGATGCACTTCACCCATCCAACCGGCGTCGCGCTGTGCTAGATAATCATTGACTGTCACGATATGAACACCCTTACCCGACAGCGCATTCAGATAACTCGGCAGCGTTGCCATGAGTGTTTTACCTTCACCGGTCCGCAGTTCGGCAACATTGCCCTCATGCAGCACTATACCGCCCATAAGCTGCACGTCATAATGGCGCTGTCCAAGCACTCGGTCGGACACCTCACGCATAAGCGCAAATGCATCCGGCAAGATAGTATCGAGTGTTGTTCCTTTTTTCTCGAGGCGTTTTTTTAGTACCTCAGTTTGCCGCTTTAGCTCAGGTACTTTCATCGCGTGATACTTCTCGGCAAGTGCATTTACCTCAGCGACTCGCTTTTGGAGCCGTTTGAGCGTCCGTTTTTGCGGATCACCGAAAACTTTTGTTAGCGCAGTTTGTTTACTTACCATATCAATTATTGTCACCCTCTCGCATTAAACAGTCGTTCTTCGTTACTATAGTATACAGCGAACAGGCGGCTTATGGTAGCCTCTTCACAGAGAAAAATAGAAGAAATTTTACCCGATATGCTGCTTAAAGCGCGCAACACGCGCCCGCCAACCTTTGGCTGGTTTGTTCGTCTCTTTGTACTTGCGTAGTTGATCGGCGAGTTTTGCCTCGACGATATCGATGGCTGCAAGCATATTCATGGTTGAATCCTTAGCCGTCAGCACCTTGCCAGGTACGATCACTTTGGCGTCGCACTCGTATTTGTTGCCATTTGCACGATTTACTTCCCGTAGTACAACCTCGGCGCTAAATGTCTTTCTGGCATGGCGCGGCAAAAAACGACTGAGTGCCCCGATCTTTTTTACGACGTATTTCTTGGTTGACTCATCCGGTGTGTAACGTACGCCGGTAATTTCAATTCTTTCCATAGAACCTCCTCTTATTACTAAAGAAGCTTGTACCTACTAGTGTATCACTTTTTGCCGCGGGATGCCTGGCCGACCGCTTCGGAAATATGCGCGTACCCGTCTGCCTTCAACAGCCGAACAAGCCCGCGGTTGATCTCGCCGACCAGTTGCGGTCCTTCATAAATCAGTCCGGTTATCAGCCCCACCAGGCTCGCACCGGCTTTTATTTTCTCATATGCGTCCTCGGCGCTCATTATGCCGCCAATACCGATGATAGTCAGTTTCGTTCCGCACTTTTTATACGTCCGGCGAACAAGTTCCGTCGTTATGTCTTTGGTTGGTTTACCGCTCAAATTCCCTTTGACGCTGCCAGGAAGTTCATCATCAAGCTTCGCAAGACTCCTGTCTTTGAGTAGATTTCCTATCGCAACCCCAGCCACTTTGTACCGGATGATAACATCAAGTAACCTATCGAATTCGTCCGCCGGTAGGTTGATGGGCATTTTTATAACAACCGGCTTCGTAAGGTGCAGTTTATCCACCGCCGCTAGTAGTTTTTCAAGCCGCCCTGCGGTTGTAAATGGCTCGCCACCAAACGTATTTGGACATGAAATGTTGATCTCGAGCACACCCACCTGCTCCAGTGCGTCAAATACCGCCAAACTCTTGCAATAATCCCGAACACCAGCCGCGTCTCCGACTGACGTTTTTGAGTTTGTTTTTGCAACCGAAACAGTCAGCGGAAAATTATCAAAGAGTTTTGCACTATACGCCCCGACGCGCTCACTCACCACCGATGTTCCTTCGCTCGGCAGTCCGGCATTGACGACAAGCGACTTGCTTTTTGGCAGTCGATGAAACCACGCCCCTTCGTTACCTTCGTACTCACCCCAGGTCACAGATCCACCCGTCATCCAACCGAAACCAACGTTTCGCATAATCCCCGGCAGCTCTATCTTTTTATCAAAACCAGCACTTAAACCGACTGGATTTCGAAATCCTACGCCAAATACCTTCGTCTCGAGCATGGCATCACGATGAGCCCATAACTTCGGCAAACTTCGTACGCCCGGCACTTTCTGCACTTTTTTCGATGTCCGAACCAGCCCTTTATGTACCGCGTCGGGTTCGTGCCGAAACATGAGCGGCTTTGCGACCTTTTGATACCCGAGTCGTGAAACCGTTCGAACAAACCGTTTAACCATCTATAACTTCTCTCGATTTTCAAGATATGGCCGCAGCACTTCCGGTACTGTCAGAGTACCGTCTTCGTTCTGATAATTTTCGATGATGGCGATAAGCCCGCGCGCAAAGCTGATGGCTGTGCCATTTAGCGTATGGACCGCCTCTATAGTTCCGTCCGACCGTCGCACACGAATATTGAGGCCGCGCGCCTGAAAATCCGTGCAGTTACTACAACTCGTTAGCTCACGATATTTCTCGTCGACCGGCGACCAGTACTCTATGTCGTATTTCTTTGCAGCCGGCGCTCCGAGATCGCCCGCAGCAATATCGATGACATGATACGGCACACCAAGCGCCTGCCAAATCTCTTCTTCGATACTCAAAATCTTCTCATGCATCGCTGGCGATTCTTCTGGCAAGCAAAAACTATACATCTCGAGCTTATTAAACTGATGCACCCGGAAAAGCCCTCGTGTATGCTTGCCGTACGTCCCCGCCTCCTTACGGTAGCATGGACTGTATCCGGCATACAGTAGCGGCAAATCTTTTTCGTTCAAAATTTCATCGGCATGATAGCCAGTGAGCGGTGCTTCTGCGGTACCGATCATCGTCAAGTCTTCGCCCTCGATAAAATACTCGTTGCCGCTTGCATCACCTTTCGGCGCAAACCCAGAACCCTCCGCCACTCGGCTGTTTACCATATGGGGTACCAGCATATACTCAAACCCGTGCTTTCGCACAACCCCAAGTGCAAACTGTAGCAGGGCATTTTCGAGTAGCGCGAGATCTCCTTTTACGTAGTAAAATTTCGCACCAGCCACTTTCGCACCACGTTCAAAATCCACCCAGCCGCGCGACATGGCAAAGTCGAGATGGTCTTTTGCACCGGTTTTTTGCTCGCCCCATCGCTTTACCTCAACACTATCTTCTTCACCGCCGAGCGGCACGTCATCAAAAATAACATTTGGAACTTTCCTTAGTAACTCGCGGCACTCCGCCTCGGCATTCGTCAGATACTCTTCACGCTCAGCAAGCGCAATCTTGATCTGTTTTCCTTCGTCTATCAGCGCCTGTTCCGGCCGACCGCCTTTCATTTTTGTAGCAATCTCATTGCGCCTGGTCCGCAGCTCATCAACCTGACGCTGCAACTCACGGCGATTGTCGTCACACTCAAGCAACGTTACGATATCGACGTCTTTGTACCCTTTTGCGTGGGCAGACTTCTGGACGTACTCTGCATTCTCCCGAATAAAACGAATATCTAACATACTCTTTCAATTGTAGCACGACGAGCAAGGCTCGTGCTACGAGCTTAGTGTTACATTATAGCACATTTTATAAATATGTCAACTTACTTGACCTGAACCCTCGAAACACTCCCCACTCCCCGCATTCGCCAAATCGCTAACTGTAATTTCCTGTCTTGATTTGGCTTTTCGCAGGTGCAAAAAATGCGGAGTCGGGGGAGGTTTTCGGGATTCAGGGGTACGTTAACTTATTCTGTTCTGAGCGCTTCTATCGGGTCAAGTTTGGCGGCTTTGCGTGACGGGAACCAACCAGCAACGATCGCAACGAGCATGAGGCCGATCACCAGAGCGATATTTTGCCACCAGACAAATATCAGCAGCGAGTTTCCTTCGCCCAGCGTCAACACTTCGGTAATCCACGGGTTCATCGCCGTCCCGATACCGAAAGCGAGCAGCACACCGATCACGCCGCCGATACAGCCGATCCACGCCGCCTCATACCGGAACAGTTTTCCGACTCCTTTACCCGGCATACCGAGCGCCTTCATGAGACCGATCTGGCTCGTTCGTTCGAGCACCGAGATGTACTGCGTGTTGATGATACCGAACACACTAGCGATAAGCGCCAGCACCCCAAATCCGGTAACGATACCTTGAAGCACGTTAACCATCGTGAAAATCATCCCTGAGATATCCTGAGCCGTCATGGCCGAAAAACCTTTGTCTTTGATGCTATCTTTAACCTCTGTCACATCAGCACTTTTGGCGACGATAACAGTGGCACTGATGTATCGCTGATACTGGTCCGTACCTTCAGTCAACCAGTTTGACAGATCTTCAGCTTTGACATCAGAGATAAACACTGCTGTACTCGCCGAAAATGACGTACTCGACTGAGCGCTCACCGCACGGATAGTCAGCGGCACTTCTCTTGTTTCCTGAGCATAGAGCGCCTTCACCGCCTCGACACCACCCCTGAGCATCGCTTCCTGTGTTTCAGCTTCGGTCGGCACTTTGCCGGCTTTGACGAGAGTGAGTGTTATGGTCGTTCCGACGAGTTCGGACGGTTTTTTGCCGAGCGTGTTTGCATATGACTCGGGTATCACTGCCTCATCGGCACCGATCTGCTCGCCAAGCGCCGGCAGCGTTCCGGCCGCAACAGTCGCAAGCACGGTCGGATCATATACCGTCACATCACTAGTGTAGCGTTGCTCGATCCCTTCAAACGTCACAAACTGCGTCGAGATCAGATATGTCGGGCGTACCTGGTCAACCCCGGGGATAGTTTTGAGCGTCGCTACATCGTCGGCGGTAAGCATTTCCATAGAAACACCGCCGTAGTCGCCAGAGTTTTCGCTGTATTTGCGCAGCCCGCCAGTCATAGCGGCCGCATCATTCATCGGCTCCCGAGTCACAAACACCGACTGCGGATCAACGTTGCTTTTGATAAGCTTATCGGCGTACTGCCGCGCGCCCTCGCCTGCCGCCAGACTAACAGCGATAGTAAAAGCACCAACCGCTATCGCGAGGCTAGTGAGTAGCGTTCTCCCTTTGGCCTGCCGAAGATTTCTTGCGGCGCGGCGCATGATATCGACACGTTTCATAGCATAATCCTCCGAGCCGACAGCGGTCGTTTATCCGCCGTCGTCGCTTTCTCTTTATGTCGTTCTATCGTATCTATATGACCATCTTTTATGTAGATCTGTATATCGCATTTTTGTGCGAGATCATGGTCATGCGTCACAACGATAAGTGTCGCTTTTCGCCGTTTATTGTATGAAAACAAAAGTTGTTCGATAACCTCACCAGTCGTACTGTCAAGGTTGCCTGTCGGTTCGTCAGCAAAAAGTATCTTCGGATCGTTCACGATAGCCCGAGCTATAGCAAGCCGTTGCCGCTGCCCGCCCGACAAATCTTTTGCCTTGGCCCGTTTTTTGTCGAGTAACTGTACAGCAGCGAGCGCACTCTCTATCTTTTCACGGCGTGCTCGGCGCGGCACCTGAGCGATCTCGAGCGGTAACGCGACATTGTTGTAACATGACTCGTTACCCTGTACGAAAAAGCTTTGGAAAATAAAGCTCATTTGCTCAGAGCGGAAAGCATCGACTTTCTTCTGCTTCAGCGTCAAAATATTTTCACCGCCGATACGTATCTCTCCGGAAGTCGCCCTGTCGAGCCCGCTCATAACGTGCATGAGCGTACTTTTGCCGCTACCGCTTTTGCCGACGATAGCCACGCTCGCACCATCAGGGATCGTGAAGCTAACGCCTCCTAGGGCAGTGAAAGCCTGTGCCTTCTTGCCGTATACTTTTGTAACATTTTTAACCTCAATCATGATACTTATTGTACTACAGATCAGTCGGTTTCTTCATCTGCACCGACAATCACCCGGCCGCAATCATTTGACACTGTTTGCGCTGAGCGTTCACTGTTGTTAAATACCAGCTTCCCTCCGGACACCGCCTGTACCCGCACCACTGAATGTGGCTCACTGGGGGTTGAATTTCCTGGGCAAACATCGGGCTGCTCTACTGCGAGAGTTCTCACGACGCCAGCCTCGACGAGCCCGCCTTTGTTGCGTACCGTCAGATCACTGATGGTTGCCTGCGCGAGGTTAGCCGCACCGCTATTTTCGTTCGTGAGCATCACAGTGCCATACACCCCCAGCAGCTCAAAGCCAGCTGATTTTTGAGACACGGCGAGTGTATCCTGCTGCTTTTCACTGTAGTACGAAACATTTGCGACCCCTTCTGTCTCCAGATGTTCGAGAGCCGGGCCATAAATTCGCAGCACCGGCAGCACTAGGTAGTCGCGACCATCCCACGCCCGCTTACCGTCCGACCGTACCAACTTCACGTGGGCCGACTGGCCATCCTCGGCTATGTCAAACTGCGGCTTTACCCCCGGTAGCGCGTCCAGCTCCCATCTTGCTTTATCCGCAACGATATAGTCTATCCGAACTGCGACCGAAGTGCCCGCATCGGCTTCAACCGTTAACGTCTTCATATCGTTAAAGGCAGCCGGCAGATTGACGCTGGTCGTGACCTGAGAGTTGTAGATGGTGGTCTGCTCACTGAAACGTCCATACATCCCAACACCGAGCCCGCCAGCAAATACCGCTAGGCCAGTTGCGATAATCACCGCTACCGCCACGCCTGTTTTTTTCGTCCACTTGCGACGAAAGAGCGCTGTCGCAAGCAGGATACATAGCGCCGCAAACAGCACGCCGCTCAGCGCAAACAGTCCGACAACCGCCTTGACCCACCAAGCACTGAGTTGCCATGACCACGACGATATCAAGCCGCTGTCGTTATATAACGTCAAGCCAAATACCCCAAACGGTATCGCTATCAGTACACCGATCGCTACAAGGACGAGAACGATCCCGGTTCCAACGGCTAGGACTGTTTTTAGTACCCGCGCCGACTCACTCACCGCCGGTCCCGCTTGTTCACCGAGTTGTTTGAGCGACGCCAGCGTCACCGGCTGACCACTCATGCGCAACCTTTCAGCGGCTGTCCGCGCCGGCGGGATGACGAGCCATAAGATAAGGTACACGATCAGCGCCGTTCCAAATGACGCTATAAGTACGACTAGAAAAATCAGTCGCGCCCAGAGCGGGTCGATACCGATGTATTTTGCGATACCAGAGAGAACGCCGCCAAGCACCGCCCCGTCAACGTCGCGATAAACTCGCTTTTCCGGGCCATCCGGTTCACTCCCAACAGCAATATCGCCGATACCTTCCGGTGCAAAATCGCTCGGTTCACCCAGTTGAGCTCGAACGGCAGCAACATCATCAGCGGCGATCACGCCACCGGCCGCCACGCCTCGTTCCGCGAGCAGTTCCGTGATGCGAATCTCGATATCGCCGAGCAACTCCGAGTCATCAGCATACCGCTCCAGTGCGGCGATGTACTTTTGTATTTCTTTTTTAGCATCCAGCTCGATATCGTAAGCGATTTTGGCGAGATGTATTCGAGTAATTTCTTTCATATTCTTCCTTTCTTATAACTTCTTTAACGTAGCGTTGAGTTCAGTGATCTTCTGGGCAGTATGTGCAACTACCTCGTCGCCATATTCGGTGGTTCGATAGTATTTTCGCGGCGGTCCTTGTTCGCTTTCCTGCCATTCATGCCGTAGCAGACCGTCTTTTTGTAGCCGACTCAGCAGAGGGTAGATAGTTCCCTCCACTACCACCAGCTCTGCATCACGCAGCCTGGCGATGATATCGCTCGTGTATTTCGGCTCGGGCGAGCAGACTTTGAGCACACAGTATGCTAAAAAACCCTTTCTTAGTTGTGTCGCCAGCTGCTCGGCATAGTTCGCTGCTTTATGCGCCGCATACGCTTCAGCGTTGCCGTCAAGTCCATCGACAAAACCGTCCATGTCATTGTCATCCATGGCCGCTCCTTTCAAGTTAGTTATTATGTATTTCATAGTACTATGTTATACAAGGTATTTGGCAATGTCAAGTAATTCGTATGGATTGAAGTTCTTGAAACATAACCGATTTTATCGTACAATAGTCACTGTAACGTAGAGTTATCATGCTACATATAAAAATAAATAGAAAAATCCTTGTCGCGACCGCTGTTCTTACAGTAGCTTCTTGTGCCCTGCTACTCTCCCGCGGCGCATCTGCCATGGAGTATATCCTGGAGCAGCAAATCTCCGGTCCGAGCTCCCCGACAGATGTTTGCCCAAACATCCCTGGCATTCAGACCTCCCTGCCCTCTGGCATGCAGCTTGATGAAAGCGGCAACTGTTATACGCCGTCCATTCCCCCGGTAACGCCGATCGTCACAGACCTCTGTAACAACCTCCCGGGAATACAAACAAGTCTGCCGAGCGGCTACTACAAAAGCAGCGGCAATTGCTACCCGCAACCCCTAGCGCCCGCTGAACCTGTTGACGTTTGCTCGAACCTCGAAGAAGTCCAGCTCGCAGTCCCGGACGGCTACTATCTTGACGAGTCAAACAACTGCGTCCAGCTACTCGAACCGCTCGATGAATGTCCGAACATCCCCGGTCCGCAGGCAACAATTCCCGGCGGCATGACGCTGCAGGACGGCATGTGTTACACGCCAGAGCTCAGCACGACAGAGAACGATCCAGACTCGAACTCAACCACGAGCAAAAACGAGAACAGTAAGTCGGCATCACTCCAGAAAGTACCAGGTTTTCTGCAACCACTCGCGGAGTCGGTCATCACCGCCATACCAGAAAGTGCAAAGGAATGGCTCCGTGAACTTCCTGCGAACACCGCCGAAGTCGTTCCGTACTACGTCTTTCTGATCGTTGTTGTCCTCGCACTCATCCCTATCCTCCAAGCAGTTCGCGAAGCGCTGTATGCTCGTCAGATCGGCCTTCTGCTACAACGCGAACGCAGTCTGGCGGAACAGAAAGATAACTTCGTAACACTCGCTTCGCACTACCTCAGAACACCGATCACACTGATGAGCGGCGGGCTTGATACCGTCGTCGCATCAAATGAACTCACTGCCGAACAGGTCAATCCGCTCAAGCTAGAGCTCATGGCGCTTAGTGAAAGAGTCGGTTCGATCCTTCAAGACGTTGATTCAAATGCAGCGCTCCAGGGCATCAGCGCCCCGCCAGAAGGGCCAGCGAAAAAGTCAGTCTGGCGTTCGGGTTGGTTCTGGGGACCGATCGTCGGCTCCGTTATACTGACGCTCGTTGCTCATTTCCTGCTCGTCGTCGTCGGCAACAAAGAGATCGGTGTGACCCATACGTTCTTTCACTTCGTCGTCGCCGCTGTCGCCTTCCTCGTCCTCTACCTCGGTGTTCGCAATGCGCACCTCAAAAGCCGCCTGCGCGCTGAAAACCAACTGCTTGTCGAGCACGAGAAAACCATCGACGAGGCCCGAAACAAGTTTATCTCAGAAACCACTGTTGCGCTCGAAGAGCCCCTCGAACGGATCAACGGCCAGCGCACCATCCTCCAAGAAGCATCGTCGGCACACTTTTTCGACGAAGGGTATGCGCGTATCGAATCTATCCTCCAGAAATTCCTGTTGCTTAGCCAGGTACAAGCTGGCGCCGACCGCGACTTAGAAGCTATAGATGTTCACGAAGCCATCGACAATCTCATCGTGACCTATGCTGGCCCCATCTCCGAAAAACGTCTCACCGTCACAAACGCGACATCACCTACCTTCATCAAACAAAACCGGCTGTTGTTCAACTTTGTCCTCAGTTCGCTTATCGACAATGCGATAAAATTCAACCAAGAAGGCGGCACTATAGAGATCAGTATAGAGCCGGACAGTAAAATGTTGCTGATAAAAATTACCGACAATGGTATCGGCATAAGCAGTGAGAAACTAAGCCAGCTTTTCAAGCCGTTTTCGAGAACCACTTCAGCGGTCGAGTTCAACTACGAAGGACTTGGGTTTAGTCTCTTTCTCGACAAGATTATCATGGATTACACGGGTGGCGATATCGGCGCAGAGTCAACCGAAAACGAAGGAACTCAGCTGTTTATCTCGAGTCCTGCCGTGAAAGGCGCGTAGCAGCGGCTACCTACCAGCCGCCGCCACCTCCCCCGCCGCCACCACCGCCCGAGAAACCGCCTCCGCTCGAACCGCCGCTACTGGAACTACTCGACGACGCCGAGCTGCTTGCCTGTGTAAAGCTACTCATGGCACTTGAAAATACCACCGCGTTGAAAGCGGTTTGTCCGCTGTACCAGTCCGGTGCGCTACCGACAGTTTCGTAGTATTTGCCGAGCTCGGTATTCCATTTCTTTTCCTGACCAAAGAGTACCGCATAGGGCAAGACTTTTTCGTATAGTTTTATGAGGAGTTTTGGATCGTTCGGGTCGCCGTCGGCTATTTCCGGTATTTTTTCAGCTGTTTCCGGACTCTGCAGCAAGCGTATACGTTCGGTTTCGGCGACACCGATATACATCTCAAGCCCTTTGAGATATCGTCGAAGCGCGAGGCCTTTGTCGGTCAAACGCCACGCAATCACCGACATACCGAACATAACCGCGGCGGCGATACACCAGAGAAATGACAGTGTCACGAGTCCGACTATGAGAGCTATAAGCGCCATGCGGCGCGCCCAGGCTTTTGTCGTATCATCAAACTCACGTAGACCATAGGTACCGCGAATCAGTTTGTCGAGGTCGGCGTCATTGTTGAGGGTGCGCTTGAAGTAGCTCGTGTTGTTTTGCAGCTCTTTGAGATTTAGGCGATCCCCGACTGCCGGCAAAAATGCAAACGTATCTTTCAAAAGCTCCTGCTCTTCCTCGCGGAGACCGCTCACATCTCGTTCGATAACGAGTTCATACTCGGCTGACGAAAACCATTTGGCTTTTTTTACTTCGTAAATCTTCACATAATGCCGCACCGCAAGATCAAGCAGCTGGGCAGTCATGACCGATACACTGTAGCCGCCGACGCGTGCCGACGTGGTGACGCTTGCCTCTTTTGGTGGTATGTACTCGGGTACGATGGTTCCGAGCTCTTTCGTGCGGTCTGTCCGCCTGAACCAACTCACTATAAACCAGATTATCGCCCCTACCGCGAGTGGTCCGACGATAAACTGCACGATCAGCCATAGGACGAACAACTTTTCCATGAGCGACTGCTGGTAACCGGCGAATGTCTCCGGTTGAAACCCGATAGCCACCGTCACTCCTTCGAAAGGTGCGAGATTTTCAGCTTGCGCAGTAAAACCATCGTCAGTTGTTTCCAGCTGACAGCGCGAGGTCGACCCCTCGCGGCCACTGTAGCAGGCGGTATCGCCCGTTAGCGCAGTTTGCAGCGACGGGTCGATAGTTAGGTTGAGCGTTGTTTGAGCTATGGGCACCGGCCACTCTGTTCCGAGAGCGTCCCAGTAAAACTCATCACGCCCGGTGTCGCTGTAGTACCTCGTTACGTCGCGCAGTGTATAGGCTATAACATAGGTCTGCGTGCCGTGCACATAGACATCGGCATCGCCGATACGGAGGTTATTGTCAGTCCAGTGGTATGGAAGTGTTGTTCCATTTACATCGGTAACATTCGTAAGACTAAAGGATATGCTGTGTCCGTTGTATTCTTTGACAAACGCTCGCTCCAGTCCGTGATTTTGGTCATAGTTCGGGAACTCCGCTGTTATCGTCTCCCTAACGCTCAGTGTCGAACGGTTATCGCTATCTCGCCCAAGCGTCATAGCGATGTCAAATGAACTGATGGTAAAGTCGTTGGTACTCGCCGCACGTGCTGGTGGCATACTCAAGAAACTCAGCACCAACACCAGTATACCCACGGCAAACTTTTTCATATCCTCATTGTACTACGAAGTCACTATGAGCGGCGCACGACACATGCAACACCAGCGGCCAGCAGACCACCTGCGCCAAACAGTAGAACGAGTACGTTCGTCCCTGTTTCCGCCAAGCCTCCGTCTGCGAGTACACCGATATACAGCGGATCAACTATGACGCCGTTAGCAAGCCCATCCTCATCGAAATCGCTACCATCTATAAGGGTATAGGAAATCGTTGTTTGGTTACTAGCGCTTGTTATAACAACCTGGTTGGTTATGTCTTGAAGTTCGCCGGAGTCGCTCGCTTTTTTGTAGACACGGAGGCTCGAAACATCACTGTAGTACGTACCGAGCGTGATGACTGCCCCGCTTGAGCCGCCGCTAGTTGCGCAGTTGATCTTGAAAGCTATACCTCCAAGAAGATCGATACCTGTCGGAAGAGTTAACCCTGCGGTGCTCAGTGATTGCACGCTATCAGAGTCCAGCTCGTAACAAGTCATAGAGGTAACCGACAGTGAAGAGTTAGTGATGGCTTGTTCGGTACTTGCTTGCTTGGAAGAGTCTAGGGTCGAGAGAAGAACGGTATCAGTAGCTGGTCCTTCGGTGGAAGCGAGGTAGATATGGCCGCCGTCAACACCCGCGGCTAGTTTCGAGCCATCAGCAGAGCTAGTGATAGCACCCCAACGGTATAGGCCGGCGGTAGTTTGTTCGGTCCAGGTGAGACCCGAGTCAGTGGAAGTGTAGATGTAGCCAAAATTATTACTGTTTGATGTTGCTGCCGCTAGTTTAGTACCGTCGGCGCTAGAAGCGATATCTCGCCAGGCATGTGAACCGGCGGCAGTGCGTTCGGTCCAGGTTGCGCCGGAGTTAGTAGAAGTGTAGATACGGCTAGTGTCCGCCACGGCTAGCTTGGTGCCATCAGTTGAGCTGGTGATGGCGTACCAGTTGCGCGAGCCGGCGCCAGTTCGCTCAGTCCAGGTAACACCAGAGTCGGAGGAGGTGTAGATATATCCACCATACACACCCGCGGCTAGCTTGCTGCCATCGGCAGAACTAGTGATAGAGTACCAGTTGCGTAAGCCAGCAGCGGTTTGTTCAGTCCAGGTGGCGCCAGAGTCGGTCGAGGTGTAGATATAACTGCCCCATCCGGCTGCGGCGAGTTTGGTGCCGTCAGCACTAGAAGCAGCAGTCCGCCAGTAACGCGAGCCGGCGGCAGTACGTTCGGTCCAGGTTGCGCCTGAGTCGATCGAGGTGTAGATGTAGCCACTCTCAGCTCCCGCAATAAGTTTGGCACCATCCGAAGAGCTGGTGATGAAACTCCAGTTACGCGAGCCGGCCGTAGTTTGTTCGGTCCAGGTTGCACCTGAATCTGAGGAGGTATAGATGGAGCCATAAGCCGCAGCTGCTAGTTTTGTGCCATCATCAGAGCTAGTGATAGACTGCCAGCGCCGTGAACCCACCACGGTCAACTCGGTCCAGGTGAGACCGGCGTCCGAGGAAGTGTAGATGGAGCCGCTACTTGCCACCGCGGCTAGTTTAGCGCCGTCAACACTGAAAGCGATAGACTGCCAGTTGCGACTACCCGCAGCGGCTTGATTGGTCCAGCTAATGCCTGAGTCGGTGGAAGTATAAATAGAGTTCGTAATTGCAGCCAGCTTAGTACCATCAGCATTGGAGGCAATGGAACGCCAGTTGCGTGAGCCAGCGGCGGTTTGCTGAACCCAGGTAGAACCAGAGTCTGATGAGGTATAGATATAGCCATTAGAATTCTGACCCACTACTGCGGCGAGTTTCGTACCGTCCGCGGAGCTTGCGATGGAGCGCCAAGTGCGCAAACCTGCGGCGGTTTGTTGAACCCAGGTAGAACCAGAGTCTGATGAGGTATAGATATAGCCACCATCACCATCACTCCCGTATTGATCCACTACTGCTAGCTTAGTACCATCAGCACTGGAGGCGATGGAATTCCACAGATGCTGTGAATCACCGATAGTATGTTCCGTCCAGGTGAGACCGGAGTCTGAGGAGGTATAGATAGAGCCATACTCTTCCACTGCAGCTAACTTGACACCATCAGCGCTAGAAGCGACGGAATACCATATGTGCCAACCAGTTGTAGTGCGTGCGGTCCAGGTGAGGCCGGAGTCGGTGGAGGTGTAGATATAGCCGCCGTAAACCGCAGCGGCAAGTTTAGTGCCATCAGCCGAACTAGTGATCGCGTTCCACTGCCTCACGCCGGCCGAGGGTCGTTCGGTCCAGGTCGCCCCGGAGTCTGAAGACGTATAGATAGAACCAATAGTACCACCACCGCCCACCACAGCAGCCAGTTTCGTGCCATCAGCTGAGCTCGCTATGGACGCCCAATCCATCCGGTCCCCCGCTAGATTCGTCTCCGCCTTCTCCCACACATAGTCACCAGGTAATGCATGCGAAAGTGGTAAGTAAGCGGAGCCGATGATAAATCCGATGAGTAGTAGGATAGATGCTAGATAACGGTTGCGTGTGTTTCTAGTGCGTGAAGCTTTTTGTTTATATCCGGAAGTACTCTGGAAGATACGAAGAATAGACATAGTAGTCTAACTACTCCTGTTTTTTATCTTGATTGTTAAATCTCTCTTTTTGTTTGCTCGTTGTCAAACTTAAGCTTTACTGTAGGCGAAAACTATACAAAAGTCAACTTTTTTTCCATCCCCCAACCTACACCCCAGTCTTGCTTGAGGCCTGGCCTCAAGCAAAGGAACAAAAGGAGCTGGAACTGTCGGTTTACGGGTGAGTGCGAGAAGGACGGTTTTCGCGTTTTAAAGCCTTGTATCGGGGTAGATGGTCCTAGTTGTCTCGTCGATATCGCTACGGAGCTGCGGGAACGGCACGCCTTCACGAGCCGTTACCCCCTCAAAGACCCAGAAAACACGCTCACTATAGCCAAGACCGCAAGCCGGCGGCATACCGTACTCAAGCATTTCGACAAAGTCGATGTCAAGCATCATCGCCTCGTCATCACCTGCCTCGCGGAGTACCTGCTGCTCTTTAAACCGGGTCAGCTGGTCTACCGGGTCGTTTAACTCGCTAAAGAGGTTGCACAGCTCACTGCCAGCGATAACCACCTGTGCGCGCTGGGTTGTTTCCGGACGGTCAGGATTGGTTTTTGAGAGCGGCGAGATAAATGTCGGTGTGTTCACGAGCCATATCGGGCCCGCCACGTCTTTACGAATATTTTTCCAGAGCTTGTCGATACCGCGCGACTTGTTTTCGGACTGCTCGACCTCAAGGTTGTTCGCTGTTAGTGCTTCTTTGACCTGCTCGAGTGTACAGTCAAACGGGTTGATGCTGTAGTGCTTTTCGATAGTTTCAGCATAGTCCCAACGCCCCCACTCGCCACTAAGGTCTACGTCAAACCGCCCTAGTTTGAACTGAAGCGTGCCAAATGTTTCCTGTAAGATATATTTGAACAGCCCTTCCTGAAACGCGATACCTTCTTGCCAGTCGGCGTACGCCCAATACCACTCCATGGCGACGTGTTCTGGCAAATGCTCGTCGCTGTAGTTTTCGTTGCGAAAGCGCGGGCCGAGGTCGTAGACTTTTTCAAATCCAGCCCCAAGCAGTCGCTTGAGCGGCAGCTCGTGGCTGATACGGAGATAAAAATCTTGGTCAAGCGCGTCCATGTGCGTTATGAACGGGTTTGCATCTGCGCCACCGGTCGTATGCTCGAGCACTGGTATGTTCACCTCCAGGAAGCCATGTTGGTTCAGATAATCCCTCGTTGCCTGCCAAAACTTACTACGGCGAACGAAGCGCTCGCGAACGTCAAGGTTTACGTTCATATCAACATAACGGCGGCGGAAACGCTCTTCTTTGTTCGTCAGCTCTTCCGGCATCGGCCGCAGCGACTTTGTCAGCAGCCGTAGCTTCTTCACCGCAACAGAGATCTCGCCTGTTTTCGTTTTGACAACTGGACCTGTCGCCTCGACAAAATCCCCGGTGTCAATCAGTGACAGTTGCTCCATACCGAGCAGTCCGTTTGCGGCATCTAGCGGTGCAACATCATTCGTGCTCAAGAAAAGCTGGATCGAGCCACTATAGTCACGAATCACCAAAAAGCCAAGTTTACCAAATTTACGGATCGCACTCACCCGTCCCGCAACCGTTACTTCCTTGTTTTTGAGTTCATCAAAACGCGTAACGATATCGCCAGCCATATGTGTCCGATGCGCATCGCTCGGAAACGGGTTTACACCGAGATTTTTCAGCTCGTTAAGTTTCCTCAGCCGCTCATCGCGATAATCTTTCAGTGTTGCCATATGTGTCTAGTATTATACCTTAAATATACGCTCCCCGATATGTATGCTATATTGAAAGCATACGAACCATGAAAAAATCAAAAACGTTTTGGCTTTGGGCTGCTGTGCTGCATTCGGTGATAGCCGCACCAAATACTATGCTCATAAAAACGGTGACGAACATATCCGACCCGTTCTACTGGAACATGGTGCGGTTTCTCATCGTGTTTGCTATCTGTCTGCCATTTATCGTGAAATACTGGCGCGCTCTCACGAATAAAAAGGCTTTGAAATGGGTGCTCGGTTCGGCTATCTGTGCAACTATAGCGGTTCTTTCGCACACCATCGCGATACAGATAAGTCTGGCGAGTTACGTTTCTATCATTTCGCTCATGAACCCGATATTTCTCGTTCTTCTTAGTCCGCTGTTTACAAAAGAACGCATCTCTCGTCGTGCTATCGCAGGCATCACACTCGCAGCACTTGGTGCTATGGTGATCGTTTTCGTGCCGATAGCTCTGTACCAGAACAACTTTGCGTTTTACCCTATGGCGACAGTACTCGTACTCCTGAACTGTCTCGCCTTTACGTTCTCTATCATCTTTATCCGCAGAGCCGATGAACAAGGCGCTTCTTTGACCGGTAGTATCGGAATAAATGCACTTGTCATAGTTCTTGTCTCATGGCTGCTCTTTATGCTTATCGGCGACAAATCCTCGACGCCACAGTCGTGGTCATTCTTCATCACGGCGCTATATGCCGGAGCTGTCGTGGGTATACTGGCGCGAAGTATTTCCGTAAAAATCTTCGAAAATATCGGCACAGCATTTACCAGCGTTTTGTTGTACTTCGAAACATTCCTCACCATCCTCCTCCCTGTTCTTATACTCAAAGAACAGCTCTCTGTCATAACAGTGCTTGGCGGCATACTAATCCTACTTGGCGTCTACGTCGTTGAGTCTCACAAACATCCCCACGCCGGACACCACACCCAGTGGCGTCATCATTAAGTATCGCCCTACTGGCTTTATACTCTGCTACGTACTCTAGTTCGAAGAACAAGTAGGCCAGGTATAACCATGAGAAAAGCAATAGTAAGTAGCTTCCATGAGTTCGCGCCGGTGTCGGCTAGTGTCTCCACTCCACCACCCTGTTCTTCTGTGATGCTATTTGTGTTTGATACATACACAAAATTCAGTACACTCTGGTTAGCTCCTGCCGTCAGTGTGATGGTCTGCGACGCCGGTGCTTCGTAACCAGCGATGGCTGGCGGTGTAAAGGTAACTGTCTGACCGGCAAAGTAGAGCAGCGTATGGATGTCTGTCGGAGTGGCATCTGGATTGACCGCGAACACCGAGGATATACGAAGGTCGTATATTCCCTCTCCGTACATTGTCACCGGTGGCGCTAGCGTGTTGCCATCTTTATC
The DNA here is from genome assembly GCA_027492975.1 of Candidatus Saccharimonadota bacterium. Lineage (GTDB taxonomy): Bacteria > Patescibacteriota > Saccharimonadia > Saccharimonadales > Saccharimonadaceae > JAPUDS01. The sequence continues at coordinate 26,186 of JAPUDS010000025.1, forward strand.
CTCGTAGTAGATGGTCAACGGCGATGGGTTCACGACCAAGCCGCCATAATATCTGTCGAGCTGCTCATCTGGCAAGACCGTCATGTTTGGCGCGTATAGAAATGTAACCCAGCCGTTCCCCCAGCCGCCGTCCGGGTTTTGATAAGCAAACGGACTACCGAACTGATCGTAATATTCGAAAACCGGATCACCCTCTATAAAAACTTCCCCGAGACGATTCTCCTCAAAAGCACCAAGGCCAATAAACGTCACGGAACTCGGAATCGTTAATGTGCTAAGGCGATTAGTACTAAAAGCCTCTCTATCTATGAAAATTACTTAATTACCTATGACAACAGTTGTCAATTGGTTATCCTCAAAAGCACTCCGCCCGATAGATGTTACTGAGTTAGGTATGATAACTGAGGTAAGGTCGTTGGAGTCAAAAGCGTATTCACCTATCTCTATCACGGTATTTGGTATGGCAACAGAAGTAAGATCTGATGCATAAAAGGCCCAGTCCCCGATACCTGTTACCGTTACTCCACCTATAGTACTCGGTATATCGACATCTCGCGGACATATAGGATTGCCCCAGACATTATCTTCGTAAATATAGTATGTGAGTATAGTCCCATCCCCTGCGTCAAAATCAAAACAAGAGTCTGGTGGTGTGGCAGCATAGGAGGTTTCAGGACGTTGAAGGAAGAGAGCTGTTGTGGTTAGAGTGGCTATGATGAGAAGTGATGAACTAGCAAGAACAAGAGCACGGTGAGAAATAGTGCTTATGTGAAATACTACGCTGCGTGTTATACGCATACTTCCGCTTCCTTGTCTCTTTGTTAAACTAACTCTCTTTTTGTTTGCCCCGCATCAAACTTACAATCTATCGTAAAGCATGAGTACTTTAAAAGTCAAGAAAATCTATATTCCTCTAGTCTAGGTCTAGTGATTTCCGATAGGACAGTCCTTTCGGAAATTTTCCAAGGACTGTCCTTGGAAAGAATACTGCGCGAGATAGTTCTGTGGTGTACACTAGATATATGACAAAAGCAATCATTTCTGTCGACCATTTCACTATGAAATTTGGCGACACAACAGTTATAGACGATCTCTCGTTTGAGGTGCGTCGAGGTGAGACCTTTGGGTTACTCGGTAGTAACGGTTCCGGCAAAACGACGACTATCCGCGCCCTCCTCGGCGCCTACATCCCCACCGCAGGCAAACTGACCATCAACGGCAAGCCATACCGCGTTGACGGTTCGGTTCGACTTGGCTACCTACCCGAAGAACGCGGCTTATACAAGAAGGAAAGCGTTATCGACACCATGGTCTATTTCGGTCGACTCAAGGGTATGAGCGCACGTGATGCTCGGGCTTGGTCGCAGCAGTATCTGGAACGCGTTGAGCTCGGCGACAAAGCCGGAATTCGCCTCGACAAGCTCTCAGGCGGTCAGCAACAAAAAGTCCAGCTCGGTATCACTGTTATGAATAACCCTGAGCTACTTATACTCGACGAACCAACCAAAGGATTTGACCCGGTCAATCGCCGCCTACTTATGGATATCATAGAAGAACATCAGAAAAAAGGTGCGACAGCCATCTATATCACCCACCAGATGGAAGAGGTTGAACGTCTTTGTGACCGAATTTTACTACTCAAAAACGGCAATGCCGCAGCGTATGGTACTGTCAAAGAGGTCAAAAAGAAGTACGGTGGCAAGAGTCTGGACGATATTTTTGTTGAAATTTATGGAGGCCGCGACAATGCATAATCTCGGAACTGTTTTTAGCTTTGAATTTCTCAGAACTGTTAAGAAAAAGGTGTTTTGGATCAGCATCCTGCTCTTCCCGGTCATGATAGCCGCTATCGCGGCAATAGCCTACACATCCGGAAAAGCAACCGACGAAGCTCTCAAAGAATCCCAGAGCGAAAAATTCTCGCTCGCCATAGTCGACGAGTCGGGTGTCGTTTCGCCCCAGCTCATAGAGGCCTTTGGCGCAACAGTCAAACCTGACAGAGAAGCTGGTGTAACAGCCGTCAAAAGTGGTCAAGTCGACGCATTTTTCTACTTTCCGAGCGATATCAGCAAAAATCCCGTAGAAATTTACGCTCAAGATGCCGGCATGTTCGACAACAGCAAGTACGATGCGGTCGCGAAATTGTTACTCGAACAGTCCGTCAGTTCATCGGTGAGTGAAAGTGTCAAAGCTATCCTACAAGGCAACATCACGACCAACACCGTCACCTACAAAGATGGGGTCGAGTTTGACGGCATAAAAACCATGATCATCCCTGGCATCTTCCTCGTCTTGTTCTATTTCGTTATCGCCATGTTCGGCAACCAAATGCTCAACAGTACGGTCGAAGAAAAGGAAAATCGCGTCATAGAAATGCTTCTGACCTCCGTTGAAACGCGCACGCTTATCATCGGGAAGATCCTTGCCCTGATAGTCCTGGGATTGGTGCAAGTTCTGCTCATCCTCATCCCGACCATCCTTGGGTATCTCCTCCTGAAGGACCAGTTATCGCTGCCGAGCCTTGATCTCGCCTCCCTGACATTTGACTGGGGTCGCATAGCGGCTGGTTTCGCGATATTTGTTCTCAGTTTCCTTTTCTTCACCGGGCTGCTCGTTACTATCGGTGCTTCAGTACCTACCGCAAAAGAAGCTGGACCGTTTATCGGCGCTGTCATGCTGCTTATCTTCGGACCGCTGTACGCCGCTTCGCTCTTTGTTTCAAATCCAGAAGCAGGGATCGTTCAGTTCCTCAGTTATTTCCCGCTCACCGCACCAATCCCGCTTTTGCTACGCAACGCCATCGGCAACCTACAACCCCACGAAGCGCTTATCTCGCTTGGTATCTTGCTAGTCTGCACCGTGCTCGTTGTCAATCTCGCCGTTCGCGTCTTCCGCTACGGTGCACTGGAGTACAGCCGTAAACTGAGCTTCAAGGAAATCCTTGGCAAAAACTAGCACGTACAAAGCGTAAACTAATTAAAAATCCCGCTGCACTCAGCGGGATTTATTATTTGACACTTTACTTTAACGCACTGCGTCGATAGTATACGTCGTCTCGCCTTTTGGCGTGGTGATCGTCACTTTGTCACCGACTCTTTTGCCCATGAGCGCGGCACCGATAGGAGATTCGTTGCTGATTTTCCCCTCCATCGGGTCAGCTTCTACTGATCCAACAACCGTATAGGTCACCTTTTTGCCGTTATGAAGGTCAACCGTGCTGCCGACGCGCACGATACCGTTTGCTTTTTGAGGCTTGATAAGCTCAAAATTTTGCAGGATGTCTTCGATCTCTACAACACGAGTCTCGACGATCCCCTGTTCTTCGCGGGCAGCGTCGTACTCGGCATTTTCGCTAAGATCACCGTAGTCACGAGCGGCGGCAATCTTTTCGGCGATTTCAGCACGACGCTCTTTAAGCTCGGCGAGTTCTTTCTCGAGTTCTACCTTGCCTTCGGCGGTAATTTGATACACTTTTCTCATAGTCTTGTCTCCTTTCTCGGTCTGGGCAATAATAAGGCGCGCTACTTTGCAGCGCGTCACGGGATATTTTAGAAGTGTGTCTACAAGCTTCTACCCTAGCTCCCAAACTTTAGGACACAACCAGTCTAGCAAGCAGCTCATCGACTGTCAAGAGCTCTGTTTCATCTGCGCTACGGGCTTTGTATTCTACCTTTTGATCAGCCACTGTCTTAGCGCTCACAACGATCCGATGCGGGATGCCGTAGAGGTCAGCATCGGCAAATTTTTCGCCAGGACGCGCATCGCGGTCGTCCCAAAGCGTTTCTATGCCTTTACTTACGAGCTGCTCGTATAGTTTCTGCGCTTCTTCGGCTACGTCGTCGCCGATTTGTACCAAATACACCCGTGCTGGCGCAACTGCTTCCGGCCAGACGAGACCCTTGTCGTCAGCAAACAGCTCCGCGATCAGCCCCATGATACGGCTCGGACCGATACCGTAACTCCCCATAAACACTTTTTGCTGCTCGCCCTTTTCATCAGTATAGACAAGATCCAGCGCGTCAGAGAACTTCGTACCGAGAGTGAAAATATTGCCTACCTCGACCGCTTTTTTCTCCACCAACTCATCTCGTGAGATGCCAAGATCACTGAGCACTTCGTCGGTATAGACCTCTTCATTGATGGCAAGTTTTTTCGCTTCGTGAACATATATCGTGTCTTCACCGACATCGCTTAGCGTCTGAAACTCGTGGCTATACTTTGAAAAACTACCGCCGCTCGCAAAGGTTTTGTAAGTGATCTCGCCTAAGCCCAGCCGATCATACACGGCGTGATACGCCTCCGTTATCTTGTCGTAAAATTCGTCGTGCTCCGCCCTATCTCTCGAAAACGAATACAGGTCTTTCATCCAGAACTCCCTGCCCCGCATCAGCCCACTCTTTGAACGGAGTTCGTTACGAAACTTTATCTGAAACTGATATGGATACACTGGCAAGTCTTTATAGCTCGCAATGTAGGTTTTCATGAGTTTCGTCAGTGGTTCTTCGTGAGTTGGCGCAAGACCAAGTTCGGTACCACTTGCTAGTTTTGTTTTGAACCAAACATCGATGATTTCGTCACTCCACCGCCCTGACGCCTCCCACGTATCTTTTTGCTGCAAGGCTGTTAGGCTGATTTCGTTGCCACCTATAGCATTCATCTCTTCGCGGATAACCTGCATGATGTTATCAAGAACACGTTTTCCGAGCGGTAGATACGCATAGACACCGGCCATTTCTTTATATATAAACCCGGCACGGATAAGCAACTGAGCGTTTTTCGCTACCTCATCAGCCGGTGCTGTTTTGCTTGTTTTAGTAAATAGCTCGGAGAGTCTCATATACTTTTATTGTACCAGACTTACTCCGTAGAGCGGTAGGATAAACAGCAGCACATATGCTAGTCCGTTTTTAAAGGAATGTACCAAAATTCCAGGCCAGACAGACTGGAATTTTTCACGCAAATAACAGAGAAAGATACTGAGAATAAACACGTCTATACCGACATTGAACTGACCGTGGAGTACCGCAAATGTCAGGCTTGTCAAAATAGTACTCAGCCAAAAACCATTCCGTTCCCGTATCCGGCCAAATAGATACCCGCGGAACAACAGCTCTTCGAACACCGGCGCGATAACAACGAGTAACAGGAACGCGATAACATATTCCATACCGCTCGATATATGATCAAATCCGATTTCCTGCTTCTGCCCTAGATCAAGTCCAGGTACCGGTGCGAAATAAAGCACTGCAGTTACAAGCGCTGTCGAAATAAAATACAGCGCCCAGCCAAATATCGCCCATGTGATCATCGGCGCGCGAAATCGCTCCCATAGACCTAACTTTTTTCGGATATCAACCCAAGATAAGCGGCGAATGATGAAGGGCGAAATAACGATGGCTGCCGACACAACATAGATGATGGCCGCAAGTGCCAACGTACCAACCGATGTCCCAAACCAGGCGTACACACTTTCGCTCGCAAAATAATACAGTGGTAACCCAACAAGGATGGCCGATGTAAACAGAAATACTCCACCCGCCCAGAGGCAATACAGTATCGCCCAGAGACCGTTTTGAATACTTTTTTTATTCATCTAATGCCCCAGTTTCATGATATCTGCGATAACGATGAGGGCAAACAACCCCATAAGGACCATAAAGCCCGTGCCGTGTATCTTCTCTTCCGTCTCTCTCGTGAGCGGCTTTCTAAGCACCTTACGGTAGAGAAACGTTACGAACCAGCGGCCACCATCAAGTGCTGGTATCGGCAGCGCATTCATAACCGCAAGTGTCAGTGCGATCAGAGCCGTAACAAGCAGCAACGAACCGAGCCCGTCGGCACGCGCTGATGGAAATAACATACCCAGAATCGCTATGGGACCACCGACGTTTTGATTGACTTCGGCAAGCTTTTCTCCGCCCGCTTCCCTGACCTCGCTATTGAAACTCAATTTCTGTGCAACACCAGTCACGAAGTTAACAAACGTTGTGCCGAGACTCTGGAATGTATATGCCGTGAATTGTCCAGTCAGCACAACCCCTACTATCGGTGCGCTCCATGTCGAGCGATAGGTCGTTCTCTGACTTCCGGAGAGTCCCAAATAGCCTTGTTTGTCACTATTTTCCGATCGTAGCGTTACCGAGGCTGTCTGTTCAGTACCATTTTGCCGAAAGACTACGTCGACAGTTTTGCCGACATTTTCTTTCGTGATTTGCGTTAGTTTCGTGGCGTCATCGAGAGGAACTCCGGCGATACGGATGATCTCATCGCCTTTTTGTATACCTGCTTTATCCGCCGGCAGCCCCTTTGATACGGAAGCGACAGTCACCGGTGCTGTCTGCACGATCGTGTCACTCGGTACCGTAAACTGTCCATCTATTATTTTTGGCAAACCCATAGCTGCAACTATCGTCAACAAGACGGCAGCCGTCACCCAGTTCACAAATACGCCAGCTAGCAATATCTTCGTTTTTGCCCAAAAACTTACCGATCCGAAATCACCTTTCTTGTTTGACGAGTCATTTTCTCCCTGTAAATTTACAAAACCGCCGAGCGGTAACCAGTTGAGACTGTACAGAACGTTTTTGCCGAGTACACTGCTCTTAACCACCCAGCCTTTTGCGCGAGGCGGAAAACCTATGCCGAACTCCTTGACGCGCACGCCGTTCCGACGAGCAACAACACCGTGACCGAATTCGTGCATAGCAACGAGCGCCACAAGAATCAGTAGCCCTATAACAACTGACAGTATGAAATTTAGCACGCTTAGAATATCCACTCACCCTCCATGCCGGCGATTCCGGCGGTTATATTCTTCCAGTATACCAGCTACATCCCCGGAACGCATATCGGGCCAGTACTTATCAAGGAAAATAAATTCGCTATAGGCGCTTCGCCACAGCATAAAGTTACTCAGCCGCTGTTCGCTACTCGTCCTGACGATAAGATCACATGGTGGCACCTCAGGATGATCCAGGTAATCAGCAAAGCTATGCTCATCAACCGTCGCCGGGTCAACGCCTGCTCGAAGCATTGCCCGCGCCGCATGCGCGATCTCACGCTGCCCGCCGTAGTTAAAGCACATAACCAGCGTCGCTCGTTTATTGTCTTTTGATTCGGCTTCTGCCTCTTCAACCATCTGCAAAATATCTTTCGGCAGTGTTTCCCTGTCGCCCAACATCACAAATTTACAATCTTCAGCAAGCAACTGCTTCAGCTCCGTTTTAAAGAGTCGCTTCAGAATCTTCATGAAAGCATTTACTTCGTCAGCGGCTCGATTCCAGTTTTCAGTTGACCACGTATAAAACGATATATAACGCACACCCTGCTCGACTAATTCTCTTAGCACATCTTCCAGCGCCGTAACGCCAGCAAGATGCCCTTCCCAGGCCGGCAAGCCATGATTTTTTGCCCAACGGCGATTACCATCGATAATCAACCCAACATGGGTCGGAATTTCGCGTTGCCGTTGTACTTCTTCCAAAATCTATAATCCAAATTCTATGTTCAATTTATACCGTCATGACTTCTTTTTCTTTGGCTTTGAAGATATCTTCTATTTTTGAATGAAATACTTTCATATCGTCATCAAGTCCCTTTTCGACACGCTTTACATCGTCTTCGGACAGCTCTTTGGCATCTTTCATGCGCTTTGCTTCTTTGAGCGCATCCTGGCGAATATTGCGCAGCACAATCCGGCAATCCTCCACCTTGTCGCCAAGCTGTTTTACCATGTCGCGGCGACGCTCCTCGGTCAGTGGCGGCACGGGTACGCGAACGATATGTCCGTCATCACTCGGGTTAAATCCGAGACTGGAAGCATCGCGAATTCCCGCTGCTATCGCCTGAACCTGACTCGGATCAAACGGCGACACCTGAAGCAATTGTGGTTCGGGTACTGTTATATTCGCAACTTGCTTGAGAGGCATTTCCACTCCGTATGCCTTCACCATAACCCCGTCAAGCATATCCGGGTGTGCTCGACCGGTTCGAATCTTTTTCAATTCATCTTCGAAAAACTCTAGCGCCTGCTGCATTTTTAGTTCGTACGACTTTGTATCAAACACTGTAAATTCCTCTCGTTAAACTAATGCCTTTAGTATAACACTTCGAGTCTGCTATACTTAAAGTCAAAGCGTAAGCATAAACCACAGTGAAAAAAAGATTCCTCATCACTCTCGGATTTCTCGTTGTTTTGTCGGTACCACTACTTGCGGTAGTCCCTGTCGCACAAGCGGCATCCTGTAACGGCGTTGAAACGTCCATAGACTTTCACTGTGACGACTACACAACTGACAGTATCAGCTCTATCCTCCTGTATATTATCAGTTTTATGGCAGTCGGTGTTGGGATAGCTGTTGTTGTTGGTATAATTTTCGGCGGCATCACCTACGCCGCGAGCGATGGCGAAGAGAGCAAGGCGAAAGAAGGCAAAGAAATCATCGCAAATTCCGTCATCGGGCTCTTCTTGTTTATCTTCCTCTACGCCGGAGCTAATTTCCTCATACCGGGCGGTGCGTTTAACCTCAACGCAAAACCGCCAGCAGTCGCTAGCTCTTCACCGAGCACAAAAACCGACACTGACACCGACGCCGATACCGACGCCTCTTCTAAAACTACTATCCCAAAGTTAAAAAACGTATCAAATTTTCGAGATGCAGGAGCAGCTGGAGGCATAAAAAGCGGCATTCTTTATCGCTCCGGCCTACTTGCAGATGCATCTAAAGCGGATAAAGAAGCTCTCGCAAAGTTGTTGGACGGTGGTCTCGTTATAGATCTCCGAACCAGCGATAACAAAAGCAAGAACGGTAAAGATCCGAAACTTGAGGGTGTTGCCCATGTAGATATCCCTATCGTCGGCACAACTAACTACACAAAATTTGTAGATGGCAAAGAAGGAGAGAAAGCCAGCGCTGCATTTGGAAAGGCGCTCAAAGCCATCGCAAACGCAGATGGACCAGTTCTCATCCACTGCACCCACGGCAAAGATCGCACTGGCTGGCTGACTGCCATGGCAATGTACGCGATCGGCGCGAGCGACAGCCAAGTGATGACTGAGTATATGAAAAGTTCCGGCCAAACAGCAGGTAAAAACGTCACAAAAGACATGCTCAACGCCGGACTAAGCGCCGTTAAGAAAAAGTACGGTACCGTTCAGAAATACCTCACCGAAGGACTTGGCTTGACTAGTAGCGATATCGCTGCACTAAAAAAGAAGTTGGCGGCGTAACGATATGGAAAACAGTCCTTTTCAGCCTGGAGCACAACAGCAAAACACAACTGACGAATGGTTTCATTCGCTTCCAGGACCAGCCGTGGAGCCCCCGAAGAAAAAGCCTTTCAAACTCATCGCACTCGTAGTGGCACTTGCGCATCTCGTGGTCAGTATCGCAGCAGCTCTATTTGTCGCTAGCCAAGGGCCTCGGTGCTTAACGACCGCCGATCTACAAGAATTACTCGGACGAACCGATGTCGATGCTATATCGTCGTCAAGTGATTTCTTCTTTAACTATCAAGTCGAGTTTACACCCAGCTCAACCAGCTACAACACCGACGCAGAAACGACCGGAGTAGAAATCGTCAAGCAAATCAGTACTTTCTACGAAAATCACCCTAACAAATCAATCATTCTCACACTCACGAGCGAATACTTCAACGACAGCGACACCTCTCTTGCCAAACAGCGGATCGAGATCATCCGTGCAGACCTACTCACCGCTGGTATCTCGTCTGAGCATATCATCGTTAAAGAGCCTACAACAAACGATCCCGAAAATGACGCTGAAATGGCAACCACTGTCAATATTGCGATCACCTCGACCGCAACCTGCAAATAAAATACTTCCGCCCACTGGCGGAAGTATTGTAACCGTCTGCGTCAACTACTCGCTGACACCAAGTTCGATACGCCTGAACTGGCGTACGACGATATTTTCACCGAGTTTCGAAATATGCTCTTTGACCAGTTCACCAACAGAGATATCCGGATTTTTTATAAACGGCTGTTCGAGCAGCGTTTTTTCGGCAAAGTATTTTTTCAGCTGACCATCGACCATTTTTTCGGCGATTTCCTTCGGTTTACCCGAAGCCGTTGCCGTCTCGACGAGTTCTGCTTTTTTCGCTTCGCTCACTTCGGCTGGTACATCTTCTAGCGATATATACTCTGGGTTCGTCGCCGAAACATGGAGTGCGATATCGTGCACAAGCGCCTTAAAGTCATCTGTTCGCGCGACAAAGTCCGTCTCACAGTTAACTTCGACAACAACGCCAATTCGGCCGCTGTGAACATAAGCGTCCACCAAACCTTGCAATGCTTCACGCTCACCGCGTTTTTCAGCCTTTGTCAGACCTTTTTTGCGCATTGCTTCAAGCGCTTTGTCAAAATCGCCTTCAGCCTCAACGAGCGCGGTTTTTGCATCAGTCAAACCAACACCAGTAAGGTCCTTGAGTTTCTTGATCTCATCTATAGAAATTGCCATCATTTGCCCCCTTACTTCTCTACCTTCGCGGCCGAAACCTTCTTGCCCTCTTCTATCGCCTCGGCGACATAGTCAAGGATGAGTTGTAGCCCTTTTATAGCATCATCGTTCGCTGGGATGACATAGTCGATCTTGCTCGGGTCGGCATTTGTATCGACGATAGCAACGACAGGCACGCCGAGTTTGTTAGCTTCAGCAACAGCGTTTTTATCTTCAAGAATATCGGTCACAAATACCACGCCGGGCTTGCCGTTTAGATCCTTGATACCACCGTATTTTCTGTTAAGATCGTCAATCTCTTCCTGATAGCGCTGTACTTCGAGCTTGCTGTAGCGATTTGCCAGCTCGCCGTTATCCATGCGGCGTTCGAGATTTTTAAGATTTTTTATCTGACTGGTTACGGTTGCAACATTTGTCAGCATACCGCCCATCCACCGCTCAGTGACATATGGTTGGCCGACTTTTACGGCAGTTTCCTCAACAAGCGCCTTCGCCTGTTTTTTGGTACCAACGAGCAGGACCTGCTTGCCACCCGAGACAGCTTTGGTGATAAACGGCAGCGCTGCTTCCAGCCCCTCAACCGTCTTCGTCAGGTCGATGATGTGACTATCCTGACGCTTACTGTGGATGTACTGCGACATTTTCGGGTGCCACCGGCTCGTTTTGTGTCCGAAATGAACACCGGCTTCGAGCAAAGCCTTGATATCTACCGTCACGGCCATGATATCCTTCTCCCTTCGTCCATACCTTGTTCTTCGACGCTTTAACCATTTCTGGCAGGATTTAAACGTCAAAGGTACGGATTGCTTCGTTAATAAATATTACAAGAGAAGATTATAGCAAATAACAGAGAAAGCCGCAAGCTACTCGTCGCGCATGTCCTTGAGTGGACTACGCACGAGGTTGCGTGAAAGCGGCAAGAGCATCGCCGTCAAGGCCACAAACACAACCAGACCGACCAGCAAACCGGCCGCCTCAGGCCACCAGCCAACCAGCGTGAATGGTACTGTTTCTCTGCTTTCGATAAACATCAGTCGCGCCGATGTTGTCATAGCGTCCGAATAGTTCGCGCTCAAAATCCACGCCGTGAGCGTACCGATCGCCAGTGCACTAGCTGCGATGATCAACCCGAAAGCAGTCACATAGATGGTATATACCGCCCGAATATCGTTACGCTTTGCACCAATTGCCCGGAACACAGCCGTCTCGCGCCGGCTGTCGGTTATTACACGACCGACCATACCCATCATGAGTATCGCGGCAACGACACTAACAATTACACCGGCCACCTGCAAGGCACGTGTCGCGTTCGTCATGAGGTCCTCTATCAGCACACTATTACTACCAAAATACGAAATCATCAGTTTATCGCGACAATCCCAGCCGCTACAACCTTCGTCGGTCACGAACTTGCGTGTATCGGCAGCATTCGAGAACTCAACCAGGGTTCCAACACCCGTATACATCGACATTTGCATATCCGACGCGCTAGCTAACGGTAAAAACTTGTCACGAATTGACGCATCGACCAACTCCGTCGGAACCACCCATTGTCCGCGTAGCGACGACCCGCCAATCATCATCGCTAAACTATCGAGTGTGCTTAGGTTCGCATAGTCCGGCACGCTCGGTGACAGACCAACAACACGTAGCGTCAGTTTCTTTTCGGCCGGCAAAACTTCGAGACCGTATTTGACGTTAAACTCCGTTTGCTTCGCCATATACTGCTTTTCGGCCGTGGTACGCGTATCCTTTGCTACCACCACTGGACCACAGCTGGTTTCGTCGGGCAGTGCATATATCTGGCTTGGCATTTCAAACGTTTTGTCGTTTTTGCGTCGTTCAATCTCGGCAATTTGCTGTTTTGCCTGCTCGACAAACTGTTTTGACGATGGATTTCGGTAACAAACCTCCAGCGTCAAGCCAGCCGCACGACTCTTGACCTCGTCTATACGTGCCAGCTGCTCGGCAGATGTTGCTGTTTTTTGTAGCGGACTCAGTCCAAGTAGCGACTCAGCCTCAGAATACGGCACGATCACTGGTACCGCCTCCTCTGCAGATGCCACCGTCGACAAGTCAGCTCCTTCCAGCAAAAACGGGTTGACGATAGTGCGCGGTAGATATGAGAGCGTCGAAAGCGTATCCTCGGGCCCAAACATCGGCGTTTCAGCCTCGCCTTTTTCGGCAGTCTTAAACGATTCTTTACCACCTTTCATACGCGTCAAGCCACCGGTATCACCAAACGATTCGTTAGTATATATACCGATAGGACTATGGCCGGTAGCCGCCTTTCGAGTGATATCAAGACTAGTCGGCAATTTTTTAAACGCTTCAGCGTACACTTGCTGTGCCGCCAAACTCTGCATATTGAGCTGTTCCTTGCCGCCCTCTTCGTATTTCTCAACAGCCGGCGGCTCGCTCGCTGCGTCATATTGTAAACCAAGCCGCTTCGCATCGGCTTTTTTCTGCTCGACAATCTGTTTATGACGTTCTTTGGCCTGCACGATCAACTCGGGCGAGCTATAATCTATCTGATCAAAGCTTGCATTGTACGCACTGGTGATATACCGACTAGATAAACCGTTTTCGCTGTAGCGGACATAGCTGCCGACAGTACCTCGAACAACCGTAAATGCAAACACCAGCACAGCAAAGAGTAGACTCGCCAGCACTGCTGTCACGACAGTTCGCACCTTGCGTGTCCGAAGTTTCGTCGCCGCCAGGATAGCCGCATCACTTAGGCGAATCATATGACCACCTCCCCGTCTTTGACGCTAATCACCCGGTCGGCCCGCGCCGCAATATCCATGTCATGCGTTACCACTACAACGGTCGTTCCGAGCTCGCTCCGAATAGCCTCAAACAGGTCGATGATCGCTTTACCGTTTTTCGAGTCCAGGTTTCCGGTCGGTTCATCAGCCAGCAGTAGTTTGGGTGAATTCATCAACGCCCGCGCTATCGCTGCTCGTTGCATCTGCCCGCCAGATAACTCTTTCGGATAATGCTTCAACCGGTCAGCCAGCCCGGTTTTATATGCCAGATCACCAGCTTTTTCATGCCGCTGTCGACGTCGCATACGCGCAAACATTGCTGGCACCTCGAGGTTTTGCTCCAGCTTCAAAAACGGCTGCAAGTAGAAAAACTGAAACACGAAACCGATAGTTTTTGACCGAAATTCAGCCAGTTTACCATCGCGTGCTTTTTGCAGATTCTGTCCCGAAACCTCAACCACACCACTCGTTGGTTTATCGAGTGCACCCATCAGCTGCAAGAGTGTACTTTTGCCACTACCACTCGGTCCGGTTATCGCCACAAACTCGCCTTCGTGGATCTCAAGATTGACGCCACGCAGCGCCTCGACCTTTTGTCGGCCAAGTTTATAGGTCTTCTTGACGTCAGAGAATCGCACCAATACCGGCGTATCGCGTACCACTGTTTTTGGACGAGTCGGCCGTTGATACGACCGCAGTGCCATGATAGCTTTATCGCTATCGCCGTCAAACAAATCCAAAAAAGCTTTAACCTGTTTCTCGCCCACTGGTTCGGTTGTCATAGTAGCGTTAGTATAGCATGAGTGTTTCCACAGAAACACCTTTGACTTTTAGAGACAAAACAGATATAATCCTTGCTTGACTATGAAAAAAGATTTACACCCTACCGACTATCGCTTCGTTGTGTTCCAGGACGAAGCTGCCGGTTTTGCTTTTTTGACGCAAAGTACGGCAACCAGCAACGAAACTATCAAATGGGAAGACGGCAACGAATACCCGCTCGTAAAAGTACATATCTCCAGCGCTTCTCACCCGTTCTTCACCGGTGAAGAAAAGATTATCGACACCGAAGGCCGCGTCGATCGCTTCGAAGCCCGCCGTAAAGCCGCGGAAGAACGCCGCAAGGCACTCGCGAACAAGGCAAAGAAAGCTGCTGTCACGAAAGAAAAGAAAGCTGCAAAAGCAGACACAAAATAACCATGAAAGCAGAAAAATCGTCCTCTAGCCAGGACGATTTTCTTATATCAACAGTAGTGTTTCTGGCCAGTGGAGCTTAATAGTACCGCGCAACACAGATTGCCGATTTGTATCCAATTTTCGGATACTTTTTCTGAGCATATGCAAGCTCACTTGCTTTACGCGCATTACATTCGTTATACGTATAACCACACATCATATAGCCGGCTTGGCTCGCGCCTATCTTCATGCAATAGTCTTTGACCCGCGCTTGCACGGCGTTTGCATTGGATATCGGCGCAGCAACCGCGCCAACAGTCGATAACATTAACACCGCACCGAACACAATTACACCCCTGTTAGCTCGCTTCATAGTTTCTCCTTATTTCAACCATTTAAGTATATCTCTTCGCAGACTATCTGTAAACAGATGTAGAGTGCTCTGTTGGCTGTCGACTACCATCTGCTATAATATCTCTGTTATGGCAGAAATTTCTCTCGATATCAACGCGCTTCACGACGAACACGCTGACTTAACGGCTTTTTTGGCGCGTCCCGACGCGTTTTCCGACCCTGAGTTTGCCGCAAAAAACCGACGGCTACTCGAGCTTGATGAGCTTATCGCTAGCGCTGAGCGACGAACTGAACTGGAAAAACAGATTGTCGAAGCAAAAGAGCTAGCTAGCGGTGGTGATGAGCTGGCCGAGCTTGCAAAAGAAGAGTTACCGCAGCTCGAAACTGAGTTGGACGCACTCAACGAAAAACTCTTTGTCATGCTCACCCCGAAAGACCCGAACGACGAGAAAAACGTCATCGTCGAGATTCGTGCCGGTGCCGGCGGTGACGAAGCCTCGCTATTTGCCGGGGAACTTTACCGCATGTATCTGCGTTGGTGCGAGTCGCACGGCTACAAAACTGATCTCATGAGTGAAAGTTCGAACGAGTCAGGCGGCTACAAAGAAGTTATTTTTGAAGTTACAGGCGACGCACCGTACGCCAGGCTCAAGTTTGAATCCGGCGTTCACCGCGTCCAGCGCGTACCAGTTACCGAGAGCCAAGGACGCATCCATACCAGTACCGTCACCGTTGCAGTTCTTCCCGAAGCCGAAGAAACCGACATCGACATCAAAGACAGCGATCTCCGCATAGATATTTACCGTGCGTCCGGTCACGGCGGTCAAAGCGTCAATACGACCGACAGCGCCGTCCGCATCACCCACCTACCAACCGGCCTTGTCGTCACCAACCAGGACGAAAAATCCCAGCTGAAAAATAAGCTTAAGGCCATGAGTGTACTCCGTTCCCGCCTGCTTCAGATAAAAGTCGACGAAGAAAATGCCAAACTGACCGCCGAACGCCGCGAACTCATCGGTTCAGGCGACCGCAGCGAGAAAATCCGTACCTATAACTTCCCGCAAGATCGTATAACCGACCACCGTATCGGCTACAGCCGCTCCGGTATCCCACAGGCCCTCGACGGCAACATCGACGATATTATGGACAAGCTTGCGAGCCGCGAACGCGAACTCAAAGCGCAAAATACTTGAGATTTAGCGATACACCTCACGTCGGTGTGCAACCTTCAGTATTATCACCAACACTTTGCTATCATGTACTTCATAAATAACCCGATAATCACCGACCCGAAGCCGCCAGACTTTCTGCCCAACCAATTTCTTAACACCGACAGGCCGCGGGTTATTCGCTAGACCATAGATAGCTTTAGCTATCGTTTTTCCTTCGGCTTTTTCTAGTTTCTGAAGCTCTTTTGCTGCACTTTTTGCAAACTCAATCTCGTAAATCTTCATAGCTTAGGCCCATCTCCGCAAGTACTTTGTCAAAAGCAACGGTCGGCTCTTTGTGTCGCGCAGCCAATTCGGCTTTTTCGTCCAACGTAGACAGCTTCTTCGCGAACATATTGTTAATAATCGAGGATATAGAGGTATTTTCCTCGACTGCCTTGTGCTGAATATATTTCTTAACATATGGGTTTAGATAGATGGTAGTCTTTTCATTAGATTGAGACATGGTGCTATGTCCTTCGTGTGAGCTCCAGAGGAGCCTCGTTATCTGCTCGATAACGATTAATTTAGTACATCGACCATTATAGCGTCATGACGTCATGACGTCAATAGTTTTTATACGATGGTTATAAAATAAATTGAGCCCGCAAACGCGAGCTCAAAGTAAAGACGCCATCCATAAATTCTTGCCGTGCATGTTCTAGCTCTTCAGGACTTGCATCATCAGCGAGGCCATATGTTCCTTTTTGTGTTTTACGACCTTATGAAGTACAATATAGCACAAGAGCTATAAAATGTCAAGTCCTTACACTACCATCTCTGAGAAACTGCGGGAAACTGAACAACTTTTTTCCAAAGCCGGCATCCCTTCGCCTCGCCTTGACGCTGAGGTTTTGCTCGCGTACACCCTGGGCGTCACCCGCCCCTATCTCCACGCCCATGCTACCGACACTTTGCAGGGTGTGACCCTGCAACAGATGAATAAACTGGTTGAACGGCGGTTACAACGCGAGCCGGTAGCGTACATCACTGGCGAAAAAGAATTCTACGGCCGAAAATTTATAGTAACACCTGACGTGCTCATTCCCCGCCCCGAGACGGAAGACCTCGTCGACTTAGCGCTCGACATAATTCCGAAAGGTCAGACCTTTCGGATTGTAGAAGTGGGCACAGGATCGGGATGTATCGGTATCACACTGAAACTCGAACGGCCAGAGTTGGATGTAACACTCAGCGATATCAGTTCCGAGGCACTCGGAGTAGCGAAAAAAAACGCCAAACAGCTCGGCACAGATGTACGATTCGTCGAAAGCGACCTTCTATCATCCTTCATCCTTCATCCTTCATCCTTCTCGCTCATCGTCGCCAATCTCCCCTACGTCGACAAAACCTGGAAAACCTCACCAGAGACAGCACACGAACCCGCCCTGGCGCTCTACGCTGATGACAACGGCCTACGCCTCATATATGCGCTCATCGAGTCTCCAAGGACTGTCCTTGGAGACGGTGGTTGGTTGCTGCTTGAGGCGGATCCAGAGCAGCATGAGGACATCATTGCATTTGCCGCTCAACATGATTTCAAACACGTAGAAACAAGCGGCTACGCCCTCAGCTTTACGAAGCAGACGCAAGCGTCACAGTAACGGTCGACTCTTTGCCGTCGCGCAAGTAGGTTATAGTCACTTTGTCCCCCACTGAGTGTTGTGCTATGAGGCTCGCGAACGGATGCGTGCTGTCAACATTCGTTCCGTCGACTTTCGTGATGATATCTTTTTCTTTAAAACCTGCTTTGTCGGCTGGACTACCCGAAACGACAGCTGGCTGGCTGCTACCGCTCGTGATATATGCACCGTTTTTTACACTAAGATCATACTGACTCACAACATCCGGCGTGATAGAAACGTACCGAACGCCTATGTATGGTTTCTCTACTTTACCGGAAGCAAGCAGCGTCTTCACCATACCTTTGACATCGTTTATAGGGATAGCGAAACCGATACCCTGGGCATCTGTCGCAACAGCCGTGTTCATGCCGATCACTTCGCCGCTGAGGTTCACGAGCGGCCCGCCGGAGTTACCCGAGTTGATAGCGGCGTCAGTTTGGATAAGGTTTTCCAACTGTTCGGTTTCCGTCCCGGTACTGCTAGCGGCAATCACCGGACGACCTAGTGCCGAGATAATACCAGTCGTCACTGTGTTCTGATACTCACCGAGCGCATTGCCGATGGCGATAACTTTCTGTCCAACCTTCATCGCTGACGAATCGCCAAGTTTGACCACCGCAAGATCCGTGACATTTTTTATCTTGATAAACGCCACATCGTTATTTGGGTCGCTACCAACAAACGACACGTCGTCGTAACTCGTACCATCCGCAGCGATAACCTGAATACTCTTCGTTGTTGAAGAAACAACATGTTTATTTGTCATGATGTATCCGTCAGCACTGATAATAATCCCTGTCCCTGCGCTCTGTCTGGAGGTAGGATAACCGAAGTAATTTTGTGTTGTAGATTCGGTAACGATAGAGACAACGCTTGGACTCACTTTGGTCGCAACGCTTGCGATAACATCGCCCTCCTGTGAAACAACTGTTTCGCTGTTGACGGTATTTGTCGTCGTTAGTGTGCCTGTTGCCCAAAAAACAACAGGTCCCGCAAAACCGAGGATAAGACACATCGCCCCTATAAGAAGAGCGAACACACCCCTGCTCATCCGTTTTTTGGATGTCGCAGGTGGTGATGATGGTGATGGTGTGGGTACGTGAGCCGCTGGTACGTTGTGCTGCTGATTTAGTGATGTTTCTGGTTGCATAGTTCTAGTTTCCCTCCCTTTTCTGATAAAACACTGAAGCAATGGTTACGCTAAACTCGTCGGATCAAACGCGTTGAAAAACAACAAAACGATAAAAATTCCTGCAAGCGAGAACAGTATCGGCATGGCGAGGTCACGCCAAATATGCCGCGAGTCCTCGCGGTGGTATAGATAATTGTAAACAACGAGCACCATATAGCCAAGCAGCGAAACGACGATAGATATCTGAGGAATCTTCAGAGGTGTGTACGCGATAGTCCAGTAGTAGGCTAGCCAGCTCAGCTCAGCGACGATCACTCCCCAACTTAGACTTATGACGACATCTTCATGTTCATCATTGAACACATTGATGATATGCCTCGCCGTCACGAACCCGATAAGCCACCCGAGAAGCGTTACGATCGCTACGTTGAAGTTATGAGCGATAGTAAAAAGCGCCATAGTGGAAATAAACTGGGCTATACCTCCCTGGATAATAACCCAAAAACGTTTCGACAGCGGCTTGAGCACAACCAACCAAACGGCGAAGAAGACTGTCAGGACTATCTGATACGGAACATTCCCCATATTTTGCCAGAGGAGCGTCACGATACTCAACCCGACGAGCGTGTCGAGCAGGTTGGTTTGCATATTTGCAATCCAAAACCGCGGACGAACGGCAAAAACACGCCATTTACTCAAGATCACGAGTAGATACGCAAGGTATGGCTGACCTTCAAAACCGATGATGAGCACGAGCAATAATGCAGCATATGCCGCGTTGAGCAATACATATACAACCTCGCTGATCTTTGTCCGCCTAGCGGCGGATTTAATTAGTTCCATTTCCTAGTATTATAACACTTATCATCGTCGAAATACGTCGTCACTCAGAAAAAATCACTCGTGATCTTTTCACTCGTTTCCCAGTATGATGACAAAATCAGCCGTTGACTGCACGCTACTAGGTAGTGTTGTGCCCGCAGGCTTCACGCCGAGAATACTCGACAACTTCGCTTGCGTTTTCGGTTTTTTACCACCGGTTGTGTCGTACCACACGACCGAAGAAGTTGGTGTGTATGTCGTGTCACCAACAGAGGTATTCAAAAGACCAGCCTGGGTTAACGTAGTCTGCTTGGCCGCTGCCGCGCCAACCTTTCCAGAACCATTTAGGACAACTATCGCCGCATCTTCACTCTCGATATCACCACCGTTCATTTGAGACTTTATATATGCTTGAATCTTTGTAAAGTCATCTATACCCGCAACCGGCTTGACGATACTCTGTCCGTTATAGCTACCAGTCGTCACGACTCGTTTATTGTTGTCGTTTAGGTTGATGTGAACGATACTGGAGATCTGTTTTCCAAGATCAGCAAGCGTTTTCACCTCCGCTGTCGAGAAGTTCGTCCGTACATTGTTACCGAGTGCATCCATGATAGAAAAGATTTTTGACGGATTTGACAGCGTGCCGAGACTTAATGCTTTGTCGCGTATCGCAACGATCATCTTTTGCTGGTTTTGTTCACGGACGAAGTTACTACCCTCAAACCCATACCCGCCGCCATCGCCGCGAGCTCGAACAAAAGCAAGTGCTTGTTCACCCTGCAGCGTCACCTGCCCGTTTGGAACTTTGAGCTTCGTGTTGAAGTCGTACAGCCCTCTCGGATCGCTACTCTCAACCATCACCGGTACACCACCAAGTGCTGTTGTTAGCTCTCGCACTACCGTATAGTTCACTTTTACGTAGTACTGGATATCGAGGCCAAAAACCTCTCCAACCTTGTCTCCGAGAGCATTGGCGCCCTTTGATACGTCGCCATTTTCGGCATAGCACTGGTAGAGAGCATTTATCTTGCCGGAGTACCCAGCAACACACGCCGTATCATAGTCAACCCAAAGGTCACGCGGCATACTCACCATAGAAGCTGTTTTGGTTGATTTGTTGACGCTGAGCACCATGATACTATCTGTCAGCGCCGCACCATCATGGCCTATATCGTCCTCAGAAGTGCCGAAAAGCATGACATTTGTCCAGCCGTTCGCGTCTTTTTTGAGTTCAGCCCCAGCACCAAGCAGATCAAGAACGCTACCGCTCCCAAACACTCGTCCACTCACAGCCATAAGTTTGTTCAGAAAGAAAATACTGCCGCCAACGAGCAGTAACACAACTATACATGCCGAAATAACACTTTTACGGCGATACCACGAGGTGTGTTTGCGTCGCTTCTTTTTCGAAGACCGATCATCATCGACTGCACGGAGCGACTCATCGATATCAGTTCGCTTCAGACCGCTATTTTGCGCTACTTCCGGTCGCGGCAGTATCTCGTGTTGTTCATGCGCAACCGCCGTGTTTGTTCGCTCGGCCTTGGAACGCAAAAATTGCTGTGGCACCTCAGGAGTGGCTAGGTTTTTTCTCTGCAATCCACCAACATCAGACGTTTTGCGCCTCAAGGTAAAACCGTCAATACTCGGTCGTGGTTCGTGTTGCTTCATTGTCGTCCCCCATTATACCGTATGGTCGGTTTGTTATGCTGAGAAAACACTGGCTATCCGACGAAATTACGCTCCCCTGATAAGAGTAAGCTTTGTTTTTCGCAAACTATCCGTGTATGCTAGATAAACGATGACTATGCAGATAGATACCCGACTCGCAACACGCCTGAAAGATATCGGCGGTGTTATTTTGTTTGTGGCTGCCGTATTTATCGGCGCCATGCTTATAAACACATTTCTTTTCCGTAGTTTCAACGTTGACGGCCCGAGTATGGAGAGCACGCTGCACACCGGCGACCGACTCATCGTTAACCGGCTACCGGTAACATGGAGCAAGATACGCGGCACTGACTATGTCCCAGACCGTGGGCAGATAATCGTCTTTAAAAATCCGAAATGGCAGGCCGGCGAAGTCAACGAGTACATCGTCAAACGCGTTATCGCCTTTCCGGGCGAGCAAGTCGTAGTAAAAAACGGCAAGATGATGGTCTATACTGATGATCATCCAGAGGGGATCGATGTTGACACCGTACACCCTGGCGCATTGCAACCGACAGATGGTTCTGTCGACATGGTCGTGCCAGACGGTCAGATATTTGTTGCCGGTGACCACCGACAAGACCCGTATTCGCTCGACTCGCGCAATGGCCTCGGCACGGTCCCGTTTTACGACATCATAGGCCCGGTCAGCATGCGGATCTTCCCGTTTGACCAGATACGCTTCTTGTAGTGTTAGCCGAGTAGTTTCTCGAGTGCTTTTAGTTCATCTTCAGTTTTGTAGCTGATGATAATTTGCCCGCTTTCACCGCCCATTGTTTTTTGTACAACAGGTAGTGCTATGCGTTTTTCGAGACGTTTTGTAAACACCGTTTGGGTTCGTGTCGAGCGAACAGCGGTGGCACGTTTTTCGCTCGGCGCAACGCCTTTTTTATAGCCGATAACATACTGCTCAGCCTTACGGACGCTCCAACCTTCTTTCACGATATGCTCGAGTAGGTCGCGCTGAGCTTTTTCATCGCCGTTCAGCGCGAGAAGCTGGCGTGCATGACCTTCTGTTATCACCCCTTCTGCAACAGCCTGTTTCGCAAAATCCGGCAGCTGCAAAAGACGCATGTAGTTGCTGATAGCCGCAACCGACTTCCCGCCGACACGTTTGCCTATCTCTTCGATAGTCATGTTGAACTGAGTCTTTAGTTTCTGATACGCTGTCGCTGTTTCCATAGGGTTGAGGTCTTCGCGCTGCAAGTTTTCTATGAGTGCGAGCTCTAGTTTATGCTGACCGGTCAAGGTCCTCACGAGTGCCGGGATTTTCGCAAGGCCTGCAAGACCCGATGCACGCCAACGGCGTTCTCCAGCAACGATCACAAACCCCTTTTTACCCGGTGACACGACGATAGGCTGTAACACACCATGTTCTTGTATCGACGCCGCAAGTTCCTGAAGCGCCACTTCATCGATAGTCCGCCGCGGCTGGTCAGGGCTTGGCTGGATTTCTTCAAGTTTTATGTAGCGAAGTTCCGAGATCTGCTCGTCGCTGACAAGCGTTGGGTCAAATGTTTCGTCTAAAACGTCGGTCGGAATAAGTGATTCGAACCCTCTACCAAGTGCATTTTTTGCCATAAACTTAACTCCTTGTCTGCCCAACCCGTGTTACAACTTCCTTTGAAAGCGTTTTGTACGCCCGAGCACCTTTACACCACTTATCATATGCCCCGACCGGTTCGCCATGGCTCGGCGCTTCAGCGATGCGTACATTGCGCGGTATGGCTGTTTCAAACACCTTGCCTGGAAAATGCTTCTTTACTTCGTCATAGACCTGCTGGCTAAGTGTTGTCCGGCTGTCGAGCATCGTCACGAGTACGCCCAGTAGCTCAAGTGTTGGATTCATACCTTTGCGTATGAGCTGGATGGTTTCGAGCAACTGACCGAGCCCTTCGAGCGCATAAAATTCTGCCTGAACTGGTAGTAGTACGTAGTTTGCGGCTATCATACCATTTACCGTTAGCAGACTAAGCGACGGCGGCGAGTCGATGATGATGTAGTCATAGCCGTCATACCCAGCTATCGCGTCTTTGAGGCGCGTAAAACGCCGTTCGGCGCGTGCTAGTTCAACCTCGGCATTCGCAAGTTCCGGTGTCGCCGGGACAAGCGACAGGTTTTTGTACTCAGTACTCAGCGTCACCGCGCTCAGCGGCAGTGTGTTTTGTATAACATCCAAAACCGTTTTTTCGAGTCCTTGTTTGTCCACGCCGAGACCGCTCGTCGCGTTACCCTGCGGGTCAAAATCTATCAGCAGGACGTTTTTGCCGGCCTGTGCCAAACAGTACGACAAGTTGATACTCGTCGTCGTTTTCCCGACGCCGCCTTTTTGATTTGTCACCGCTATAACGACTGGCTGTGCCACTCTTTGTTTCCCCTCTTGTTTATAGATTCTAGTATAGCACGAGCACCATGAAAAACGCCTCGTAAATTCCACGAGGCGCTAGCCGAGAGCCCCTCCTCTTACTTTATAGACGTTACTTCTATACGGCTGTATTTCTGCCGATGTCCGTTCTCGGTATGGACGCGTTTTTTCGCTTTGTAGCGGATAACGCGGATCTTATCGCCCTTTACTTCTGGCTCGACAACTTTGGCTTTTACTTTCACACCCTTTACGAGCGGTGTGCCGACGGTCGTTTTGTCACCGTCGATGAGTAGCAGCGCGTCAGTCTCGAGCTCTTTTGTGCCTTCCGGGAGGAGGTCCACCAGGAGGGTCTCTTTTTCGGTGACAATATATTGTTTGCCGCCTACTTTAATGACTGCTTTCATAGCGTATCCTTACTTATTGATTAACTCAAGCGATGATTATAACAGAGACAGTTTTCCCTGTAAAGAGTAGTCTACGCCGGTCGCCTCGCGACAACCATACCGCCGCCGACTATCGTGAGAGCTACTGCCCCTCCGAATATCATCCTCCAGCTTACTCCTGTCTCCGCCAACGTTCCTTCGCCACTAGTAGCGCTCGCAAGAACACCTACAT
>JAPUDS010000026.1 GCA_027492975.1 Candidatus Saccharimonadota bacterium
TTCTCACCCCTCTTATGGTTACTCATTCCAGCATTCTCACTTCCTAACGCTCCACAATTCTTTCCAAAACTGCTTCACTGCAGATAGGAACGCTCCTCTACCACGCATGCGCCTCACAAGTGCGAGGCGCACAGCAGAAAGATATAAGTAGAAAGATATAAGGATAATCGCAAAAACAATTTCCTTACTACTTGCCACTTACTACTTACTACTGCATCCTCACGCTAGTGAGACGCACACATCCATGTCTTCGGTAGTATACTTAAGCCCCGTTACATTTTCCACGCAAGATCTCTTGACTAGTGAGCTGTTACGCACTCTTTAAATGAATGGCTGCTTCTAAGCCAACATCCTAGCTGTTTAAGAAATCTCACCTTGTTTCCCACTGAGTATACATTTAGGGACCTTAGACGATGGTCTGGGCTGTTTCCCTTTCGAGCGCCGAGCTTAGCCCCGACGTTCTAACTGCCATGATTCCACAAACGGTATTCGTAGTTTGTTAAGGGTGGGTAGGATTGCTCCCCCCAGTCCTTTACAGAGCTCTACCCCCGTTTGCTACCACATGACGCTAGCCCTAAAGCTATTTCGAGGAGAACCAGCTATCTCCGAGTTCGATTGGCATTTCACCGCTAATCACAAGTCATCCAAGCCATTTGAAACTGACCCTGGTTCGGTCCTTCACTGCATGTTACTGCAGCTTCAACCTGCTCATGATTAGGTCACCCGGTTTCGGGTCTACTCCTGTCAACTTCAGGCTGCTCCACGCTGGACAAAATGCATCTGTGAGCACAGATAACCTATTTATGGCTTTGTGAAAATTGTGAAATGTACACGGAAGTACATTAAACAATTTTCACTTTGCCATAATTGGTTCTATGCGTTCACAGAGTATTTTGCTCAGTGTGGAACAGCCTACGCCCTATTCAGGCTCGCTTTCACTGTGGCTCCGTCATTTGACTTAACCTTGCTGACAAAAGTAACTCGCTGGATCGTTCTACAAAAAGCACGCCGTCACCGGACAAGCCGGCTCCGACTCCTTGTAGGCACTGAGTTTCAGGATCTATTTCACTCCCCTCCCGGGGTTCTTTTCACCTTTCCATCACTGTACTTGTTCACTATCGATCGTATATTATGTTTAGCCTTGGCAGGTGGTCCTGCCGGATTCAACCAGGATTTCTCGTGTCCCGGCCTACTCGAGAAAACAAATATAAGGTCAACGTCGCTTTCGTGTACGCGGTTATCACGCTGTTTCACGGAGCTTTCCAACTCCTTCCACTAGCAACGCCGATTTCTTACCTTACTGAGAGAATGATAGTTCCTCATCGCAAATCAGATACCTGAAACGAATTTCAGTTCTCTGACTTGGTCATTTGTAAACTCACAACACCTCATAAGTATTCGCCTATCAGCTTATCTCTACTTGCGTAGAGAAACTTTATAAGGTTTGGGCTGTTCCCGTTTCGCTCGCCACTACTCCGAGAATCGTTATTTACTTTCTTTTCCTCGCCCTACTAAGATGTTTCAGTTCAGGCGGTTCCCTTTCAACTATCCTATGTATTCAGATAGAGATGCACATGACATGACTCATGGCGGGTTTCCCCATTCGGAGATCTCCGGATAATAGCTTGTTGACAGCTACCCGAAGCTTATCGCAGTCTTCCACGTCCTTCATCGGTAATATACGTCTAGGCATCCACTGTAGTGCCCTTGAGTACCTTTTTATGCATTGGTTTTGACTAGCAATTGGTTCGCACCAGTTGCTATTTGTTAACAACAAGTTTCCCTGTTGCTATGCCGTCAATTCCTTTGTCTTATCATCATAAAATTTGAACAAATTGTTAAGTTGCTGTGTTCTCCCTTGAGATCACACGCTTGCTCCGGTTTTCGGCGCATTTCCGCGTGAGCTCAAGCTCAACTAGTGTATCAAGGAGTGTAACAGATTGTAAAGACTAAAGTCGTTGTTATTTTTCCGACACTATCACCTCTGTTACGTAAATTCTTAGGGGAATAAAATAACCCCTGTCGATCGTTGTTCAATCGCTAGAGGTTTCGTAGAAGAAACATTGCTTACCAACAGAAGATTATACGCTGTCGTAAGATATTTTGCAAGGGTTTTAACGGAATTTTTTGGTAAAAACAAAAATACTAGACTTACGATATACAAAACATCAAATTGCAACTGGTGGGCGATGAGGGACTCGAACCTCCGACCTCGTCATTATCAGTGACGCGCTCTAACCAGCTGAGCTAATCGCCCACAAGTCGAAATTTGATGATGTGAAATGACCTTCAGGGTTATCTATTCACGAATAAAAGCCTGGTGGAGTGATCCAGGCGTAAACCTGGTTCACCCCGTATGTGGTGGAGATACAGAGACTCGAACTCTGGACCCCCTGCTTGCAAAGCAGGTGCTCTAGCCAACTGAGCTATATCCCCGCGTTAACGTACGACTTCTTTCAGAAGTCGAGAGCTATTGTATCTAAAAAACGCTCCTCTGACAAGTCGCTTCGATGTATACTGTTATACAGCTTATGTTTCCCTACGCCATTCTCTACACTAGTCCCATCCTTATACCTATAGGTGTCCTGCTTATTATATTCAGCAAACAAGTTGCTAATTTTATGGGCAAGGTATTCAAAAACACCGTACGAGATGCCGCAAATCCATTTGTATATAAAATTGTTGGAGTTGTTGTTATCTTAACATCGATATTTGGATTTTTCTTCTTCAGATAGTAAAACTCACCCGCAAGAGGTGAGTTTTATCTATTCACAGTTTGGCAGTGCAGTCATATCGTTTAAATTGGTGAACTTAGTCTTTCCCCGAGGGGATACATTGTTATGTAAGCTCAGCATAACAACAAGACCGACCTAGCTCAGATCATGATTTCTCGATAATCTGGCATAGAACTCCCTAGAAAGGAGGTAATCCATCCGCACCTTCCGGTACGGATACCTTGTTACGACTTAACCCCAATCATGCCCCCCACCTTAGGCCGACGAATCGGACTTCGGGTGTTGGTCACTTTCATGGTTTGACGGGCGGTGTGTACAAGACCCGGGAACGTATTCACCGCAACTTGCTGATTTGCGATTACTAGCGATTCCGACTTCATGGAGGCGAGTTTCAGCCTCCAATCCGAACTGGGACAAGCTTTGATGCGATTTGCTCCACCTCGCGGCTTAGCTGCGCATTGTACTTGCCATTGTATCGTGTTTCTAGCCCAGGACGTAAGGGTAATACTGACCTGACATCATCCCCTCCTTCCTCCCCGTTACCGGGGCAGTCTACCTAGAAAAATTCAACTAAGTACAAGGGTTGCGCTCGTTGATGGACTTAACCAAACATCTCACGACACGAGCTGACGACGGCCATGCAAGATCTGTCACCAGGTTCAATAAAGCACTCTCACCTTTCGGTAAGATTCCTGGGATGTCAAGCCTTGGTAAGGTTCTTCGTTTATCATCGAATTAAAGAACACGCTCCACCGCTTGTGCGGGTCCCCGTCAATTCCTTTATGTTTTAGCCTTGCGGCCGTACTCCACAGGCGGGATACTTAACGCGTTAGCTTCGCTACTGAAGGGGTCGATACCTCCAACAGCTAGTATCCATCGTTTACGGCGTGGACTACCCGGGTATCTAATCCGGTTCGCTCCCCACGCTTTCGTGCCTTAGCGTCAGAAATGGTCCAGTAACCTGCCTACGCCATTGGTGTTCCTTCTTATATCTACGGATTTCACTCCTACACAAGAAATTCCAGCTACCTCTACCATTCTCAAGTCTCTCAGTTCGAGCAATGGGTTGATGGTTGAGCCACCAGATTTCACTACTCGCTTAAAAAACCGCCTACGCAACTCTTTACGCCCAGTCACTCCGGATAACGCTTGGGTCCTACGTATGACCGCGGCTGCTGGCACGTAGTTAGCCGACCCTTATTCATGAGTTACCGTCATATTCTTCGCTCATAAAAGAAGTTTACGACCCGAGGGCCTTCATCCTGCACGCGGTGTTGCTCCATCAGGGTTTCCCCCATTGTGGAATATTCCTTACTGCTGCCTCCCGTAGGAGTCTGGACCGTGTCTCAGTTCCAGTCTGGCTGATCATCCTCTCAGACCAGCTACGGATCGTCGGCTTGGTGAGCCATTACCTCACCAACTACCTAATCCGACGCAGGCCGTTCCCATAGCGCATTGCTGCTTTAATCCGAAGACCATATGCGGTATTAGCACACCTTTCGGTGCGTTATCCCTCACTTTGGGGTACGTTCCTACGCGTTACTCAGCCGTCCGCCGCTCCCCATAAGAACAGACAACCAAAAGTTCTCTACTTCGGTTTTCTACTCTTAAAGGGGCGCTCGACTTGCATGTTTTAGGCACACCGCCAGCGTTCATCCTGAGCCAGGATCAAACTCTCCATAAAAGATAGTGTCAAAAGACACTATACTGACGAAATGACTTGCACTGCCAAATTGTGAACGTTCATATCTGTTGCCACCTCAATAAAGTGCGTCAGACTGATACCCAGTCTACTCTTCAATGTATTAGATGTCAACACTTATATTGGCTTATTTCGTTATAAATAATGCAACAATTACTCCGATTACAATACCGAGAACAACACCGGCAACCACCTCTTTTACCGTGTGTCCAATTGCAACATACGGAGTTTTCGTGTCTGGTAGTACTTTATTCATAAGTCTGTTTAGCGCCGTTCCCTGCTCTCCCACCGAGCGTCGCAGAGAAACTGCGTCCTGGATAACTATAAGAGAGAAAACACCGGCAACTGCAAATAATGTACTCACTCCTTCATGAACAAACAGTGCCGCCGTCAACGCAGTCACAACAGCCGTATGACCACTTGGAAAACCACCATTTGTCAACCAGAGCCTCCACGTCCGTTTACTTTTGGGCTGCGAGAAATACTTTATAGTATGAGCAATAAAGTAGCCAAGAAAAGCAGCGAGAATGTACGCATAACTACTCTTCACCGCCTTCTCCTTCCGGCTGCTCACCGATAAGCCCTATCGAAGCGATAGTGTCATCGTCGTTCAAACGCATCACACGCACGCCCTGGGTTGTTCGTCCGATAACCGGTATATCTTTTAGACCGACACGGATCGTTTGACCTTTGGTAGAGATCATGATGACCTCTGCTGTGTCGGCTTCAAGAGCCCGAACTGTTATAAGATTGCCTGTCTTGGCAGTCACAACGGCCGCCTTGATACCGATACCACCGCGTTTATGAGTTGGGAAGTTGGTAACTTTTGTCACTTTACCGTAGCCATTGACGCTCATAACAAGTAACTGGACATCCTCACGTGCGAGGTCCATACCAACAACCCGATCCCCTTGGCGCAAGCGTACACCACGAACGCCCCTGGCCGCACGACCCATCGGACGAGCATCCGACTCCTTGAATCGGATCGCCTGACCAAACGCTGTAGAAATAACAACTTCATCGTTGCCAGTGCTGAGCCGTACCCACCGAAGTTCATCATCAGCATCTAGGTTGATAGTGATAAGACCGCTATTGCGAATATTTGCATAGTCTTTGATGGGTGTCTTCTTGACAGTCCCATGCGTCGTCGCCATAAACAGAAAACCTTCTTCTGCCTGATCTTTTTCAAGTTTGATCATCGATGTGATCTTCTCTTCTGGCTGTAGTTGGAGGAGGTTGACGACAGCAACACCCTTCGCCTGAAGCCCCGCCGCTGGGACTTCGTAGGCCTTTAGCCTAAAGACACGACCCTTGTTCGTAAAGAAGAGTAGCCAGTCATGCGTACTCGCCGTCACCAACTGATCTATCACATCCTCCTCTTTGGTTGTCATGCCACGTTTACCCTTGCCGCCTCGATGCTGCTTCTTGTAGTCGGTAGCTAAGGTTCGCTTGATATAATTTTCCGTTGTTAGAAGCACAACTACATTTTCATCAGGGATAAGCTCTTCATCACTAAATTTTCCGAGCTCTTGATTGATAATCTTCGTCCGACGCTCATCACCGTACTTCTCTTTCATCTCCGTCAACTCATCCTTGATAATCTTGAGGATTTTTGCTTCATCCGAAAGAATACTTTCGAGTTTAGAGATAAGTGCCTTGAGCTCAGTAAGCTCATCTTCAATTGCCCGGCGCTCAAGACCCGTCAAACGACGAAGCTGCATCGCCAAAATTGCTTTGGCTTGTATTTCACTCAGGCCAAACTTCTCGATAAGTGCAGCTTCCGCCTCATCTTGTGTCTTGCTGGCACGTATGGTCTTAATGACTTCGTCGATATGATCAAGTGCTATCTTTAGGCCTTCGAGGATATGTGCACGTTCTTTTGCTTTACGCAGCTCGAACTCGGTCCGACGGCGCACAACTTGTTGACGATGCTTGATGAATTCATGCAATATATCCTGTAAGCCAAGTACCCGCGGCTGAATACCGTCGACGAGTGCGAGGACATTATAGTGAAATGCTGACTGAAGCGCAGTATATTTATAGAGTTGGTTGAGTACCTTCTTTGGGTAAGCATCTTTCTTAAGTTCTATGACAACTCGGATATTACCCCTGGCGGATTCGTCACGAATATCAGCGATCTGTATCTTTTTCTCATGATGAAGGTCAGCTATCTTCTCTATAAGTGTTGCTTTATTTACACCATATGGCATTTCAGTAACGATGATCTGAAAACGACCTTTTTTCGTCTCTTCGATATCAGCAACCGCCCGCATCATAACACTCCCGCTACCAGTTGCATACGCCTGGCGCATAGGAGCACCACCGTATACAATGGCCCCTGTTGGAAAATCCGGACCTTTGACATGCTGCAAAAGATCATCAACTGTCGCCTCAGGATGGTCGATAAGATGAATCGTCGCGTCAACCACTTCACCCAGATTGTGTGTTGGTATACTGGTCGCCATACCGACTGCAATACCCACCTGACCATTCAGCAAGAGATTTGGTAATTTTGCTGGCAATACCTTTGGTTCTTGTCGCGTACCATCGTAGGTATCCTTAAAGTCTACTGTTTCTTTATCTATGTCGGATAAGACAGCCTCGGCAGCACGCGTCATCTTCGCCTCAGTGTAACGCATAGCCGCAGGTGGGTCGCCGTCCATAGAACCGAAGTTACCTTGACCAAGGACTAGTGGATAGCGCATCACCCAGTCCTGAGCAAGGCGCACCATAGCGTCATAGATCGAGCTATCACCATGTGGGTGATATTTACCCATAACTTCACCGACAATCTGAGCACTTTTGACCGTCTTACTCGTCGGACCGATACCCATCTTATCCATAACATAAACGATTCGACGGTGTACCGGCTTCATACCATCACGAACATCTGGTAATGCACGGTCAACGATGACGCTCATTGAGTAGCGAAGGAAGTTGTCTTCCATAACCCGTTCGACCGTTCGACGCTCGAGTGACTTGGAGTGTGTGATCTGTTCTAGTACTTCGCCCTCTTCAACTGGTTTCATATTTTCATCCATATTAGATATCCAACTCCTCAAGACTTATATCTTTTGCACGAGTTTGTATAAAATTCTTACGCAGGGCAACATCTTCACCCATTAGTTTTGTAAAGATTGCATCAGCTCGCTCGGCATCTTCAACATTGAGCTGCACCAGGACGCGATTTTCGGGATTCATCGTCGTATCCCAGAGCTGGGTAGCATCCATTTCTCCGAGACCTTTATATCGCTGCAGAGACGACTCATTGAGCCCCGCTTGCTTTATCTGTGATTCGTTTGAATCGATGATGGCGCCCTTTGCGGCCCGTTCTGTAACAAGTTCGTTCAGTCGCTTATCGAGAGCTTCTTCGTTATATATATACTCGTGCTTACTACCTCCCAGCTTCAACAAGAAAAGCGGAGGTTTTGCGAGATAAATATGTCCTTTTTCGACAACTTCTGGCATATAACGGAAAAAGAACGTCATAAGCAGCGTTGCGATATGACTACCATCAACATCAGCATCTGTCATGATGATAATTCGACCATAACGAAGACCTGAGAGGTCAAATGTATCGCCGATCCCTACACCAAGCCCCTTGATGAGACTCACTATCTCTTTATTGGCGTACATTTTATCAAGCCGGGCGCGCTCAGTATTCAAAACTTTCCCTCGGAGAGGTAGGATCGCCTGAGTCCGACTATCGCGACCAGACTTCGCAGAACCGCCAGCCGAGTCACCCTCGACAATATAGAGTTCGCACTCCGCAGGGTTCTTACTAGAACAGTCGGCAAGTTTTCCAGGAAGATTCAATCCCTCGAGAGCGCCTTTCCTGATAACGCTATCTCGTGCAGCACGTGCAGCTTTGCGCGCTCTGGCGGCAAGAAGAGCCTTACCGACAATCTTTTTCGCTATCGCAGGATGCTCTTCGAGGTAGTAGCTGAAATACTCCCCCATTACCTGTTCGACATAGCGCCGCACTTCTGGATTGCCGAGTTTATTTTTGGTCTGTCCTTCAAACTGTGGGTCCGGCAGCTTAACAAGGATTATCGCTGTCAGGCCTTCGCGTATATCATCACCGCTGAGATTTTCTTCTTTCTCTTTTAAAAGACCGCTTTTGCGAGCGTATTCATTGATTACGCGTGTCATGGCTGCCCGAAAACCAATGAGATGCATGCCGCCCTCAGGGTTAAAGACGTTATTTGCAAATGCTTTTACCGTTTCCGTAAAACTTTCATTGTACTGAACAGCAACCTCAACAACACTATCTTCGACCTGCTTTTCAACGTAGAAAATATCGTCGTCAACCGTCTCCTTACCGATATTTAGATGTTTGACGTAGCTCCGAATACCGCCGTCAAAGTAAAACGCAAACCGTTGTCCGGTTCGTTCATCGTGCACCGAACCCTTAAGACCTTTTGTCAAATATGCCTGATGGCGCAGATAGTCAAGAACCCACTCATAATCAAACTCAACAGTCTCTTTAAAAATAGTCGGGTCAGGGTAGAATGTAATACTTGTACCAGTTGAACGATCAGTCTTCCCTAATTTCTTCAGCTCCATAGTTGGAACGCCTCGTTCAAACTCAATATGATATAGCTGTCCATCTTTGACCACTTCAGCAATAAATTTTGTCGAAAGCGCATTAACAACGCTCGACCCGACGCCATGCAAACCGGACGATACTTTATACCCACCGCCGCCGAATTTTCCTCCAGCGTGCAGGATAGTTAAAACTGTTTCAAGAGTACTCTTCCCGGTCTTCGGGTGTGTATCGACAGGGATGCCCCTACCGTCATCAGTTACCTTGCAGCCGCCATCGGCCAGCAAGATGATATCAACCATCGTCCCGTGCCCGGCAATTGCTTCGTCCACACAGTTATCGGCTATCTCTTTGATCAGATGATGAACACCATCGTAACCCGTACTACCGATATACATGCCTGGTCGTTTACGTACCGGCTCAAGGCCTTCAAGCACTTGGATCTGAGATGCGTCATATGACGCCGCTGTTTGTTTGGTCATTTATACCCCTCACTTATTGCTCGTGATACGAGCTATTTACAACCTTTATAGTATAGCGGGCAATTATTGTTCAATCAAGTTACTTGCATTGAACATATTTCTTATGCTAAAGTCTTGTATAGGAGTAAAATAAAAAGTCAACCTATGTTTCGGAAACTCGTATCAAACCTACCTTTCTCACCAGCACTTGTAAGTCAACTTGGATTTTATGCTCGTCGCTTGCGCAAAGAGGAGACAACTCGGCGAATCGGTCTTTTCATGACTGCGCTTGCACTTATAGTTCAATCATTTACCGTATTTGTCCCAGCAACATCTGCTAACGGGAACGATTCAAACGATATGTGTCCTGGTGTCTCGCGCGACGCCGCAGGAGCCAAAAAAATAAAGAAGTGCTACGATAACAATACTCGTCATTTCCGAGATGTTATGAATTATTTCGGCATCAGCAAGTCCGAACTCTGGAAGGCACTCGACAGTAACGGCTCATGGCGATACACTACAACGTACAAAAACTGGTATACATTTGGACACGAGAGCCGTTCAAGCGATGTCAAAAACTACTCCGGCCAGGTACCAGGAAGCCTCTATGCAAGAAAATGGAAAAATACTATCGAAACCCGCCAATGGGGCTGGAAAGGTGGTACGGGTGATACGCAGTTTATCATCTTGGCAGACTGCGGCAACCTTGCCCTTAAGCGATTACTCAAGCCAAGCGCGGCATGCGTCAGCCTGACGGCTTCCAAGCGAGATATACTTGTCGGTGAATCGATTACTCTTACTGCAAAGGCCTCAACCGACGACGGTGCGGAAATCGCCGCATACAACTTTACCCAAACTGGACCGGTTACGGACAAAACTACAGTGAAAACAGATAACGAGTCGGCGACATGGAAGCGCACTTTAGCGACAGCGGGTACCTACAAATACACCGTTAGTATAGATACCACAAACAATAAAGACAACATCACTTCAAAGTCGTGTGTTGAACAAGTGACCGTAAAGGAAAAACCAGTTCCTATAGAGTATTGTCCAATTCCTGGGAAAGAACATCTCAAAAAAGATGACCCAGGTTGCGTTGAAGAAAACTGCACCACAAATCCCAATCTCCCAGGTTGCGCTCCCGACATAGATGTCAATAAAACTGCCGTAAATCGCGTGCAGGATAACAAAGACGCTACGCAAACCACAGCAAACGGCGGCGACATCCTCATCTTCACCATAACCGCCACCAACAGCGGCAAAACCGCCGGTACGGTTTTGCTTGAGGATAATCTAACGGATGCTCTCGAATATGCCAGTCTAACCGACAACGGAGGCGGTACCTTCGACGAGGCCAGTCAGACGTTATCGTGGGGCGATGTCTCTATAGAACCAAGCACAACCACTACTCGCACGTTCATAATGACAGTTAAGGATCCCGTTCCTGCTATGGCACAGAACCACGGTACACCTGACTCCTACGACTGCGTCATAAGTAATGCTGTACGCAAAGACGGTGAAGGCATGATCAAAATTCCCGTCGCCTGCCCTGTCGCTAAAGAAGTTATCGAACAAACCATAGTCGAACAACTACCTTCGACCGGCCCCGGAGAAAACATGCTCTTCGGGGGAATACTCCTCACGATCGTCACGTTCTTCTGGGCGAGGTCGCGACAGCTTGGCAAGGAAGTACGTCTGATCCGTAAAGACTTTAGTGCGAGTACAATATAGCGAGCATAGGAGGGTGGAATGAGTAACAATCCTGAGGTAATAAAAGGTACTGTAGAATCAACCGTTGAGGCACAGGGTGCCGCTGGCGAGCGCAAGGCGGAACTCGCAAAGAATCTTGAAAACCAGGTCGAACAATCTCCGGAAGCACGGGCTGAAGCGATAGAAAATGCCCGCGCAGAAGCAAGCAAAGAAGCGCTCATGAGCAAAGAGCGCGGCGGTGCAGAAAATAAATCGGGAGGCGAGCCAACGGCAGCAACCGTCCGCAAAGTAACAAAAAAGCAAAAGTCTGCCGAGTACAAGAAAACGATGTCGGCCGTACAATCACAAATGAATACCCCTTCCCGCGCGTTTAGCAAGGTAATTCATAATCCTGTTGTTGAAAAAACAAGCGAAGTTGTCGGCAGCACTATCGCGCGTCCCAACGCCATCCTTGCCGGCAGTACTACCGCTTTCATAACCGTGGCAATCGTCTATATCATCGCCAAGCAGTACGGATACGCCCTCTCGGGGTTTGAATCCATCGGTGCTTTTATCGTCGGCTGGCTGATCGGTATCGCGTTCGACTACATCCGTCTTCTTATACGCGGATCGACGAAGTAAATCTTTGGAGCTAAGGTCTGCTCATAAAGTACACCCCTATCTAGTTAGTCCTGGGAATCCTCGTTCGTATGCGTGAGGTTACCTCTAAGATCAATAAATATTTCATCAGCTGAAGTCTCGGGCGTAGCGGTATCTGCGTCAAGTTCTCCGCTAGCAGCAGAACGAATACGAAGCGTGTCATGAGGTACATCGGATGCCTTTATGGTGTCGTCGTTCATTGCCTGCTGTAAGACACTTTCAGTCGCATACATATCATCCACGGTAGCTTTTGGCTGTTCGTCCGATGCGTGCGTCTGCGTCTGGACGTTCTCACCCAACCCTTTTGCCTGCAAAGCCTGTAGATCAGTAGCTGCGGATGTTTTTACTGGAGTTGGTGGGATTTTTGTGGCATGCGCCTGCGCAACCGGAGTATCCGCAACCACTTGCTTGATCGGGGTTTTACTATCAGTTTCCGTAGGTTTGGGTGAGATGATTTGAGCCGGAGACGACTGTGTAGCGGGGGGAGTGGATGTTTGTGTCTGCGGCTTTGCTTGACCCTGTTTACGCTTAGCAAGCCACTCATCTAAGAATGACGAGCCTGTAGCCCCGGTCGTAGCTCCACCGCCTCCAGATCCAACACTAGTTCCGCTATCGTGCGAAGCACCTAGTCGAGACTCAAACTCTTTCTTTTTCGCGTCCCTAGCCTCATCTCCGGCCCTCAGGCGCTTAAATATCTCTCGTTCGACCTCCGACCGCGATTTGCCGTATTTCGCGGCAGAGAGGCGCTTGAGCGCTCCTGCAAGCTGCGGGTTTGGATGCCCAAGTGGCGGCGGAAACAGCATACTAAACGGATTTGAAGGAACACCATTGATCTGCGCCACCACAACCCCTTCATAGTTTGGTAGTTTTGTCAGATCCTCAGCGTCAAAAACGGGCATAAACTTTTTTGCCATCAGTTCAGCATCTGTTGTGCCTATACGCCCAGAAATAATAGTACCGACGTTACCGATGATCGCTTCTCGAATCTTATCAGTTAGCTGACTCACAAACTGGTTAGCTAGTATGAGGTTTAGCCGATACTTACGAGCTTCAGACAGGATGGACTCAAAGCTATCCGTCGCAAAGTTCTGGAACTCATCAACATAAAGTGCAAAGTCCTCTCGCTGGGCCTCTGGGATATCCGCCCGCCCCATGGCAGCAGCCTGAAACTTCATGACAAAAATCATCCCAAGAAGCTGCGAGTTCAGCTCTCCCGTTTTCCCTTTCGACAGATTGACTAGAAGAATTTTTTTGTTGTCCATGATATCGCGCAGATTAAATCCGGATTTTGTCTGACCAATGATATTTCGCATCATTTCGTTTGAAAGAAACGCTCCGAACTTAGAAACAAACCACCCGAGCACTTCAGACTTGTGATAGTCGCTTGTCTGAGCCATTTCTTTGTTCCAGAAGTCGAGAACCGTCTGATCGGTAACATATTTCAGTTTCTCTTTCGCAAATGCATCATCGTTAAAAACTTGAGGAATATCGATAAAACTTGAACCATTTGGATCGCTCATGATAGTCAGAGCCGCGTTCCTAAACCAGTGCTCGTACCGTGGACCGATAATACCTGTATGTCCCGGGTCATATAGGCGATACAGCATAGCAATCGCTTCCTGTACCAGAAAATCACGCTGATCTGGTGTATCAAATTCAAACAAGTTGAGTCCGACAGGGTTTGTCATTTCACCTGGGTTGAAGTAGATAACATCCTCGACTCGCTCTTTTGGCACCATCCCAAGAAGAGCTTCAGCGGAATCACCATGCGGATCTATGAAAGCAAAGCCTTTCCCATCAAGCATATCTTGCAGCGCAAGATTTTCGAGAAGTTTAGACTTACCTGTACCAGTCTGACCTATGATATACGTATGCCTCCGACGATCATTCGTCCCGAGACGAATCTCTTTCTTAACTCCTCGGTACACGTTATAACCCAGCAAGAAGCCCTCTGTTAATAGTTCCCGTGGTCCGTCCACCTGCTTTGATGCTTGACGCTTGAGCTGTGACGTGGGGATATTCTTCTGATCCGGTAAGTGAAAAATCGTTGCAAGTTCTACACTATTTAATATTGTTCTGTTGGTTTGCTGAGGAAAGAACCGAAATATAAACGCCGTCACAAACTGCTCGACA
Source organism: Candidatus Saccharimonadota bacterium (assembly GCA_027492975.1). Lineage (GTDB taxonomy): Bacteria > Patescibacteriota > Saccharimonadia > Saccharimonadales > Saccharimonadaceae > JAPUDS01. The sequence continues at coordinate 13,927 of JAPUDS010000026.1, forward strand.
TTCTTCGTTACGGCGAACTTAAATCCATTACTAGACGGTGAATCAAACAGCGCAAACGCCGCCACAACATTCTTCATTATCACCTGTGATCGTGCTGCTGTTGTAGATGAAGCAACAACCCTCACAAGGGTCTCATAGCCCGGATGGGCCGTTTTTTGTTCGATAGCTTCGATCTCTTTTTGTTCTATCGCTGTAAGTTGTACATCAACTTCTCGATCCTTCTTCTCATCAGCGCTTGGAGCTTTCCATAGCGCCTCAAGCATATCCCGAGCAAACCTCCCGCCGTTAACAGTTGTTTTCCTCCCGAGAGCTCTGTCGCGTTTTATCTTTTCGGCCGTCTTTTTTGATAAGTGCGTCCAGCCATCTTGCGCCGGCCGTAGCAAAATCTGGATCCCTACACCGTCATCTTTCGTCGCAGCTGCTAAGGCATTCAAGATAGCTCGCATCGCATCGCGCTTAGACTCTTCGTATGTCGCTATGGGGTGTACAAATGATTTCTTGAGAGTGAACTCACCGCCAATCGTTCCACTAATCTTGCCCACTTTACTAAAGATATTCGGATCTTCCACCTCTTCGAGTCGGGCGGATGGATACGCCGCTGCAACCGCCTGCTGAACGACATCAAGAAGCACGATCGGCACCGCAACATAGTAGTCGATGAGCCCGTTTGCGGCGATTATCTCGAAAGCTACGTGTCGTTGTCCGTATACTCGACTCTTGAAGCCCTTTGTTGCCGTTGAAGCTATGATGTTATACAACACCTGGGCTTGAGAGATAGTTTCCTCGGTCACATCTCTCTCATCACGCCCGCCCCCTTCGATATCATCACTCGTCGGGGGAAGATGAATCTTAAGTGGCACCATCTTAAGACCTCGTTCATAGTTTTTTGCTTCACGAAGTACTTTTCTATACTGCCAATAAAAAAAACCAACAACACCCCCTGCTAGAAGGATTACTGCCACAAAGCCGATTATAGAACTAGGCGTCATACAGGAAGCCCTACTCCTCTTTCGGTAATGAAATCACCTTACCGTACCGCTTTTTAAGGTAGTCGGCCTGAAGCTTACCCACCGCCACATCCTGGGCATGAGGGTCGTTACGCGTCTCAGCAACAACTTGCTTCGCCTTCTCCACCCATTCTCTCTCGATCAAATCATCATCCGATGCAACAGCGGGACTCACATCATCCTGTTGTACGGGATCGGAACTTGTAGTCTGAGCTGGACCAACCGTCGGCAAAGGAGGTGGTGTCACTGGTTGCACCATCACGGGGTCACCTTTCGGCCCATCCGTTATAGCCTCCCGGGTCTCCTTCCCCTGTTCAAGCGGCGCAACAGCTTCCGGAGTTGGCACTGTAAACATCTCACCACTCCGAACCGCGGACTGCCCCGAAGGAGCAGCCTCTGGGCTAAATTGTGGCTTGGGTAGCTGAGGTTCCATCGATAAAATTATAGCACAAGTGATTTACTAATTACTCGTTCATTTACCGTCGTTTGACGATGTAGAAAGTAACGATCGCAATAAATATAACAACAAGAGCAACATCAGCAACTCGAAGCTGTGAATACGCGTGCATAGCGAGAAACGTCACTGGTGCAAAAGCAATCACACTTGCAATGTAGTAAGCCTTCCGTATACCCATGCGCTGCGGCGTTGACACCTTTGAATCTTTGCGGAGTTCTACTAATTTTCGCATCCAATACAAACCAAATCTTAGGAGAATAAACACAACGGTCAAGCACCCAAGATACAGCAGGATAAAAACACCCAGAACCCCTCCTGGACCGATCGTTGCAGGATCAGTAAATTGAAATATCAAATACAACAAACCCGCTATGGCAAACGGAGAAACGAAAAGCAAGATTCTTAGACTACGCTTCATATCTATCATTGATTATCCCATAAGCACCATTGAAATAAAAAGAGCCTGTGAGCAACAGGTGTAAACGATGACACACGGCGACAACCGCCGCTGTAATTGAATATGGGGCGCGTGCCGTGTAAAGTCACCTGCCTGTCGCTCCAGGCGACTGACTGCTTCCTTCTAAAGAAGGGAGCATGGTGTCACTATCGGTTTTGTGACGCTTAGAGAAGTTGTCACCAAGTTCGATAGTGTTAGGCAACTTACAGTGTAATGAAGATTGTATAGTTGCCAGTTCACTATCGAAGCCGATAGGTTAGTCAGATTCTAGATAAGGTGCGAAGCCTTCACGTTACGAAAATTTATTATTTTTGTTTTAGCAAAAGCTTACCCTCTTTTATAGCACAAGCATCATGATTAAGCAATCCTTTTCTTGTACATTATCGTTGTAATTATAGCTTTTTGTATTTCATTTATATGATTTCATATCTGTTATTTTATATATAGTTGTTGTTATAACAATGTTGTAAATTATTGCATTCTGTGTTTGATATATCCAGCAGCTACGAGCCGTTCCCAGGCATCTTGAGCCTCATCCGGAACCGCCTGCTTGGTTTGTAGACCATGCTCTGGGTATGTAAGAATGCGCTCAAAATCACCGACCATGATATTGATGAGTGTGTCATATGACTGTCGAGAATCCGGATAATTGCCAAACTCAATGCGCGGTGACGTCACAAAAAACCGAGCCTCTTTGTCCGGCCACTGCGCCTCAAACGTTGCCCGAGCACGGCGCTCCATGTACGGCTTCGTGACTATTTGTATGGTCGCGGGAACTTCGTTACCATTTCTAACAAGTAGTTCATACGACAATACCGCGTTCTGGCCAGTATTTTGTGCACTGGTTTCAAGCAACATGTGTCGCGCCCTCCCGCCGGTTTTTACAAAGATATCACGAAAGTGCTCCGCCTCACTTTCATTCCATGTGGTACGGAGCAGATCGTCGGCATGCGCCGCCCCGCCCGTAAAAAGAACTGTATCATAATCATATTTCCGTGATAGCTCGGCAGCGTATACCGCCACCCGTTCATCGATACTACCAAGCACTAGCAGCAAGCCGGCAGAAACAACCGGCTCATGCAGCAGCATATAGTCCCATACAATTTTCGCATCCATGGCGACCTGGTCATTCGTCATAACAAGTATTTTATCACTCACTAGCGTGCGCCTCATGAGAGAAACGCTATATATGTAGACTTTTCTCGACTTATCCACAGTTTTTTAATATGTAAAAATTACCATTGACACTAGCACTTTAAGTCATTATTATAGAGGTAGCTCTTGAATAAAAAACTTGTGCAAGAGCCAAAAATCAAAACAGATCCGAAATAAAAGAAACGACCGTACCTCGCAGGCGGTCGTTTCGTTTTTCTGTAGTAAATCCTGGTAGCACAGTCAGAATAAACGACAATACCCGACCATCCAGGTCGGGTACTTTCGTTGGTGGAGCTGCCGGGTATCGCACCCGGGTCCGGCTGGTAACCTATCATCCATCTACAAGCATAGTTTGTTTCGAGAATACGTTAGCTGCTGAAGGAACAAACAAAGACACAGCTTCCGGTCCATGAATAAATGTCGCAACTACACTCCACGGCTATGTAGCTACCAAGTCATATAAATATAACACCTCTTCGCGGTATATGACGTCGGCGGAAAGATGGCTAACCTAAATTAGGCAGCAAGCGCAAAAGCGGTTTGCTTGGGAGCAAAAAGCTCCGCCACAAAGGCTTTTACTGATGCAAATGGTTTTGCAGTTAAAATACTGATTACGTCAGTGGTCGACTTGCCAGATGATCTGTTAAAGTCCAGTCGTCGAAAGCGTATTTCAGCCCCCTACCAATGATTAGTATAGCATAAAACAGAGATAAGCACTATACTTAAGGAGTAATATGACTTCGAAAGTACTATCCGCAACAGCGCTCGGCTTTGATGGACATATCATAGATATCGAATGCGATGCAAAACAGGGATTGCCTGGTATTGCTATAGTCGGACTGGGAAATAAATCGATAGACGAGGCGAAAGAACGAATTCGCTCTGCTATTACGAACTCGCATTTTGATTTCCCGACTAGTAAGATAACCATAAATCTCGCACCGGCAGATCTTCCGAAGGACGGATCGCATTTTGACGTCCCGATGGCGGTTGCGATACTCGTCGTCAGTGGGCAACTTAAGCAAGCCTCAACTGATGGCATTGCTTTTGCGGGCGAGCTTAGTCTAACAGGTAAGCTACGTCCTGTACGCGGTATCATAAATATTGTTGAAACAGCTCGCAAAAATGGCGTTACTAGCGTTGTTGTCCCAAGTGCGAACGCAGCCCAGGCTTCTTTAGTAAAAGACGTCACCGTTATCGGTGCAAAAACACTTGCCGATATATACCTACATCTCACGGGTGAGAAGCCTATCTCCCCCTCTCTTCGACCAGAAAAGTCAGCCACCGCTCACTACACGACGGACCTAGGGGATATTCATGGCCAAGAACAGGCAAAACGGGCTCTTGTGATCGCAGCCGCAGGCGGTCACAATATCCTTTTTGACGGCCCGCCCGGAGCCGGAAAGACCATGCTCGCCAGGGCACTTGTTTCTATCTTACCTTTTCCGACATATGAAGAACAGATCGCTATCACAAAACTTCACAGTCTCGTCGGAGAAACAACCGAAGATATAGTAACAGAACTGCCTTTTCGCTCACCCCACCATACCGCAAGTCAGATTTCCCTCATAGGCGGAGGCGCAAAACCACTTCCTGGAGAGGTAAGTTTGGCGCACTGCGGTGTCCTTTTTCTAGATGAACTGCCGGAATACACGAGAAGCTCACTCGAAGCGCTTCGTCAGCCACTCGAAGATCGAGAAGTGAATGTCGCACGGGCAGCAGGAAGAGTAAAATATCCAGCAAAATTCATGCTCGTTGCTACCAGAAACCCCTGCCCTTGTGGTTACTATGGGGATCCGGACCATAGCTGCAGCTGTTCATTAAACCAAATTGTCGGCTATGAGAAACGAATCTCCGGTCCACTTCTCGATAGAATAGACATGCTCGTACCCGTTGCCCGAGTTAATGAAAAGCAATTGCTGGTCCATTCTCCGTCAGCGGAAAGCCCCGCCATACGCGAGCGCGTCACGAAGGCGAGAAGCCTACAGTACAAGCGAAATAAAAACCGTACGAATGCCGAGCTCTCGAGTAAGAACATCGCGGCACTGACACGCCTAAGCAAGGAAGCAACCGATTTACTCAACGCAGCCGCAGATCGTATGAAGCTTTCGGCGCGAAGCTATTTTAAGGCTATAAAAGTGGCGAGAACGATTGCTGATCTTGATGATAGTGAAGATATTTTAGTCCCCCATATGGCAGAAGCACTGCAATACCGACAAAAAGAAGCTAAATTACACTAGATTCATTGCCTTTTAGAGATGTTTCTGCTAAAATACCTCAGTAAATTAAACATGTTCAACGTTTTACAAGGAGCAGAGTAAGGTTATCAACACATCAATTCGCATAAACGGAGCAATCCGTGCTTCCGAACTTCGAGTCATCGGTGAAAATGGCGAACAGCTCGGAATCATATCACGAACTGATGCTTTGAAGGCCGCCGAAAACGCAGGACTTGATTTGGTTGAGATCTCGCCACAAGCGACTCCGCCGGTTGCAAAAATCATCGACTGGGGTAAATACCAGTACCAAAAGATGAAAGAGCAGCAGCGGAACAAAAAGCGCGCTAAGGTGAGTGAGCTCAAGCAAATACGACTTGGTCTAAAGATTGGACAGCACGATCTCGACATCAAGCTCAAGAAAGTCCTATCATTCCTAGAGGACGGCGATAAGGTACGCATACAGTTGATGTACCGAGGTCGCGAAAACGCGCATCAGGAACTAGGTTTCGGGCTGATGGATAGAATCATCGCCGCTCTCGGTGAAAATATCATCGTTGAACAAAAACCTCAGATCAATGGACGAAATCTGAGTATGATAATAAGGAGTAAGTAGATGCCAAAGCTCAAAACTCATCGTGGTACCGCGAAACGTGTTCGCACCACTGCTACCGGCAAAGTTATGCGACGCCGGGCTTTTGGTGGCCATTTTCTGGCCGGCAAAAGCGAGAGTCGCAAGCGCGTTATCGGAACACCAGCGGTCGTTTCGGGGAAAAACGCTAAAAATATTAAGCGAGCATTAGGAGTTTAGTGATATGCGAGTAAAACGAGGCGTCCCTGCACGCGCAAAGCACAAGAAAATACTCAAGTCTGCCAAGGGCATGCAACACAACCGCACCCGCTCTTTCCGACTTGCAAAGCAAGCAGTAATTCGTGCACTACAGTATGCATATCGTGATCGCCGCAATAAAAAACGCGACCTGCGAGAACTATGGATTACCCGAATAAATGCGGCTGCCCGAGAAAACGGCACGACATATGGCAAACTGATACACACCCTCAAGGAGGCTGGTGTTGAGCTGGATCGTAAAATTCTCGCTGAGCTTGCCGTTAAAGAACCGAAAGCCTTTTCGGCAATAGTTAAGCTGGCCAAATAGTACAGCCCTATCAGTTAAAAAACACTCTTCATGCGAAGAGTGTTTTTTAACTGCCAGATTGCCTGTAAGCCGGGTTCTGGCCCGTACCCCATAGGGCACGGGGACGATCATCTATCTAGATCCGTAATCACTTACGGATTCAAGCGGCTTTCTTGACTCACGAGACGAACAGCCTCTACCCACAAGGGGTAGTTGTGAATCGCCTTGCAGCTGACAGGGTTTACCCCTCTCCTCTGTCACCAGAGAAGACTGTGGGCTCTTACCCCACTCTTTTCACCCTTACCCCGTAGTAGACTTTTGACAAGCAGCGACGCTGCAGAGTGTTTGCAAAGCAAACAGTGTCAAAAGCTCACTACGGGGCGGTATATGTTTCTGTGGCACTTTCCCTAGAGTCACCCCTGGTTGCCGTTAGCAACTGTCAATGTTCTATGCTGCCCGGACTTTCCTCCAGATAGGTTACCTACCGGGCGATCGTCCAGCAATCTGGCATGGGTCATTATAACATAAACAAACAGGGGTCTTACTTGGTGTGTTCGTCAAGCAGCCTGTTTACTACGCCATCGGCAAGCATATTTTTCTCGCGAGCAACGTGAGAAAAGGTTATTTTTTGAAACCGTGGCAGTAACTCTTCGATACGGTTATATATTGAGGTAAGCTCGTTATCATTCGGCACATGTTCACCGTTCATCTGGTTTACTACCAACGTACTGTCAAGATACATATCGAGATTAGCCGCCCCGAGTGCGAGGGCTTTCTCAAGAGCAAGATACAGCGCCTGGTATTCTGCTATCGTATTAGTTGCGACACCCAGATACGCACCTCCTTCGGCAACGACCATTTCCGTTGTGTTAAATAACACAAAACCAGCTGCAGCCGGTCCTGGATTTCCTCTTGAACCCCCGTCACAATACCCAACCAGTCGTGTATGTGTTGTATTTTTAGCATCTTTTTCTTCCACTACGTCTGGATATCTCCCTGGTGCAAATGGTACGGGCTGTAAGTCAAGAATCTGCTGAGTTGATTGAGTTATTTCATTTAGTTGTATATCTGACATCTTTTTCCATACGTACTTATCGTATTCCGGACTGAGATCGATGGTATTGTTACCAGGATTAAGAGTAGCCTTAAAGATAATGAAGACGTACTGAACCTCACGATCATCCGGATCAACAAACGACATAACGTCATTGAGCCTGGCGGTTCCAAGTGTGATGCCAAGATGAATTTTTAAGGCATGCGACAGAGCGTCTTCCGGCTGTTGTTGTATGTGTACTCGCCCTCCAGGAAGCTCATAGAGTCCATCGATGCTTGGACGGCCACCATGCCTCCTAAGAAGTAGAATCTTCTCATCTTGCGTTATGATCGTCTTTACGACTACTTTTTGTTTCATATAAATACTTTCTTGATTACGTTCAAAATGGTCAGGGTGACAGGATTTGAACCTGCGATCTCTGCACCCCCAGCGCAGCGCTTTACCGGGCTAAGCTACACCCTGATTACATATAAATATCCTCCGAAGACCGTCGAGAGCAGATATCTCCCCGCGTATGCGCAAGGTGGGTCCTCTCATACGCCCAGCCACAATGAGCGGGCGCGAATATTGAGATCCCTTTCACGATTTGTTAGGAAATCATGAACCCTCGACGGACTTCGAAGGACACTCTTTATTATACCAGTAGCAACGAGAGAATGAAACTAGCTCGCTTGTCTTATTCCGAACAGATCCCGGCCCAACAAATGTTATACACCGAATAAACGACTAAAAATACTGATGAAAAAGTTAATTGCCGCTGACATAAACCGCCCGATAGCACCGCCGCTTAGAAGGATGAGGCCAAAGACGAGAATTATTCCATACCGCTCCACCCACTCCATACCCCGCCTGGCCCACTCAGGAGCAAGAGCGTAAAGTACTCGCGACCCGTCAAGTGGTGGAATCGGCAACATATTAAACACAAAAAAACCAAGATTAATTCCTACCGCAAGTTGCAATACAAGCCCAAGCGTTGTTGTTGCGGGAGGCTGACCAACTGCGACGAAAACCGCAAACAAGAGAAAAGCGAGTAGAAAATTAGTTAGCGGCCCCGCAAGTCCGACAAGCGCCGCACCAAGCTCACCGTATCGTACACGGCTGGGGTTAAAAGGTACTGGTTTTGCGCCTCCAAATACTGGCAAGTTAGCAGCAGCAAGTGCAAGAGGTAGAAGCAGCGTTAAGAACGGATCAATATGCGCGATGGGGTTAAACGTTAAGCGCCCTTGTGCTTTTGCAGTGTCATCTCCCAGCCAATACGCAACATAGCCGTGCATTACTTCATGTAGTGTCATCGACACCAAAATAACCCCGAAAACAGTAAATAAATATGTAATATCGATAACCATCTTTCTATTATACCAGCTCACCCCTTGACCAAATGATGAAAAAACAGTAGTATGGTACGGATATATTTACTGAAAGTTTAAAGAGGTAGTATGGCGTCTCGATGTGAAATTACTGGCAAAGGCAAGCAACACGGCAACAACGTTAGCTTTTCTTTGCGCCGCACCAAAAGAGTATTCAAGCCAAATCTTCAGAAGAAAACCTTTGTGATCGATGGTCAAAAAGTAACGATGACCGTTTCAACGCAAGCTATTCGCACTCTGAAGAAAAAAGGCATATTGGCAAAATAGTTCAAATACTCGTTAGCAAAAAACCACTTTTATATAAATAAGTGGTTTTTTGATTGTTGAAGCAAGCCGCGCGACTAACTTGTTCTAGTCAGCTCAATAATAGTCTGCGTTTCTGGAAGTGCACCGTTTTTGATCTTCCATTTCGGCATCACCTCATGAGCCGCACCCAGCTCCTTAATAAATGGCTCGAGCATATCCTGTGGTACTTCGTATTTTATATGAGAATCAGCGTAATGAGTTGGGATGACAACTTTCGGGTTGATTTTATGGACCGCCTCGACTGCGTGATGCGCATCAAGCGTATATCCCCCGCCCCCGACTGGCAAAACCAAGACATCCACCATACCCAGGCTTTCCAGCTGCTCATCTGTTAACGGCGTTGCGACGTGTCCTAGTACAGCGATGGTAAGATCCGGAAAGGCGAGACGATACATTGTAGCCTGTAATGATCCGTCATAATCGATCATCCGTGCGGCCGCTACACCCAAAATCGAAATATCGTTTATCTCGTATTCACCCGGCATATCAACTACGACCCGACCAGTATCAACCGCAAGACCTGACTGAGTTGAAAGCTCGATCGCATCTTTTGGCTCTATGTTTTTGAGCCCCACAGCGGATAATTTACCGTCAACAACGATCGTTCCCTGTTTTGACGTTATAACGATGCAGTTTCCGCCCTTGTATTCAAACTCCATATACTTTCCTCCTATCCTAGTATTTGCTCGGTATCGGCAATTACAGTATGTTTAGTATTTATAACACTCATCACGAAACGGTCTTTAATGCTCAAGCGGTAATAAAAATCCTGATACTCCATAACCGCATAATTAAGCTGTTTAGCCTCATCCTCCTCGAGCTCTTTGACAAATTTCTTCGCCTGAGTCTTGTTCACCGAACCTGCGATCAATACGTCCACCTCCGCCTCAGAGCCGTGAACAAGCTGACCGCTGAGAATAGCTACGCGAACATCACCCAGCGTCTTCAGACGACCAGTCCAGTCTCCAACCGCCTCCACCTCCTTCAACGCTTTTGATTCTGGAGTAGCGGCGACAAATATCTGACGTAGTGGTTCGTAATGAACATACTCCTGGTTAACTTCATAGTACAGTTTATTATTTGAATTCTCGCTCTTTATAATACCAACGCTCAACATGTTCGCCAGTTCTCGTCGCACCGAATTTATCTGTTCGTCGATTTTACGAGTAATCTCACGTACGTAAAATGCACGGTCTGGATTACTGAGAAAAAGGTGAAGTAATTTCACTCGTGTTTTCGACCCAAAAAGCGCGTCAATCATGTATCATCTACCCTTCTTACTTTCTTCTCCATGGTACCACTAAATTGTTCAGGCGTCACGCTGTTTTGAAGAATAACCTCAATCTCTTCGCGCACCTCATCAACCGTACCCCATCGTACATAGTCATGGCGTTTCAACCATGTCACCTGGCGTTTCGCAAGTTGATAGTCGCGGGTAAGACATAGTTGCATCGCTTCCTCCGTCCCAATCTCTCCGCGAACAAGCTTCTGTGCAACTCGGTATATATTACCCGTCATAGCTTCATTGTTCGTGCCGTATTTTTGTAATAGATGTTGTGTTTCTAACACTATATTATTTGCAAACATATGCTCGATGCGCTCACGAATTTGCTCGCGCAGACGGTCTCGTTCGACACGGATACCAAACACGAAAGTATCTGTATCTGGCTGTTTGTTTCTCGAGGTAAAACTGTTGTTTTTTTCAACACTACGTATCAAATACCGGCGGTTATTCTTATTTTCTGGAAGTGGTATATGTTGTTTTTCGTGCAACGAAATTAACTCTTCTACCGATAGCTCATTTAGCTCGTGCCGCCGCACGATATCACTGTCTGGGCCGAACACAAAATGTAACACAACTGCGTCAATATAAAGCCCCGTTCCGCCAACTAGAAACGGAATTTTACCTCGCGATCGTATGTCCTCAATAGCCGCATACGCCCGTTGCTGGAAATCGTGAACAGTAAAGCGCTCACCTGGTTCTACGATATCTAGCAACCAGTGATGAACAGATTTTTGTTCTGTTTTTGATGGTTTCGCAGTCCCGATATCCATGCCTTTATATACCGTTCGAGAATCAGCACAGAGTATCTCTCCGCCCCACTTTTTGGCAAGTGCAAGTGCAAGTGCAGACTTACCTGAAGCTGTCGGACCAGCGATAACGATCAAAGGAGTTACGGCCGCCATCGTACTTTTTCAAATCCGATGATGCGATAATCCTCTACCTGTATGCCTTCTGCGAGAAGTGCCGCTTGGTGCCCTGCTTTACCCCCATAATAACCACTGGCACAGTCTCCAAGACGATTGACCACCCTATGCCAGGGTAATTCAGTTGGCCCAAAATGTGCTACACCACCGACCTGACGAGCCGCATACGGCCGGCCAACCAGTAAAGCAATATCTCCATAAGTCATCACGCGGCCCGCAGGAATTTGCGCCACCATACCATAAACAGCTTCTCTAAAACTTTCTTCCATACGTACTAAAGCGAAGACCGGCTCACGCGGCCTCGGATTTCGTTTGCCATGCTCTGAAGAAATCGATCAACCTCAAGCGCTGTTTCAGGCCGGCCTTCAACAGCTATGTCAGATCGAATACGAGGCATCAACTTGCCTTCTGCGACTTCTTTCTCCCCGATGACAACCGTATACGGAACCTTCCAGCTTTCAGATGAGCGAATTTTCTTACCTACAGACTCATTGCTACTATCTACTGAAGTCCGGATACCGAATTCTTTTGCTTTCTCTGCAAGACGTCGCGCAAAATCAAGCGTCGCATCCTCCTGGTTGACACTGATTATACGAAGTTGTTCCGGCGAACACCAGATAGGAAAACGTCCTGCAGTATGCTCGATATACACGCTTAGAAACCTCTCATGCGAGCCCATGATCGCACAGTGAAGCATGACGATGCGCTCGTCCTCGCCCGCCTCATTCTTGCATATCAGATCAAAACCCTCTGGTTGATTGAAATCAAGCTGGATGGTCGCCACCTGATGTTCGCGGCCGATGGCATCTTTCGCCATAAAGTCGATCTTTGGACCGTAGAACGCCGCTTCACCGACACCGGATATATACTCATCTCCGACCTTACTCTGGACGATACGAAGCAGCTGCTCCTCGGTTGAAATCCACTTCGACTCTTCGCCTGCGTAGGCCTCCATCTTGCTCGGATCATGTGTTGAAAGCCGAACTTTTAAAGACTCAAAGCCAAGGGAGCTATAAAATGTCTCTATAATCTCCCATATCTTCATAGCCTCTTCCTGAACTTGAGTTGCCCTACAAAACACGTGTGCATCATCCTGCGTGATACCTCGCACCCGGCTAAGGCCACCGAGTTCACCACTTTGTTCATCTCGGTACACCATGGTCGTCTCACGGTAACGGATAGGGAGTTCTCGGTAGCTGCGCTGGCGGGCTGCGTAGAGCTGCGTATGATGCGGGCAATTCATCGGCTTCATCGCAAACTCATGACCATCACGGGTCGTGATACGAAACAACTCATCCTTAAACTTCTTCCAGTGGCCGCTTTTTTCATACAAATCTTTTTTCGTAATATGCGGTATCGAGACTTGTTGGTAGTCATAGCCATCTCGAAGCTCCTGGATATACCTGTCGAGCTCATTTTTAAGAATTGTCCCGCGCGGTGTCCAGAGCGGCAGGCCCGAGCCGACAAGATCCGAGAAAACAAACAGGTCCAGTTCTTGTCCTAATTTGCGATGATCCCGCTTTTTCGCCTCTTCAAGCATGGTCAAATAGCCCTCCAGCTCCTCTTTTGTGGCAAATGCCACCCCGTAGAGCCGCTGCATTTGAGCATTTTTTTCATTGCCACGCCAATACGCACCGGCAACGCGCATAAGTTTGAACGCACCGACCTTACCCGTGCTCGCAACATGTGGACCGCGACAAAGATCGGTAAAATCGCCATCGGTGTAGAATGACACATCGACAACACTCGCTACTTCGTTGTGCGCCGTACCACTTATACCGGCGGGCAATTCCATACCCATCATAGCCGCGTCGAGCTCGTGCGCCAGTGTCGTGCCTTCCCGTTTTAAGTCGTTCAGAAGCTCAACTTTATAGGGCTGGCCAATCTGTTTAGCCCAGGAAAGCGCCTCGTCGATAGGTTTTTCACTGCGCTCAAACGGATAGTCTTTGTTAATGATCGTTCGCATTTCTTTTTCGATTTTCTTGAAATCACTCTCGGATATTTTTACCTTGCCGAGATCTATGTCGTAGTAAAATCCGTTTTCTATGGCTGGCCCAACACCAAATTTCGCCTCTGGCCACAAGTGCTGTACCGCCTGCGCCATGATATGCGCCAGACTGTGTCTCATTGCATGTAGTTCTTCGTCATTCATCTGTCTCTTCCCCTTATATTTAAAAAACACGCGTACAGCACATCTCTGTGTCGCGTGCCTCGGTCCGTCTACGACGGAGGTTCCACCTTGGCTATTGCTCTTACTCCGGTATTTTTACGTGTTACCGCAATCGCTTCCACGCGCTCGAGAGGTGGTTAGTCCCTGTCATCACTTATTTTCATTGTAACACACCTTGCGTAACAGATGTATTTTTGATATTATCTTCCCTGTCGACTTCGACGAGAGTGATTAGTTCATTTGGGGAGCCTTCAGCAAAATAATAGTGCTGTGCTCTAGCCAAATACAAATTACCTAGCAGCTAAAGGTTGAACTTTACTCACATACGGGCGATTAGCTCATTTGGCTAGAGCGCTTCCTTGACGTGGAAGAGGTGAGAGGTTCGAATCCTCTATCGCCCACCAGAGTAGAATTTTCAAAAATTTCACCCACTAGGGTGATTTTTGATTTGCTATTGACCGCAGTGAGACCATGACGTACCATAACACCGATAGAAAGCTAGAACAATGCAGAACATCGCAGAAGCCACCAAAGAGTACCCTAGATTTGCCGACGGACGAATTGATTACACGAATGAACGCGTATGTTTTGTTTTAAATTGTGTCGTGGTATCAGGCGACAACGTATTGCTCACTGAGCGTGGACCCGATGTCATCGCCTATCCAAATACGATCAATGGCATATCTGGATTTATCGATGATACGTCAAAAAAACTCGAGGAAATCGCAAAACAAGAGCTCGTCGAAGAGCTACATGCACCACTTGAAGCTATCCGTAAATTGACGATAAGCAAACCGTTCGTACAACACGACGATAAAATCAACCGTGAATGGCATGTCTACGCAGTGCTCGTAGAGTTTGAAGATGAGTTCGTGCCGCAAACAAACTGGGAGAATAAGACCGCCAAGTGGTACCAGCTTGAAAAAGTACCGCACATGGAACTCATGCGCGGGTTTCTTGAAACGTTTCGAACAGCATTACGGCTCAAAAGCAGCTAATCCATAACAGATACGACACGAGCTTTTGTGCTATAATCAACGTATGGTTAAGACGATCGCTATCTATATAGGTTCGATTCTTATCTCTCTTGCTGCGGGCGTGATCGGTTCACTTGCGACTACACCAAATATACCCACATGGTACGAACAGCTCGCGAAGCCGCCGCTACTACCACCAAACGAGATCTTCGGACCAGTATGGATAGTGTTGTACGTACTTATGGGCATCGCGCTGGCGCTACTCATCACACACGAGGCGCCGCATGACGAGAAAAACCCCGCCTATGCCTGGTTTGGCGTACAGTTGATACTCAACACGCTGTGGTCAATCGTATTTTTCGGTCTACATCTACCCTGGGTTGCGGCCGCCATCATCCTCGTACTTATCGGTACAATCATCGTGACGATACTCACCTTTCGTCGTTTTGTACCCTCGACAGCTTGGCTTTTGGCACCATACCTCGCGTGGGTATGTTTCGCCACCTACCTCAATATCGGCGTTGCTCTCCTAAATTAGCCTACCCGTCCTCGCATTGTTGGTACTGTAGGCTTAGATAATGTCTCTTTCGTTCTGGAACGAACGTCTCTTTACTAGAGGTGATTTTACTTTTCCCGAGTTTTCCACGTGTGCAAATATCATTTTTTACCCCATATTATGCGTTTCATGAGATAGACGAAATCATACCTAGGTATTGACTTATTTTACAGTTTGTGCTAATATGAATATATGGCTACTCAAATCACCATACAGAGTACCGAAAGTTCAAAACTTGATCATTTCCGCCTCTATTTTGAGGCAACTCCCCTCCCGAAACGGAGGTAAGTAGTTCGTACTCACAATAAAACCCTTCTATGAAGGGTTTTATTTATACCCGAAATGACGAACTCTCACGCCCCTATTTGGTATCGTGTTTTACAACCATCTTCTCTGTTACATCGAATCTATCAAGATACTTCCCGAGAAGAAGCCGTGTCTGCGAATACAGCGAAGCGGCAGAACTGTACACTATGCCAAGAAGCGGCGCCATAACCCACTGCAGCAACATACTGACGTTGCGGCGCCAAGTATATGTTTTTGGACGCTCAGGCAGCATACGAAACGACAGAACGATGATAACAGCCAGTCCGATAAGTGCTGTCTGCTGGATGCCGCTTGCGATAGTCGGCAGCTGGTGCGCGATGATACTCCGACTAGACTCGGAGCTAAGGAACAGAGGTGCAAAAGCACCAAGTAGCAAAATAAACGGAGCGCTTGCCCAGCTTATGTGACTATCAACTAGCCGAATAAATTTCAAAAACGCATCCCAAAACGGCGCGGTACGTTTTCTAGTGAATACCCTTTCGGCAACATATGGGATGTCCGAGGCGCCATACGCCCATCGCCTGAGCTGAACATACTGAGCATGTAGTGTTCGAGTTAGCTTTTCGCTCATGACGGCATCCTGATAAATCGGCACAAAAATCGGTGTCACCCCGTAATGTCCATCATAGCGAAAATAACTACGCCAGAACTGGTGCCCATCCTCAACGATCGTCCGCGTACTCCAAAAATCCGTATCTATAAGCGAAGCAAGTCCTTGAGAATGCGAAGCAAAATTCCGCAACATATTTGGTCGTTGGGAGATAACTATATTCCAAAAGGAGTTGCCTGTCGCGAGAACTCGGATGGGTGCCGGAACATCCCAGATATTGTTGAGATACAGCGAAAGCGGCTGAAACGACGTGTAGCGGGGCTCCGGGTGCATGATGTATTCGTAGGTCATGTAGGAAAAATACGTTTTGTGCGGCCGGTTGTCGGAGTCAAGCGTCGTGACAATGACATGCTCCGGGTTGATGCCCAGTTTTTCGACTTCCGCCTCAAGAAATCGTCCGGCATACGTAATATTACCGCCCTTTCCGATAACTTCATTTGGAAGATCTTTGGGATGTTTGACGAGATAAAAATGTGCAAATGCATGCTTATACTTCGCTTCGAGGGCCATCACGGTGTCTTCGATAGCACTTCCTCCCCGTTCTTCATACGCAATAACGAGCACGGCACGTTTCATATCATAGTCGCTTGCGAGCAGTGACTGCACTGTCGGCTCCAGTACATCGAGAGATTCGTTGTATGTGGCGATAATGATGGCATTGAGCATCTCTGACGGCTTACGAGCACCTTCGCTCGCAAGCAATCGCTCGAGATTATGGTGATGAATTGCAGCCTTCCATTCACCATCATGACGCCAGTGTTTCAGAGCTTTCTCTGGATCTTCAAGATCACTGAGCCGATGGTGCCAGTCAACGCTTGTAGCATTTTTTAGAATCCTAAATCCCTGTATGGACCGAACAGACATGGCCATCGCCTTAACAAACCAGATGATAATGTAAACTATAACGAAAATAGCACCGGCAACAGGATTGATAAGACTGAGTAGTACTGGTAAGAGAATGATGGTATAGCTCAAAATTGCCGGTAGTATTTCAAACGCGCGATAAAACCGCGTCCTCTTCCCGAGCGGTATCTCAAGATCAAGTGGTCGCTCTTTCATTGGACGACCGAAATAACCCTAAAGATCGCGGTAAGGATGATGAAGCATATAGCAAGCACGGCTACCGTCAACCACTGAAAGCTTATACCGTAACGACGGTCTTTGTTCACATAAAGTTTTGCTGCTATAAAGGTGTTGAGAACGGCCACGAGAAGTGCAAACACAGCAAAGGAGAGCTCGTTGTACCACTGTTCGCGGTACGTAAAGGTGATACCAAAAACTGTATTACGGATAGGCACCTGTAGTTCATTGGGCCGAATCTCCACTATACAAAGAATAGTTATCGCAAGGAACACGAGAGCACTCGCGACAAGGGCCATTACAAACCCCCTGTCACTCACCGCTTGTCGAATTGATGCTTTGATATTCATAGCAAAATATAGTGGCGTGGAGCCACCTGCCGGGATCGAACCGGCGACCTTCTCGTTACGAATGAGATGCTCTACCAACTGAGCTAAGGTGGCGTCTACAGATATGTATTATAGCACAGAGACGGGCCCGACCGGATGGTTGCTTCGCAACGCTTGCCGCCCGAACCTCCGGCTCTCATCCGACACGAGACTTCGTCTCTATAGAGTTCAAAAAACCGTCCAAAAAGAACGGTTTTCAAATTCTACTGGCGGGCCCGACCGGATTCGAACCGGCGATCTCCTCCGTGACAGGGAGGCGTGATAGGCCAGCTTCACTACGAGCCCATATAGTACTTTTGGTGCAAAATCTGCTTCAAAAGCCCTGTTATCTTACCAAAAAACCGCTTACTGCGCAACAGAAATATATTCTTTGATTTTGTTTTGAGTGCGTAAATCGTCAAATTGCTTATCGAAGACCGTCAGTTTTACTTTGATAACCCTATACTGAACGCTGTCGTTCGTTTTTGCAATAAGTTTTATGAGGTAGTAGCTATCAACACCCTGTATAAGTCTAGAAACTTGATCTGTTTCGAGTTTTGCCGCAACGGCTATAAGCCCATCGGTATCAAGGCTGTCTATAGGTAAAACCCCGCTATCACCTCCGTTGTTTTTGGTGGCCTCATCTTCCGAAGCCTCTTTGGCGACCGCCGCAAAGTCTTCTCCGGAAGATATACGCTGTAACAGCGTATCTGCTTTTTGTTTCGCCGCGGTATCTATCGCAAAACTCACTTTTCTCTTCAAGAGTTCACTTTTCACGATACTCTGATACTCGCCGAGCGACCAGTCATAGTAACTGTTGAGTACTGTTTTTTCGTACGCGTTGAGACTGACTGACTTGGCATCAATGTCCTGTTTGATAAAATCAGACACCTCTTTATCGCTCACACTTAACTTTCGTTCTCGAGCGAGCTTCGCTACATAGGCGGCACGCTCAGCATTGGTTAGCTCCCGCTGCTGGTAATACGCGGCCTGGCGCTTACCATCTGGAGTACTGAGGTTGATCGCATCTTGTTTTTGCATATAAAACAGAGAGCTGCGGTAACGCATCAGGTAGTCGCTATAGCGAACCGGCTCGCCGTCAACGCTAGCAACCCGCACCGGAATAAGCTGCGTCATACGATACGTGAGTTTACTCGAGTCCTCTGCGACGTATAACTGGTACCAACCAAGTACAGACAGCAGAACCAACGCACCAACACCTATGACTATGGTGTTGATAACCAGTTTGTGTCGCTGGTACTGTACCGGGTACTTAAATTTTCGACCGCCAGCAAGAACCTTTTCACGATGCTCAGCTACTGTTTCGTTCGTGATGCGCGACGGAAGGTCGTCCGGTTGCCCTTCGGCTGGTTTTTTACGTTTGAGGAAGTTCTTCATTTCGTATCTCCAATATACCGCCATTGTCAAAAATGGCCTGTTGAATCTTGTTGTAAATTTTATCCGGCTTATGAACTTTATCGATGATCATATCCCCTACGTATGTCTGTAAAACTATCGTGCCAAAACCGAACAGCTCTCCTGAGAAGCCTGGTATATTATAGCTTATATTCTGGATCTTTGACAGGCTGAGGTCGATAACCGACTTACCAAAAAGTCCAGTCTGGGATGTTTGTTGAATCCGTTGGTTCGTAACGATGAAAATACTGTAGTACCACCCTATCCAATGGTAGAAAAAAATCAAAAGGCCAAGCACAAACCCACCGACACTCAACCAAAGTAACCATACGGTCTCAGGAGATATGAGCGACGGAAGCGAGCCGAGAGTAAATGGTATGAGTAAACCGTAAAAACCACGCCGCATAGCGATGATGTGCCGGCGAAATACGAACAGCACTTCTTCTTCCTCGCGCTGTCCATCAAAGCGTTCCATAGTATACATTATATCAAAGATGGTGCCCCCGCCAGGATTCGAACCTAGAGCTTTTCCTTAGGACGGAATTGTTGTATCCATTGAACTACGGGGGCGCCCCTCTACTATAGCAAACTCTAGTAGTAGCGCGAGTACATCACTGCTTCAGAAGTGAGCTCGTAGCTCGGGATTTCTTCTTTTCCGAACCAAAGCTTGATTTCATTTTCGGCTTCAGCCGCAGTTTCCGATGCGTGGATGATGTTATGAATCGAGCGCTGTTCCGCATTTGCGACCGATGGACTATCGACCGAATAATCACCTCGGATCGTCCCAACACCAGCCTTAAACGGCAACGTGTGGCCGCACAGTTTGCGAACCATGTCGATAGCCTGTATGCCCTCTATAACCATCGCGACAGTCGGCCCTGAGGTCAAGTACTGCACGAGTGCTTCAGTAACGTCTTTACCAAGTTTTAGCTTATCACCAGTTCCGAGCACCTCCTCGACCGTAACGTCGAGAGTATCAAAGCCCGACACCGCTTTGTCACCCAGTCGACTCACCCATGCTTCATCGCTCATCGGATAGTGCTTCCGAACCATCTCTGCGGTTGGCTGGATCATTTGTATGGCAACGATCTTGAGGCCGACTTTTTCAAAACGATGGATAACGTCGCCGATGACGCCGCGCTTCACCCCATCTGGTTTTATCATTGCAAATGTCCGCTCAAATTTGATCTTGGCTATCACTGGATGTGTAGACACTAAGTGCTCCTTTCAAAAAAGTAAATAGATTCTTACTGATTATTGTATCAGAAGTACCGCCCCTACGACTACTGCAAGCCCTAGACGATACCAACCAAACGGCGCCAAACTGTTTTTCTTTAGAAAACGCATCATGAACCCTACAGCGAACAAACCAGTCGCGAACGCAACCAAGTTCGCCACGAGCAGAACCGGCATGTTTTCGACAAAATACGCTCTGTCGGCCGACGTTATGAACAATTTGAGTATCACTCCAAGCATGATCGGAATAGACACGAGAAAGCTAAACTCAGCTGCGTGTTCCCTGTTAAGTCCGGTCAGTCTACCAGCGATAATAGTACTTCCCGAACGAGACGTTCCGGGTATCAGAGCCAGTACTTGTGCGCAACCTATCACCAAAGAACGCTGCCAAGATAGCTGTTCGACACCCTTAACCGGTGACAACCGGGGCAATTTCTCAAGTACGATCATAACAACACCGACAACAGCAAGAGCAACAATAACCGTCACAACGTTGCTAAAAAAACTACTTTGCTGGATAACGCCCGCAAGGACAAAACCAGCGATACCGGCCGGTACACAGGCGATAAGTATGTTGAGAGCGAGCTTGTATTTTTTTTGTTCAACGATATCTTTTACGATACTAAAGATTCGGTGTCGAAAGAAAATAAGAAGCGCAAGCACCGTACCTAAGTTGATCCACTCAAGAAACAGATGACTGCTCGTCCCGCCAAATAAGCGCTCAGCCAGCACCACGTGACCGGAACTCGATACAGGGATGAACTCTGTTAGCCCCTGCACTGCACCCAGAACAATACTCTCGATAATAGTCATCTACCTAGTGTATCACGTCACATGCGTCGCAAAATATTACAATAAGCGGTATAGTGGAGGTATGTATCTGTCGGAACTTATCATCGACTTTGTCGAATCCCTGGAAGTCGAACGCGGACGAAGCCAAAAAACCGCCGAAAATTACCACCTCTACCTCGAACGGCTTGTCGAGTTTGCTGGAGATATAAAAGTTGACAAAATTACATCGGAGCTTGTGCGGAAATATCGCCTCTGGCTCAATCGTTATAAAAATGACAGCGGAAGCGAATTATCACTCCTCACCCAAAACTATCACCTGATCGCCCTTAGAAACTTCCTAAAGTACTGTGCAAAACGCGACATCACTACTCTCGCCGCTGAGAAAGTAGAATTGCCAAAAACAAAGCGGCGCCAAGTTAGTTTTTTAACAACAGATGAGACCGTGCGGCTGATCGATGCTGTCGATACAAATACAGTTGCAGGGATGCGTGACCGAGCAATACTCGAGCTGCTTTTCTCGAGTGGATTACGTGTCAGCGAACTTACCAACCTCAACCGCGATCATATAAACCTGGAGCGAGGCGAGTTTATGGTGCGCGGTAAAGGACAGAAAGACCGACCAGTATTTGTCAGCCCGGAAGCGACCGAGTGGCTCGCTCTGTACCTGAGATCCCGAACCGACAGCGCCGTTCCCTTGTTTGTGCGTTATAGCGGCTTCAAGACCGGTGATGAACGCGGCGAAAGCTTTCGCCTGAGTCCACGCTCAGTGCAGCGTGCTGTTTCGCAGTACGCCAAGCTAGCTGGTATCACAAAACATGTCAGCCCGCACACGCTTCGACACTGTCTCGATGCCGAAACAAGAATAAGCCTGCCAAGAACCATCATATCTGCCGAAAAACTCTATCAAAGCAGTAAAGATGTTGTTAAAACAATCCATTGGCAGCATGGATATCAAACCACACGAAACATATCTCAGCGCTCTTCTCATACAACAGATACCTTACTGACAGTGCGGGCGGGCGGATTTGAATTAACGTGCACTCCTGAGCACCGGCTCTTCACCATTGGACCAAGTGGTATCGAGGAAATCGTTGCACACGACCTTAAAATAGGAATGTATGTGGCGGGAGTGAAAAAAATATCCCAACAAAGCAAGCAATATTATAAACCGGAGGTATGGAGACTTATTGGTTATACCTGCGGTGACGGGACAGTGAGTGAACACCGGCATGGCGTGCTGCTTTCAGACAAAAATAAAAATAATCTGTTGTACTACCAAGAGCTTATCGAAAAACACTTCAAAAAAACTGCCTTCATCGAGAAAAATCATAACTCAAATGGCTATACTCTATTTTGCTACCATATGCCACTTGTTAAACTACTAAAAAAACTTGGTCTTGCAGTGACGACACACGGCTTGCGAGTACCCGAAGAGTTGTTCGCATCATCCGAGAACGACATCGCGAATTTTTTGGCAGGACTGTACGATGCCGATGGTAACAGCGGACAGCCAAAGCTATTTAGTGCCAATAAAGCCTTTATAAAAGATGTGCAGATGTTATTCCTTCGACTCGGTATTACTGCACATTTGTATTCCAGAAATCGTACTGTCACCCTACCGAGACACACGACTCCCACGATACACGCTCTCCACTATCTCCAAATCCTCCATCTACCTGATCAGGAAAAATTCGTTATTCGCATACCGACGCTCAAGACTATTCAGCTTAACCCTGATTATGTTGGCGAGAAACTGCCAGTTGGACCACTGCTGCGCGAGTTGCAAGCCATCGGCAAGACAAATGGCAAAAGTCTCCACTCGCTTCGACGAGATCAACAAAGTTTAAAGGACTATTCACGATATCTCAGTGGTAAAATTGTACCAACGAAAAAAACCGCCATGCGCTTTTACCACCGCTTTCGACGTATGGGCATCATTGACGAACGGCTTAATTTACTCCGTCGTCTTGCTAGTAGCAATAATCAGTTGCGATGGTTACGTGTCAGCCAGATAACTTACACAAAAGGAGTCGTACAGGTGTATGATTTTGCCGTCGAGGAAACCGAGAATCTCATCACTGACGGTTTCGTATCTCATAATTCTTTCGCCACTGATCTGCTCATGAACGGCGCCGATCTTCGTTCTGTACAGAGTATGCTGGGGCATAGTACCATAGCAACGACCCAGGTATACACTCACGTAACAGATCAGCACCTCAAAGAAGTACACCGAAAATTTCACCGTACACGCAGCGATACGTAACATCTAGAACCGAGAGCACTAATTACAGTTATTTGTACCGTTGTTAAGAGTGACAACCATGTCTTTGCAGATCGGAGCAGCCGAGTCAAGTGCATGACGCGGCAGAACAGTCGGCTGGGCGTATGAGACCTCGGCGCGAACGCGGCGGAATGCGTCGTTTGTGCGGCCAGTTGAGTCTATCCAGGGCTGTACGTTGTCAAAAAGTACCACCTGACCTGCGCTGTTTCGCGCAGCTAGCGTGAGATCGGTAGTGCTACCGTAAAGCAATGCTACTCTGACGTAGTACTGAGTACCCGACGGATTTCCTCCGCTAAAACCATTCAGTGTTGTCGTACAGCTATAAAAGCCACCGGATGACGTACACTGGGCATATGAAATCGGAGCGATATCTGACCCTCTCATACTTCCTGTCGCTGCTCGAGCGTCATATGAAATATTCGGGGAAGTATTTGTGCATAACGCACCTGTACATGGCACGATATACAATGTTCTAGCCGCAGACTCCACCATGTTAAGATCATTAAGCGGCAGAGTGAACGGGATGACCTGAAACTGCAGTACTGGTGCCTCATTACCCCAACTAGTCAAAACTGGCCAGTTCGCCAGAGACCCACTGCGAATCGATGACCCCATGCCGGTCCAGGTAACCTGTAGTCTGTTGAACGAGTCGACTGTTTTGAGCTGCTGGATATAGTCCGCGTCTGCCGTTAGCGTTGACGTCGCAGATGGCGTTTTTGTCTGGATAGTGAGGCAGGTGTAGTGCTGCATATATTCCTCTGAGCCAGTAGTGCCAGTCATGCCCTCACCTTCAGCATTGACGTTCATTCCAAGTGTCGTAGCAAGAGCGCTGCCACGACCGCTAGTCAGGAGGTTGCAGCCACCCTGACTATTGAGTACGTCATCGGTACAATTCGCGTCGCCAGGATGAGACTGGCAGTACAGAAGGATCCGCTTACCATCCTCAACACCACTCCTAGCCGATGCAAGAGCGCTGGCGCTGAGGTCATTGTTCAGTGCCTGACGCTGATCTTCAACGACGATCGTGATAAAACCGACAGCAATAAGCGATATAAAGATCATGAAGAAAATAACCGTGAGAAGCGACACCAGCCCCTGCTCACTCTTTCTATATACGTCCGTCCTTGTAGTTATCACTACTGTCCTCCTCTCGAATATGCGGTTGTTTCAAAGTCGCCCAGAGCACAAAATTGATTCGTCCCGCAGGAAAACCCAAGAACTGACGACGCATCAGTAATTGCGATATTTTCACCAGATGTCGACAAAACGAGCGTGATACTCCACAGCCTACCTTGTTGTGTAACGGAAAATCTGAGTGGTGTTATATAGGCACCGACAAGGTCGGTTGATTTGCTTTTATCGACTTTAGCGGTAGAGCTTGCGCACAAACTACCCGTCGCATCTTGGACCGAAACAAACCGAAGTACAGTATCGTCAGTATACCTGTTGATCACCCCGCCATCGATACTCCAAACATAACTCTTCCCCCCGACGCATAGACGATTGTTGGTAAGCTGCGAGCCGTTCGGCTGAACACCTGTTCGCAGCGCCATACTGACATCGTCAACCAACTGCCGACCCGTCTGATCTATCTGGCGGATGGCCATGCCTTTAACATACTGTTTCGTCACCTGCATAACCGCTGCGACAGTAAAGAGTAGCAAAAACGCGATAAATGTCATAGCAAGCAACAGCTCGATAAGTGTAAATCCACTTTCTTGTCTACGCTGTCTAGTTATCATACAACCTCACTACTGTTGAAATAACCTGTGTCACCGGGCTACTGTTCTGCTGCCAGCATGCGCGGATATAAAAGTCAGTGTATGGCACTGGATTGCCGCTACCCGACCGCACCTTTTGGATCCACAAACCATCTCCAGGCGCAGGAACCGCAGAAGCCTGAGCTCGGATGTTGGCGTTTGTAATATGCGTCAGAGACCCGTTTGCGGCAGTTGTCACCGCAAATGCGTTGCTCGTAGTGTTATTGCCATTGCCACAACTACTCATGTTGGGCGCCCCACCGACAGAAGGAAGCCCTTTTATAGTGTTCCATAGCGTTGCAGCGGCTGTATCGTGTGGTGCTGTTAGGACGCTACCTCCCAGTTGTTGCATATGCATGTCACGCGCGTAGGTTAACATCTCTGTTTGGCGGTTCAGTAACAAGCGCACCTCTGAGCGCTCCATAGTGTCATACATCTGCGCCATACCTTTGTTCATGAGGGCAAATGTACCGACCAGTATGATACCAAACACAGATAGCGCCACCAGTACTTCGACGAGCGTGTCTCCCCTTTCTAGTCCGGCACGTTTTGTTATGAACATAGTGCCCCCGGCGGCTGATAGTCAGTTGTGATACTTCCCGCTCCTTTACCTTGACCAAACGTTATCGCGGAACGAACAGCGCTCGCAAAGTCGTTGTCGTTTCGTACGCAAACAGCAAGACTTGGGCTTGTAGAACTAGTAGACGCTGGATCAAAAGCAGCCGTATCACCGGTCACCGCCGCTCGCAGACCAGTCGTATAATTACTACCAGAAACACTGTTGTAATACACCTGGACGACCCGACCAGAGTCAGGCATCTGTAGGAAGGCTACCGAGTTGACGCTTCCCCGCCCATTTCCAGCAGGCAATGCGGTTGAGCGCGTTGCTTGGGACACCCTGGCGCCCCACTTGAGCTCATAGGTGGACCGCCCCTCGGTGATCACTTTTAGCGAAGATGCGGCTAGCTTCTGAGGATCAGGCAATGCCGACTGTGCAGGATCAAGTGGTACTGTCGAGATAACATACGATGATGTAATGGCTGTTCCGTCTATAGTAAGAAGTTTACCGAGCAAGAGACAATTACTCCGCCCAGGAGTCGAGTCGCCCAAGGAATTACACTCCGTACCCCCGGTGTTTCGACTGTTAACACCGTTCACCACTTCGTCGTAC
This sequence comes from Candidatus Saccharimonadota bacterium, assembly GCA_027492975.1. Taxonomy (GTDB): domain Bacteria; phylum Patescibacteriota; class Saccharimonadia; order Saccharimonadales; family Saccharimonadaceae; genus JAPUDS01. Next base: position 40,034 of record JAPUDS010000026.1, read on the forward strand.
TGAGACTGAAAATACACCTGCAAGCTATCTGTCGTGTCTGAAAAACGCTGCCGTGCAGCCATAGAGCCAGTACCGATAAGAACCATCAAAAGCAATAGCCCACTGATCGCCAAAAACATCGTGACCTCTATAACGGTGAAACCTTTTGCACCTTCGAGCATCTTAGTGTTCATTATAGCATAACCATTTATACAATCGGGCCAAATACAACGGATACGTACGCCGCAACGATCTGTTCGCCAAAAAGCAGCGCGAGTACGGTCGCAAGGATAAGGAATGGACCAAATGGGATGCGGGTTTTTTTAGTCATTTTCCCTGTCATGAGCCCTGGTATGATAATGAGAAATGCTATAACATTCGCGAGCATAACAGCAAGCAAGCCGTGTTGCCAGCCGAGGACAAGTCCCATAAAAATTCCCAGTTTTACGTCGCCAAACCCGACCCACTCGCCCTTTGAGACAGCGTACAACAGGCCATATAGTCCAGCAACGCTCGCGAGCCCTAGTAAGATGTTCGTAACGACCACGAGAGGCGCTACAGGTGCTAGAAAACTATAGTATAAAACGACCCAGACAACACCTATTCCTATGAGTGGAAACATCAGAACATTCGGCAGTAGCGACCATTTCAGATCGTACAAAAATAACGCTGCAAGCAGCACTAGTGCAACAAGCCATAGGCCAAAGAGTACCCAGCCGACAGCAGTAAACCCGAGCGGCCAGAACAAGTACGAAACAGCGAAGACAGCGGCGACAGCCAGTTCGGTGAGCGGACTATCGTCAATCTTTTTGTGACAGTACCGGCACCTCCCTTTGAGCAGCGCCCAGCTCACTACTGGTACAAGGTCATACCAGGCAAGCACATGATGACAGTGTGTGCATTCGCTGCGTTCGCGGACAAAATCCCGCTTTTTTTTGAGCCGCCAAACAAGCGCGTTGACGAAGCTGCCAAAACAGAGACCCAAAAGTAGAAGTATAAGCACTACCATAACCTATATACTAGCAAAAAACTTCCTCTAGCAATAGCGCCCCACTATATATGAGACGCTATTTATATAACTTAGGTTAGTTTTCTCTCGTCTAGTTTGCGTTATCCATGCAGGCAACGCCAGAGCCTTCGAGTTTCATGCGCACAGCAAAGTTTCGACCGCCAGCAGCCGTGATAGCCTCACCATTGCACTTAGATCCAGCCGTGTAGAACCATGTTCCCGGGGTAGTGGCTGAATCAACTGCAGTATCAGTGGCAGCTAGTGCGTACGCAGCGCCGCTAGTTGGGTCAGTCCAGTTAGATTTCATGTAATTAGTGACAAATGTACCAATATTAGCCGTCGTAGGGACAGCTCCCTTGTTATTTGCTTGATATTGCGTTATCCCTGCAGTAAACGAACTCAGAGAGCTCCTTCGCTGCGTGTCACGCTGACTTCTATTTAAAGCTGGAAGCGCTATAAAGACCATCAGAAAGATAAGCCCGGCGATAGCAAGCACCAGAACGACCTCGATGATGGTAAATCCTTGTTGTTTTCGTGTATTCATAACCACCCTTTGTTATTGTTAAATTTATACTGGCTGACGCCGTATAGTGGCTATTATAATCCGCTTGCACCATAAAACACAAGCATTTTATCGACCAGTTGCCGCCCCGGAACCGACGAGCGAGTAGATCGGGAACAGTACGGCGCCGATCATGAGGCCGGCAACACCGGCTAGCGCGACCATCAGTATCGGCTCTATCATGGTTGAGATCGCTTTTATAGACTGGTCGACCTCGTTCTCATAAAACGTTGCGGCCTTACCGAGCATAGCGTCGATACCGCCCGACTGTTCACCGATACTGATCATCTGCGGTACTAGCGGCAGTACGTACTCTTCGCCTTTGAGCGAGACTGACAGCGCCTTGCCATCTTTGACCTTGTCGGCAGCCCGCTCGATAGCCGCGGCGATATGCACGTTGTTCACGGCTCTCGCAGAAATCTTCAGTGTTTCAAGCATCTGAACGCCGGTTGACATGAGTGTTTCAGTAGTGCGTGCAAAGCGCGCCATATAGAGTTTGCGAAACAGTATGCCGAACATCGGGACGTTCAGCTTAAAACCGTCGATAAATTTCCTACCGGCTGTCGTTTTCGACCAGTTGATACCGAAGTAGATAAGAACACCGAGGATAGCTACTACTAACCACCAGAAATTTATCACAAACTCCGACGCAGTTACCATAACGGCAGTTATAACAGGTAATTCCTGATGAAGGTCTTTGTAAAGTTTCTGTATCTGTGGAACAACTGTTACGAGCATAAAGATGATAACTCCAACCATGACGAGACTGACGATAAGCGGATACACCATAGCGCCCTTTACCTTACCCATGATCTCGGCGTTTTTTTCCTCCTGGTCGGCGATCCGCTCGAGTGCCCTATCCATAGTTCCGGAAACCTCCCCGGCAGAGATAAGCGCGATATAGACGTCATCAAACACATCCGAATGCTTTGCAAACGCTACCGACAGAGCCGAGCCGCCCTCGACCGCAGTGATGATATCTTGAACGATAGCCTGGAGCCGCTTGTGTTCTGTCTGTTCCTTAACGGTGTGCAGACTCTGTGCGAGCGGTAGACCGGCGTTTATAAGTGTTGCAAGCTGTCTAGTAAAGACGATCCGGGATTTTGTCGGCACTTTGTTCGTTAGCTTCGAGAAGAAACCACCCGCTTCGGACTGCTCGACTATCTGGAGCGGCATAAGCCCCTGGGCTATAAGCAGCTTCGCCGCCGACTTCTCACTATCTGCCTTGACGGTCGACTTCACGACCTTGTTTGAACTCGTGTCTTTTGCGGTGTAGTTAAAATCAAGCATCGCCCGTTACCCCCTCATCATTCTGTCGAATTCGCCTAAGTCGACTGCAAAGTTGCGTGCTTCTTCATAGGTGATCTGGCCTGCCTGTACGAGTCCAACGAGTGTCTTGTCCATAGACTGCATACTCTGGTCTCCACCCGTCTGGATAACGGCATCAAGCTGGTGAGTTTTGCCTTCGCGGATGATGTTGCGAACTGCCGGTGTTGCTATAAGAATCTCCGACGCAACTGCCCGACCACCACCTATGGACGGGACGAGCCGCTGCGAACAGATCGCCATGAGGATATTCGCAAGCTGTGCACGAATCTGCGGCTGCTGGTGTGGTGGGAACACGTCGATCATACGGTCGATACTCTGTGCAGCACTGTTGGTGTGGAGCGTTGCAAAGACTAAGTGGCCCGTCTCTGCGATAGTGATAGCTGCGGAGATAGTTTCGAGGTCACGCATCTCACCGATGAGAACAACGTCCGGATCCTGACGCAAGCTGGAACGAAGTGCCGCCGAAAAACTATAGGTGTCGTAGTGAACTTCGCGCTGCACAACGACAGACTTTTTGCTCTTATGCGTAAACTCTATCGGATCTTCGATAGTGATGATATGGTGGGACTTTTCGGAGTTGATCTTGTCAACAAGTGCAGCAAGTGTCGTTGATTTACCAGAACCAGTCGGCCCTGTCACCAGCACGAGTCCGCGCGGGTATTCGGCAAAGGAACTAACTATTGGCGGCATACCGAGTTCCTGGATGCCCAAAATTTCATTTGGAATCAAACGCAGCGCTGCCGCAAGATTTCCCCGCTCATGAAACGCATTGACGCGAAAACGACCCAGGTCGCCGAAAGCAAAGCTAAAGTCGAATTCTTTGTCTTTTAGAAGAATCTGTTGCTGATCCTGGTCAAGAATCGCAAAAACAAGCCGCTCAACGTCTTCCTCATTCAGGACATCCGCAGAAGCAACTGGCGCAAGCGCGCCGTCAACTCTGAGCATCGGTGGTAACCCCACCTGAATATGAAGGTCGGACGCTTTCTTGCGTATCACGTCCTCCAGTAGTGTTTCGATCCGTAATTCTGTTGCCATACCCACTCCTTTCCTATGCCATGTTCGCAGCAACGCGATTCACTTCCTCTAATGTGGTTAATCCTTGTAGAGCCTTTAGATACCCGTCCTGGCGCATCGTTACCATACCTTCTGCTATCGCTTCGCGCTGAATCTCAGCACTCGTCGCTCGCTTGACTATGAGATTTTGGACTGCTTCGGTAACATCCATCACTTCATAGAGTCCAACGCGCCCCTTGTAACCGCCGGGTGTCTGAGGAGTATCGTCCCCCTTCATTAAAGTATAAGCGTTTTGGTCCGCAAGTGGAAGATCCTTATAGCCGAGATCTTCGGATACCTTCGCTACTTCCTCTTTTGTTTTCGGAAGTAGCATGTTGACCGTTTCTTTAATACTGAGAATTTCACGTTCATTTGCCGGGATGGGAGTTTTCTTGTCACTCAGGCGGCGGACGAGCCGCTGCCCGATGATAGTATTTACCGTGCTCGCTATAAGGAACGGTTCGATACCCATATCAAGGAGACGCGGCAAGACGCCGGCAGCCGAGTTAGTGTGAAGCGTACTGAAAACGAGATGTCCCGTGAGCGCTGCCTGCACCGCAAGGTTCGCTGTTTCTTTGTCGCGAATCTCTCCCACCATAACGATGTCCGGGTCCTGGCGAAGGATAGATCGTAGACCGGTTGCAAACGTCAGCCCGACTTCCGGGTTGACCTGGATCTGGTTCACGCCGGCCATTTTGTATTCAACCGGATCTTCGAGCGTTACGATATTTACCATGTCACTTTTGATCTCGGAGATGAGCGCGTACAGGCTAGTTGACTTTCCCGAACCGGTTGGGCCAGACGTCAGAACCATACCGTTCGGCTTCGCGATACCTTTACGTATAGCTCGTAACGCACGGCCGGCATAGCCCATTTCTTCAAGCTTGAAGCTCGAACCGGATTTGTCGAGCAGACGCACGATCACTTGTTCACCCCAAACAACGGGGCTTATGGCGATGCGAAGGTCAACGTCCTTGTTTGAAACATGTACCGCAAATTGACCATCCTGAGGAACACGATGTTCGTCAATTTTCAAATTGGATAAAATTTTTATTCGACTTATCAGGGCTGGTTCGATACTTTTCGGAAGTTTCATGATCTCTCGCAACACGCCGTCGATCCGACAACGTATACGCAACGATGTCTCCGCTGGCTCTATATGGATATCAGAAGCGCGTGCCCGAACTGCGTACTCCAAGATAGTGTTAAGTGCACGAGATATCGGAGAATCCTGGCTTATGACAAGCGCGCTCGAACCGTCCGAAGCCCCTCCGCTACCAGTATCGGTCGCTGCCGTGATCGCTTCGCCAACACCTTTTGCAAGGTCAGTTTTGTACTGATCTAAAACGTGCTGGACTCCTTGTTCCGAAGCCATATAGACTTTTAGTGGACGCTGAATTTTGTTCGCAAGGAAATCGACAGCTTGAACGTTGTTCGCATCTATCATCGCTATGGCAAGTCGCTTTGCACTCGAATTTGCTTCGTTTAGTTCGCCGAGAGGCACCGCCATATAGCGCTCGGCTGTCTCACTCGACAAAAGCGCCAGCACCTTCTGGTCAACCGTCACGTCAGACAGGTTGACATACGGCACACCACTCGTAGTCGCGATCGCTCGTGTTAGCGACTCATTATCGATAGCATGGCTCTGAACAAGCTCCGTCAGGAGCGGTGTTCCTGATGCTTTTGCAGACTTTCGGTGCTCCTCAAGCTGTTCGGTCGTCAGCGATCCGCCACTGACGAGCAACTGCTCGAGCTTGCCCTGAAGTTCTTCGGTCAAGACTGCCATCGCCGTCTAGCCTCAGTTCTGTATCGTGAAAGGTTGTTGATTCGACTGATCGCCAATAGTCACATTCACCGCCGGATTGATAGCATCTTTGTTAAAAACGGTCGGGTCGGGCTCAACGCCATCAAGAGAAGTTGAGATAGCTGTTGTTGTTTTTACCTTAACTGGACTGAGTGCAGTCTGCCCAAACAAAGCATTGAAGAGCATATACGAAGCGGCAACAACGATACTGACAACTACTATGATAAGTGCTATTTCGTTTCGCTTCACGGTTTTTTCTCCACTTCCTTGAGCTGAATGTCCTTTGCCGGCTGATAATACGTCGTCGCGCTGATATTGACACTCAACTTATCTGATGTCCCCTGGACATCGATAGACTGAACGGTTATCGGCCGGATAGAGCGTTCCATGTTTTTGATAGCCTGCTGGATCTGGGCATATGTTCCAGTTATAGAAAAGGTAAACTGAAACGACGACGCTTCGGTACCGGCAGCACCGGCACTAGCAGCGATACCTAGGCTAGACTCATCGCTCGAAACTGAGAACGAATCTATCGTGACACCGGCCGGGCCGAGTACTTCGTTCTGCATGGATGTTGCGAGCGCCGAACGGTTTTCTTCGGTCGGTAACGCATCGATAATCACCTGTAGTGCAGTACTGTTTTCACCTTTTTTCAGAGCATTTAGGTTGCTATCTGCGACCAGTTTAACAACACTGTTTTTTAGACCATCATACGCCTGTATGTTTTTGTCGAGCGTTGAACTGGTTTCCGCAAGTACGCCGTAAATCGTATTGTTGAACATAAGCTGGCGTATCAAGAATTGTGCTGCTACTCCACAGATACCAACGACAAGCGATGCGGCAACAATCCAGGCAAAGACCATTTTGTTTGCCTTGTTTATCTGCTGACGTTTCTTCAAACCAGTCAGAGCTTCTTTGTTGCTAGCTTCCATCAGTTCGACCCCCCATTGCTGCTACCGAACAGCTCATTTGGTGCATTTGTCTGTGCATCAGAAATTGTCAACTTTGGCACCGACAGCTGGTAATCGGTTACTTCAGGACTGAATATTTCTTTGTTGTATGTCAAACTAAACTCAAACGAGACGCTCGTCGAGGTACTATCCTGCGACAACGAGCCAGACTTGAGGATAACCGCTGAAAATAGTGCGACTTCTTTCGTTTCGTCGTCAGACTTGTACGTTAACTTAGCCTTTTCGAGCGTATTTTTGAACGTATCGAGCGCGTGAAAATCCTGCGTTTTCCCCTGTATAGAAACAGAAGTATCTTCGCTCTGGACGCGTACAGAACCAAGTTGAACGCTGTTCGGAGCTGCCGGGTTCAACTGCAGCAGATAGTCGAACATACGACTATAAAGAATCTTGTTATCTGCGCCGTGTAGGACCCTTAGAGCCGTGAGTTGATTTTGGATCGTCAAATACTTCGTTACTTCCGGCTTGCTTTCAAACGTTGTTTGTTTGTCGCTAACGCTCTTTCTGACAGCACCGATAGCTGTATTTTGCCCAATATACACGAAAAGTGCTAGAAATACAGTTACTCCGCCAGCTACAAACATAGTCAGGATGGATATGCTGATAACGGTGTTGCGCATACGCTGCGCTTTAAGAAACTCTTTCTTGACATCGGGTAGAAGATTTAGACCTATCATATGTCCCCCTTTTGGGCTAGCCCGACAGCAACCGCAAACTGTGAAGCGATACCTTGCAGCGCCGCTTGATCAGACTGCGGTACTCGTACGTACTGCCATGGAGTTGCAAGTTTTGTTGGTAAACCGACTTTCTGGGAAATATACGCGTCAAAACCAGGTATGCTTGCTGCATAGCCTGAGAGTAGGATTTCCGCAACAGGAACGTCCGGATACTTTGTCTGGAAAAATTTGATAGACTTTACGACTTCGGAAACAAACTGAGTCATCGTTGACTCGAGAGAACGAAGTATCTGCCCTTCAAGTTTGTCCGGGACCAGACCAAACTTCACTATAAACTGCGTTGCCTGTTGTTCCTGGATATTCAGGTTCTGTGCCGCTGCCTTTACGAGACTTCGAAGACCAGTCGGTATAGAGCGGATGAGTCGTGGTGAATCCCCGAGAGCTACTACCAGGTCCGCTGTTACATCGCCAAAATCAAGCACCACCCTACCCCCTGTCGAACCGGCGGGTAGCAACGCACGACACACAGCGATCGAATCCGGCTCTATAGCTACTACATTTAGTCCGAGGGATTCTATGAGATCCAGCCGCTGTTCCGAGAAAGAGTTCGCTATACTTGCAAGTAAGACTTCATTCTTCGTTGGGTCTTTCGGTGATTTACCAAGCACCGCCCAGTCAACTTTCGCCTCGTCGAGGCTCATAGGGATATACTGTTCGGCTTGATATTTGATAGTACTCGCGAGCTCTGCCGGAGGCATGTCTGCGAGTTCTATAGCGGTTGCAAACGTTCGCGTAGACGGCGCACCTAGGACGACATTTTTCGTTTTTATACCACTCTGGCCAACGGCTGTTGCGATAACTTCCGACAGTTTTCTCTGGTCATCGACAGAGTCGCTCCCGGCTATTCGCATATCAACTGGAACGCTTGCATACTTTTCCAGGTTCCAGCCGCCATTTGTTTTCGAAAGTTGTAGCACACGCACAGCAGTAGTACCTATGTCGAGTGCAAAGAAGTCGCCCACCGAACCGAACATTTTCATATAGTTTTAGTATACCATAAGCGTTACGTCTGTGAACCGTTTTTTTATGACTTTTCTAATACCTCGCCGGCAACTCCCTCTCATACTTCGTCGTCAGGAAGCTGGAGTT